>JACCZY010000184.1 GCA_013695685.1 Geodermatophilaceae bacterium | reverse complement strand
TGCCAACGTCAAGGCCGTACAGCGGATGTTGGGACACGCCAGCGCGGCGATGACCCTCGACGTGTACTCCGGCCTGTTCGACGACGACCTCGACGCCGTAGCCGACCGCTTGGATGCTGCTGCCCGCGCGGCACGCGAGCGTTCGGCGCGCCAGCGGCAGCCGGCCGGCGGCCACGTGATCACCCTGCCGCGCCAGCCGGCCAACCAACCGGCTGGTTAGCCGCAGCTCCGGCAAACCGTCGCGCAGGACTCCTCAGCTGGGATCTGGCTCCCACCTGCCCTTGCCGGGGCGCCACGTGCCGACGGCCGTTCCGTCCATCAGCGGGTCGAGGCAGACGGCGACCTCGGCGAGCGCGTCATCGAGTGCCGCCGCCCTGGGCAGGAACGATCTCCGCGCCTCCGCTGCGTAGCCTGGCACCCACAGCCTCCGATCCGGGATCAGGAACCGGGTCGGCAGGCTGACGTCTCGCCGTTCTGCCTCGCTCACGACTGCCCGGCGGGTGATGTCGGCGTCCAGCTCTGCGCCGCGCACGATGCTGACCAGGTCGATGAGGTCCTTGAACCGGGTGGACGGCAGCTGTTGCGGCCCGTACCGCTGGAAGGTCGCCACCACCTTGTCGGCCAGGTGGTCGGCGAGCGGGTAGGCGCGGTAGCCCTGCTGCTGCAGGTCGGGCATGGTGAGTTGGGCGATCGGTGGGACTGGTTCTGGCTCGCCGGTCATCCGCAGGTCCGCTCCGACGAGATCCACGTGGAAGCTCGCCCACGGTGCGGTCCCGACGAACGCGGTCACCGGGAGGCGGACGCCGTTCTCCCCTTCGCCGATGGTGCGGCCAGGCCCGATCTCGAAGTGGAACCAGTCGCCGAGGTCCGCACCGACCGCCGCGCGGAGATCGGCTTCGGCCGCCTGGGTGGCACTCTCCCGGTAGACGTCCACATCGATGGTGGCTCGCGCGCCCAGGTCGCGCGCCAGCAGGGCTATGGCGCCCTTGACGATCCAGCCGTCATCGAGCAGGTAAAGACGTTCCAGGAATCGGTCGTACGCCAGTTGTCGTTGGAGTTGGGCCAGGCTCCACTTGCTCTCCACCGCGTTGGCCCTGAGGCGGTCCGTGACAGCCCGCCGGAACGCTGCGGGGCTGGCGTAGCCACTCCGCTGGGTCATTGCGCGCTCTGCGCCGACAGCGCGGCTGGTGAAGCTGCCTCGGCGAGCCACTCAGCGGTTCGCCTGTCACCAACGAGTCCGAACAGCCAACGGAGGACCGCCACGCCGTCACCACGGCGGAGGCCGAACTGTGCGGCATGCTGAGCCAGGGTCTGCGCGAACGTGCTCGGGTAGTCGTGTCCCGCTCCGATGGCGTCCGTGACGACGTGGGCCACCGCCGCGGGGTCCTCTCGCTCGCCGAGCAGGTCCGCCGCGATCCGGGACGGGCGAGTCACCGGCAGGCCGGCCAGGAAGTTCCACTCGGCATCCGTGAGTCGGCCGACGTGAAGGCGAACGTCGGGTCGGCGGGTCTGCCGTCGGCCCGGAAGGATGAAGTCGTGGTTGTCCGCCGGCAGGTGGCCGAGGCCGTGGAGCGCTGCGGCCGAGCGGTGCGAGACGACGCCCTGTTCAGGGCGGCGCTCCCAGCCTGGGGTGTCCGGAGCGAGCTGAAGCCATGCGGCGCGGAGCTCCTGGTGACCTGGAGGGGGCGCGCCGGCGAACCGGTAGACGCCATGCGCCACGCGGTCAAGGGCACCGCTGCGGGCCAGCCGGGTGATGGTCGCCGGTGAGACCCCGCTGGCCTCGGCCTGACGACGCGTGAGGAGTCCCCCTTGCGACTCCGCGAGGTCGGCCAGCCTTGTCGCGGTACGTGCGGCGGCCACAGCTGCATAGTAGCTCATTTGTGAGCTAGTTTGCAGTAGTCACCTACCTCGATGACTACGAACTGGCTCAACCTTGAGGTACTTCGCAAAGTCGTCGGCGCCGTGCGCCGCTTTCGAAGGCAACATCCACAGATCGTCTTCCTCGACGCCGCGAACCGTGCACCGGGGCACGGCTCGCGAACCTCGTGCGGACTTCTTGCGGACTGAGTGCGGACTGGAGGGCATCCGGCCCCCCGAGTCCGAACCCAGGAAACAGAAAAGCCCTGGTCAGATGCCACTTTCTCGGGGGGAGCTGAGGGGACTCGACCCCCGGACCCCCACACTGCCAGTGTGGTGCGCTACCAGCTGCGCCACAGCCCCTGATGCGGTCGCAACCCTACAGTGCTGCCGGTTCTGCCTGCGCCGTCCCCCGTGAGCGGGCCAGCACGCGCAGGCAACCCAGCGCCAGCCCAGCGC
>JACCZY010000177.1 GCA_013695685.1 Geodermatophilaceae bacterium | reverse complement strand
GGCCCGATGAGCCTGCGGGTACGGGCATCCAAGGGTGTGCACCTCGTGGTCGGGCGGGACCGGCTGGCGGGTGAGACCGGCTTGATCCTGCGGACCGAGACGAGCGTGCTGTTCGTGATCCCCTGGGAGTCGCACTGGATCATCGGGACCACCGACACCGACTGGAACCTGGACCGGGCGCACCCGGCGGCCAGCTCCGCCGACATCGACTACCTGCTCGGGCAGCTGAACCGGGTTCTCGCCCGCCCGCTGGGCCGTTCCGACATCGAGGGCGTGTACGCCGGTCTGCGACCGCTGCTGGCCGGCGAATCGGATGCCACGAGCCGGCTGTCCCGAGAGCATGCGGTCGTCACGCCGGCTCCCGGGTTGGTGCTGGTGGCCGGCGGGAAGTACACGACATACCGGGTCATGGCCGCGGACGCCGTCGACGCCGCCACCGCAGCCATGACCGGCATCCCCGCCAGCCGGACCGCACGGCTGCCCCTGGTCGGTGCCCGACGCTTCGCTGCCGCGTGGGCCGACCGGAGCCTCCTCGCCCAGCGGCACGAGCTGGCGCTGTCCACTGTGGAGCGACTGTTGCACCGGTACGGCGACCGGGCGGGGGAGCTGCTCGAGCTCACCGCTGACCCACCGGACCTGGCCCAGCCGCTGCCGGGCGCCACGGACCACCTGGCCGTCGAGGTCCACTACGCCGCCCTCGCCGAGGGCGCCCTGCACCTCGACGATGTGCTGACCCGGCGCACCCGCATCTCGGTGCAGACGCCGCACCGCGGCCTGGAGTCTGCCGAGCGGGTCGCTGACCTGATGGCGGCGGTGCTGGGCTGGTCGGCTGCTGTGCGGGCACGAGAGCTCGAGCACTACCGCGCCCGGGTGGCTGCCGAGCGGGAATCACAACGGATGCCCGACGACAGCACCGCCGACGCCGCCCGGCTCGGTGCCCCCGACGTCCGTGGGGGCGCCTAGGTGCTGCCGACGAGTTCGGCGTCCTTGGTGGCGTAGATCACGCGATAGTCGCCGATTCGGACACGCCACATCTACGGGTAGCCGAGGAGCGGGCGAGCACCGTGGGTACGCGGCTCGGTCCCCAAGGCACCCACGCCCTGATGAACCCGGACATCCTGCGGGGGTGGGTCAAGCGGCTGACATCGACACCGGCAAGGGGCCGGGGACGAGCACGGGGGTGATGCGGAAGTTGATCCCTGATATCGGCTCGTCGCCGATGTCCGGGAAGATCTGCCCGAACAACCGTTCCCCGGGCCGCACTCCGCCGGCACCGCGTCCCGGCTCGCCCTGCCCGGCCCGGCGATCACCACTCGGGCCGTTCCTGGTGGACCGAGGCCACCCACGATCGCCTGGTCGACTCCGCCGGGCAGGCCGCCGAAGCCGAACGTCGAACCGGAGAGCTGCCCCACGGAACCGCACCTCGTCTGATGGTTATGGTCCTAGCATGTACCGGCTGGTCAACCCCATCCAGAGCTACGCTTGGGGATCCCGGTCGGCTATCGCCGAACTGCTGGGGGAGCAGGTGCCCTCGGCCGAACCGCAGGCCGAACTCTGGCTCGGCGCACATCCAGCTGTTCCGTCCCGAGTAATTTGCGACGGCGCGGAGCGCTCGCTGGTCGACATGATCGACGCCGACCCTCGCGGGTTGCTCGGAGCGGATGGACTGGAGGCTTTCGGCCCGCGGCTGCCGTTCCTGCTCAAGGTCCTGGCCGTGGACCAACCCCTGTCGCTGCAGGCGCACCCGGACGCTGACCGCGCCGCGGCCGGCTTCGCCGAGGAGCAGGACCGGGGGATCGCCCACGACGACCCCCGCCGCACTTACCGCGATCCCCATCACAAGCCCGAGTTGATCTGCGCGTTGACCCCGTTCGATGCGCTCTGCGGGCTGCGACCGATCAAGGAGATCCAGGCACTGCTCGGCGAACTGGGCGTCCCCGAGCTCCGGTTGCCTGGACCCGGGGAACTGGCAGGGTTGGTCTGCGCGATCCTGGACGCTGCGGCTCCGGGAGACCTGGTCGCCGCCGTGCTGGCCGCCTCCCGTCGCCGCGCGGAGGAGGGCAGCCCGTTCGCACCGTCGTACCTGTGCGCCGCCGAGCTTGCCGAGCGATACCCGGAGGATCCGGGAGTGGTCGTCTCCCTCTTGCTCAACCTGATCCAGCTGCGCCCCGGTCAGGCGACGTACCTGCCGCCCGGGCGGCTGCACGCCTACCTGCGCGGAGTGGGCGTCGAGATCATGACAACCTCGGACAACGTCCTGCGGGGCGGGCTCACCCCGAAGCACGTCGACGTACCGGAACTCATGGCGGTCCTCGAGGTGCGCGGCGGCGTACCCGAGATCCTCGATGGTCAGCCGGACGAGGCGGGCTGGTCGCGGTATCCGACACCGGCCGCAGGCTTCGCCCTGGCCCGCGCCGAACTCGACGGCAGCGGGCCGGTCACCAGCGAGGTCCGGGGGCCGCAGATCCTGCTGTGCACCGACGGTGCACTGAGCCTGAGGGGTGACGGTGTGCCGGAACCGCTTGGTCGAGGACAGTCGGTCTTCGTTCCCTCCGGCGAGCCGGTCGCGGTCACCGGCACGGGCGGTGTCTACCGCGCGACGACGGGGCTGTCCCGGGGCTAGCTGCAAGTTGACACATCCGTGCCAAGGTCTGCAGGCGTGACGTGAATGATTGACACGAGCGTGGTAGCCTATCGGGGTGGACGTACTGACCATCGCCGAGGCGGCGCAGACCACAGGTTGGTCGGCACGGATGCTGCGCTACATCGAGCACTCCGGGCTGGTCGCACCCCGTCGCTCCGAGGGTGGGTACCGGCTCTACGGTCCAGCCCAGGTCGAGCGACTGCGCACCTTGCGCGATCTCGTGACGACGTATGACATCGGCTTGGCCGAGCTCGCCTTCATGGCACGGCTCCGGTCCGAGCCGGAAGCCGCTGCCGCCGTCGGGGAGTGGTTCGCCACCCGGCCGGCCCGGCCGGAGGAGCCACCGGTCACCGACTGGCTGCGTTTCGAGCAAGAGAAACACGAGCGCCTGCTCACCCACACCGAGAAGTAGGAGACGTACATGACGCAAACGATCGGGACCGACTACCAGGTCGCCGAGCTCTCGCTCGCAGCCTTCGGCCGCAAGGAGATCCAACTGGCCGAGCACGAGATGCCCGGTCTGATGACCATCCGGGCGGAGTACGCCGACGCACAGCCGCTGTCCGGCGCGCGGATCACGGGCTCGCTGCACATGACCGTGCAGACCGCGGTGCTGATCGAGACGCTGACGTCCCTGGGCGCCGAGGTGCGCTGGGCGAGCTGCAACATCTTCTCCACCCAGGACCACGCCGCGGCCGCCGTGGCCGTCGGGCCGGACGGTACGCCGGAGCGCCCCGCCGGCATCCCGGTCTTCGCTTGGAAGGGCGAGACGCTGCCGGAGTACTGGTGGTGCACCAAGCAGGCGCTGCTCTGGCCGGACGGGCAGGGCGGCCACACCGGCCCGAACATGATTCTCGATGACGGTGGCGACGCAACAATGCTCGTGCACCGGGGCGCGTCGTACGAGAAGGCAGGCGTCGTTCCGAACGCGGACACCGCCGAGACCGAGGAGTTCGAGGTCTTCCTCACCATGCTGGCGGAGTCACTCACGGAGGACCCGCAGCGCTGGACGAATGTCGCCGCCGGCATCAAGGGCGTCACCGAGGAGACGACGACCGGAGTGCTCCGGCTGTACGAGCTGGCCAAGACCGGCGACCTGCTCTTCCCGGCGATCAACGTCAACGACTCGGTGACCAAGAGCAAGTTCGACAACCTTTACGGCTGCCGGCACTCGCTGATCGACGGCATCAACCGCGCCACCGACGTGATGATCGGCGGCAAGGTCGCGGTGGTCTTCGGGTACGGCGATGTGGGCAAGGGCTGCGCGGAGTCGCTGCGCGGCCAGGGTGCCCGGGTGATCGTCACCGAGATCGACCCCATCTGCGCGTTGCAGGCGGCGATGGAGGGCTACCAGGTCGCCACCCTCGAGGACGTCGTCGAGACCGCCGACATCTTCGTCACCGCCACCGGCAACAAGGACATCATCACCGCGGCGGCCATGGCCCGGATGAAGCAGGGTGCGATCGTCGGCAACATCGGCCACTTCGACAACGAGATCGACATCGCCGGGCTGCCGAAGTCCGCCGGCGCCACCCGGATCAAGGTCAAGCCGCAGGTCGACGAGTGGGTATTCCCCGACGGTCACTCCATCGTGGTGCTGTCCGAGGGCCGCCTGCTCAACCTCGGCAACGCGACCGGCCACCCGAGCTTCGTCATGAGCAACTCGTTCTCCAACCAGACGATCGCTCAGATCGAGCTGTTCACCAAGAACGACGAGTACGACAAGCAGGTCTACGTGCTGTCCAAGCAGCTCGACGAGAAGGTCGCGCGGATGCACCTGGACGCGCTCGGCGTCAAGCTCACGACACTCAGCAAGGAGCAGGCCGAGTACATCGGGGTGGACGTGGCCGGTCCCTACAAGTCAGACGCCTACCGCTACTGAGCGGTCGCACTTCTGATGAGCACGGCGGAGGAGTCCCTGAGCGATCAGGGGCTCCTCCGCCTCGTCTGGGCGCAACGCGCCATGCCCGCCCTGGCGCAGATCAAAGAGCGCTTTGAACGCGACCGGCCGCTGGACGGGCTGCGGGTCGTCGCGGCACTGCACGTCACCCCGGAGACAGCCAACCTGATGTTGGTACTCAAAGCCGGCGGGGCGCACCTGCATCTGGCAGCGGCTAACCCGCTGTCGACCCAGGACGACATCGCCGCGGCCCTGGTGCACCGCTTCGGTATCGACGTCCACGCGCGGCGTGGCGCGGACCGGGTGACCTACGATCGGCATCTTGAACTGGCACTGGCCGCCGCACCTCAACTCGTGCTGGACGACGGTTGCGACCTGGTAGGCCGACTGCACACGACGCATCGTGACCTGTTGCCGGACGTGCGTGGTGGCTGCGAACAGACGACAACCGGCGTTCTGCGGCTGCGCGCAATGGCGGCGGAGTCAGCCCTTTCCTTCCCGGTGGTCGCAGTCAACGACAGCAGAATCCAGCAGAGCTTCGCGAATCGGCACGGCACCGGACAGTCCACAGTGGACGCCATCATCCGCTCGACGAACGTCCTGCTGGCCGGGCGGACCGTTGTCGTCGCCGGATACGGCAACTGCGGCAAGGGGGTTGCCGACCGGGCGCGCGGGCTGGGCGCCAGCGTCATCGTCACCGAGGTCGACCCGGCCCGGGCGCTGGAGGCCGTCATGGCCGGCTTCCGCGTACTGCCCATGCGCGAGGCTGCCGCTGAGGGTGACGTGTTCGTCACCGTGACCGGCAGCCGCGGCGTACTGGCAGAGCCGCACTTCGCGACCATGAAGGACAACGCGATCCTGGCGAACAGCGGGCACTTCGACTTGGAGATCGACGTCGCCTGGCTGCGCGCACGGTGCGTCGACATGAGGGCCGGGATCCGTCCGCATGTGGACGAATACCTGATGGCTGACGGCCGGCGGCTGCTCGTGCTCGCCGAGGGGCGGCTGGTGAACCTTGCTGCCGCGGAGGGCCATCCCCCTGCGGTGATGGACATGAGCTTCGCCGGCCAGGCGCTGTGCGTGGAATGGCTCGCCATTAACGCCGCCGCCCTGCTCCCAGGGGTGTACGACGTACCGGCAGAGATCGACTACGGGCTCGCGATGCTGCAGCTGGCGGCCATGGGCGTGCGCATCGACACGCTGGACCCGGCGCAGGAGGCCTACCTGACGTCCTGGCGCAACGGCGGCTGAGACATGCCAGCCGGCACATACGAGCACCTCGGAGCCGGTGGTGTCGTGCGGCTGCTGGAGCGGTTTCGCTGCGCGGCAGGCGGTTCCGGGTGGCGCTACGTCTCAGAGCTGTCCACACCGGACGGTCGCGACGTCGGTTCGGTGGACCTGACGTTGGGTGTCGGTGGCCTTCAGCTGCGGGTGTCCGTTCGCTCAGGCGGTTGGTCGGTGCGCGGGGGCGTCAGTGGCCGGGAGCTGCTTTGGGTACGCCGTCCCGGCGACACCAACGCTGCCGAGGCGCGTGAGGAACGTGAGCAGGCGCAAGGGTTCACCGGCGTCAGTCCGGCGTTCCTCGTCGCCACCGCAGCGTTGGTGCCCCGAACCGGGGAGCCGCTGCGGGTCCGGCTCGTCGAGCTGTCGGATGTGTTGGGAGCACGTCGCCTCGACCAGCAGTGGCGGCTCACCGGTACCGACTCGCACCGGGCCGACCTCGGCGTCGTGGAGGTGTCGGCGTACGAGCGGATAGATCTGGAGACCGCCGAGCGGGAGACGGTCCACATCGCCGGTGACGTCGTCCTCGCCGCCGCCTCGATCGGCCTGGCCGAGTTGGACTCGCCGCCCGGACGGGCCCTGCATGACCTTCGGTAGTGGGACGATGGGCGCATGAAGGGGCGCGTACTCGTGGTCGACGACGATCCGGCTCTGGCGGAGATGCTCGGCATCGTGCTGCGGGGCGAGGGCTTCGAGCCGTCGTTCGTCGCGGACGGCCTGCGGGCGGTGACCGCCTTCCGCGACGTCCGACCCGACCTGGTCCTGTTGGACCTCATGCTGCCCGGCGCGAACGGCATCGACGTGTGCCGGGCGATCCGCGCCGAGTCGCTGGTCCCCATCGTGATGCTCACCGCCAAGTCCGACACCATCGACATCGTGCTGGGCCTGGAATCGGGTGCCGACGACTACGTGGTCAAGCCGTTCAAACCGAAGGAACTGATCGCCCGGGTCCGCGCCCAGCTGCGCCGCGGTGAGAGTGAGCAGGCGGAAAACCTCTCCATCGGTGATCTCGACATCGACGTGCTCGGTCATCAGGTGACCCGCGACGGCGAGCCGATCGCCCTGACCCCATTGGAGTTCGACCTCCTGGTGGCGCTGGGCCGCAAGCCGCAGCAAGTCTTCACCCGTGAGGCACTGCTCGAGCAGGTGTGGGGATACCGCCACGCCGCGGACACCCGCCTGGTGAACGTGCACGTGCAGCGGTTGCGGTCGAAGGTCGAACTCGACCCGGAGAACCCTACGGTGGTCCTGACTGTGCGCGGCGTGGGCTACCGGGCCGGATCCCAGTAACACATGCGAGACCTGACCGGGCGGGTCAGCGGCGAGTTGCCGGAGCGGCGCGCCCGCCTCCACGCGGCACCGGCGAGCGTCCGCCGGCGTTGGCGGCGGTCCCTGCAGCAGCGGGTCACGGTGACGACCGTGCTCTTGTGCGGCGTTGTGGTCATCGTGATCGGCCTGATCCTGCTGACCCAGATTCGCGACCAGATTCTCAAGGTCAAGCGGACAGCGGCGATCGCCCAGTCCATCAACGGGCTGCAGTACGCCGAATCGCAGCTGGCGGCGGTGGATGCGATCAACGGTGACGACGTGCGAACCACGCTGGACCGCACCCGGCAGCAACTCGCCGAACGCGGTGGTCCGGCCGGTCGGTTCGACGTCGTGATGTTCGTCGGGGTCGGCGACGACGCGATTCCGATAGCCCGGCTGAACTCGCTGGCACTGAGCGTTCCGCCGGAGTTGCGTGCCGAGGTGCAGGGCGGAGTGCAGAGCTACCAGTTGGCCACCGTGGACTTCGGCGACGGCGGCTCCGGCAAGGCATTGCTCGTCGGTTCGCCGATCCCGAGCAGCATCGACGACTTCGAGCTGTACTACCTGTTCCCGCTGGATCAGGAGGAGACCAGCCTGGCCCTGATCCAGGGCACTGTCCTGCTCTCGGGGATCGCACTGGTGCTGCTCGTCGGGGGGATCGGGGCGACGGTCGCCCGGCTCGTCGTCCGGCCGGTGCGCGACGCCGCCAGGACGGCCGAACGGCTGGCATCGGGGCGGCTGGAGGATCGGATGAGAGTTCGTGGCGAGGACGACCTGGCTGTCCTGGCCACCAGTTTCAACGACATGGCCGCGAGCCTGCAGCTGCAGATCCGGCAGCTGGAGCAGCTGTCCCGGCTGCAGCAGCGCTTCACCAGCGACGTGTCACACGAATTGCGCACGCCGCTGACGACGGTCCGGATGGCAGCGGACGTGCTGTACGCCTCCCGGGAGGACTTCCCGCCGGCTGTTGCCCGCTCCACCGAACTGCTGCAGGCCGAGGTGAACCGCTTCGAAGCGCTGTTGAACGACCTGCTCGAGATCAGCCGGTACGACGCCGGGGCGGCGGTGCTCGAGGCGGAGCCCACCGACCTGCGGGCCCTGGTGGACCGGGTCTGCGCGGCCACCCATTCGGTAGCTGCTCGGCAGGGAAGCGAGTTGGTCGTTGCTGTCGGGGGGCCGGTGGTGATGGCCGAGGCCGATCCGCGCCGCGTCGAGCGCATAGTCCGCAACCTGATCGTCAATGCAGTCGAGCACGGGGAGGGGCTGCCCGTCGAAATCGCAGTCGCGGGCGACGGGCATGCCGCGGCCATCACCGTCCGCGACCACGGCATCGGGCTCAAGCCGGGCGAGGCTGCCCAGGTCTTCAGCCGGTTCTGGCGGGCCGATCCGTCCCGGAGCAAGGGCCTCGGCGGCACCGGCCTGGGATTGTCGATCAGCCTCGAGGACGCGCGTCTGCACGGCGGCTGGCTGCAGGCATGGGGGGAACCCGGGCACGGGGCGCAGTTCCGGCTGACCCTGCCGATCAGGTCCGGCGCTGAACTCACCCACTCACCGCTCCCGCTCTCCCCGCAGCCGCGTCTGCCCGCCACCACCGCAGGGGAACGCGCATGATGCGCCGTGCCAGGGCGGCGGTTGCGGCCGTTGCCGGCGTCCTGGCCGTGACCCTGTCCGGATGCGTCGGTATCCCGGCCGGTTCCGATCCGATCCCGGTCACAGTCGTCGACGACGGCTCCCTGGTCGACCCCGGCGGTGAGATCGAGGCGCTGGCGCCGAGGGCGGGTCAGCAGCCCGACGAGGTGGTCCGCGGCTTCCTCGCCGCGTCGGCGAGCAACGCCCGCAGCCGTCCGGTGGCACGGCAGTACCTGTCCCCGCAGGCCGCGGAGGACTGGACCGACGACGCCGGGGTGACGGTGATCGAGCGGAACTTCGCCGCCGTACCGACCCCCGACGGGGCTCAGGTGACGCTCACCGGGCGGATCGTCGGACGGGTCGACGCAGACGGCGTGTACACGAGTTTCGACGAGGAACTGCGGCAGGTGCTCAGCCTGGTGCGAGTCGACGGGCAGTGGCGCATCGACAACCCACCACCGGGTGTGATCCTCCGCGTCGAGGACTTCCGCCGGGCATACGTGCAGTACAACCTCTACTTCCTGGATCCGACCGGGACGAAGGTCGTCCCCGATCCCCGGTTCCTGCTGTCCGGGTCGGTCGCCCGTGCCAACTCCTTGGTCGAGAAGCTGCTGGATGGGCCGTCGCCGTTCCTTGCCCCGGCGGTGACCACCGAGTTCGGCCCGGATGTGGGACTGGCCAGCAACGTCCAGGAGGTCCGCGACATCGAGGTCAACCTGACCGGCCTCGGGGAGCGAAGTCCGGCGTCCCTCCAGCGACTGTCGGCCCAGCTGATCTGGACCCTGAAGCAGCTGTCCATCACCCAGTTGACCCTGCGCAGCGACGGCGAGCCGCTGACCGTCCCGGGGGCGGGGGCGATTCAGGGAAGCGACAACTGGCAGTCCTATGATCCGGACTTCGTTCCTGCCGACTTGGTCGGGCACTACATCGCCGAAGGCGCGGTGCGGACCGTCGACGGCCGGCCGGTACCCGGTCCGGCGGGTGAGGGCGCTTATGCCCTGACGTCCGCCGGCGCGTCGGCGGAGCAGACCAGGCTGGCCGGCGTGAGCGACTCCTCGACCGGATCCACTCTGTTGATCGGTGACTACGGCGGGGTGCTCGCGCCGGTCCTCACCGGCCGGTCCTTCACCCCGCCGACGTGGGTGGAACCGAGCCAGGAGGTGTGGACGGTCCGGGACGGCCGCGAGGTGGTACGGGTTCCCTCCGGTGCACTGCCGCAGGTCGTCACGACATCCGATCTCGGTGACCGCGGTCCGATCCGCTCGCTGCAGATGTCCCGCGACGGCACGCGGGTGGCCGTCGTGGCCGGCGGAGCCGGCGTGTCCAGCCTGTACGTCGCCCGCGTCGCCCGCAGCGGCTCGACGGTGCAGCTGTCCGGGTTCATGCCGCTGCGGACCGGTCTGCGCGACGTCGTCGACGTCGCGTGGGCGACAGCGACCCAGCTTCTCTTCCTGGCCACCGACCCGGCCGACGGCCGCAGCAAGCCGTGGCTGGTTTCCATCGATGGCGCGGTGCTGACGGCGCAGCCACTGGATAATCTGCCGGACGAGGCCACGGGCATCGCCGCCGCTCCGGGGCGACCCGCGCTCGCCTCGGCGGGCGGGACGATGTACCAACTGGACGACACGACGTGGACCACGCTGGTGCGGGGGGAGCCGTTCTTCCCCGGAACTGCCCCGTTCTACCCAGGCTGATCGGGAGTCCACAGACCCGCAGGAAGACTGTCGCCGCGGCCTGACATCGGTGATTGTCGAGTGGTGACCAGGCTCCTGACGTTGCTGGCCGCGGCGGTGACCGATCTGGCCTTGCCGCGGTCGTGCCTGGGATGCTGTCGGCCGGGCGACACCGTGTGTGTCACGTGCTGGGCTGCGACCGGCGAGCCACGCGCCTTTACTCCGGACCCGTGCCCGCCACGATTCCCCCCGACGTGGGTGGCGGGTCGGTACGACGCGGTGCTGCGCTCTGCGGTGCTCGCAGTCAAGGAGCGCGGGCGGAGTGACCTGTTGCCGCTGCTGGGAGCCGCGCTTGCCGGTGCCGTCGCGGCTGCGGCGCCCGGATCAGGTGCCGTGCTGCTCGTGCCGGTGCCCTCGACCCGAGCTGCCGTGCGGCGCAGGGGCGGTGACCACATGCGCCTGCTGGCACGGCGTACGACCGTCGAACTGCAACGGGCCGGACGCCCGGTCACAGTGTTGCCGGCGTTGCGGCTGCTGCGTACGCCGCAGGACTCCGCCGGGCTGAGCGCCGCCGAGCGGGCCCGCAACCTGGACGGGGTGTTCGCGGCCGGCGCGAACACCCGGCGGCTGGCCGCCGGCGCCTGCGTCGTCCTGGTGGATGACGTGGTGACGACGGGGACGACCCTCACCCGGTGCGCGCTGGCGCTGGGCGAGATGGGATTGCAGGTCAGCGCCGCGGCGGTTGCCGGAACAACCCGACGGAGCGGAGATCGACTGTCCGGGTGAGAGCCGAGGGACTAGCGTCGGGGGACCAGCACAGTGGGACTGGAGGCGAACGTATGGACACCGTTGCTCGAGGCAACAGATGAATATCGTCGTCCGGGGACGCAACGTCGAGGTGCCGGACCACTATCGCCAGCATGTGGCCGACAAGCTGAGCCGGATCGAGCGGTACGACCACAAGCTGATCGGCGTGGATGTCGAGCTCACTCACGAGAAGAACCGTCGTCAATCAGATGCCTGTCAGCGGGTGGAGATCACCTGCACCTCGCGCGGCCCCGTGGTGCGCTCCGAGGCCTGCGCAGCGGACTTCTACTCCGCCCTGGACAATGCGGTAGCCAAGCTCGAGGCCCGCCTGCGCCGAGGTGCCGACCGGCGGCGGGTGCACCACGGCCGGCACACGCCGACGTCGGTCCACGCGGCGACCGGGGACACCGTGACCGCGCTGCTCGAGGAGTTGCCCGTCGACGCCGAACCCGGCGGCGGTGGGGATGGGTATGCCCCGGACGGGCTGAGCCCCGACGATCATGCGCCGGGACAGATCGTGCGCGAGAAAGAGCACCCCAGCGAGCCGATGACCATCGACCAGGCGCTATTGGAGATGGAGCTCGTCGGCCACGATTTCTTTCTCTTCCTGTGCAAGGACACCGACCGGGCCAGCGTCGTCTACCGGCGCAAGGGATACGACTACGGTGTGATCCGCCTCGCGCCATGACTGTCGTCGGGCTCCATGCGTCGCACGAGCAGATCCACCCTGCGGTGCTGCTTGAGGCCGTGCGGGCCGCGGAAGAGGCCGGCTTCACCGCCGCGATGTGCTCGGATCACTATTCTCCGTGGAGCGAACGGCAGGGGCATTCGGCCTTCGCCTGGTCGTGGCTGGGTGCAGCCCTGCAGGCGACCAGCCTGCCCTTCGGCGTGGTCAACGCTCCCGGCCAGCGCTATCACCCGGCGATCATCGCGCAGGCGGCCGCGACCCTGGAGGCGATGTACCCGGGCCGGTTCTGGGTGGCACTGGGCAGCGGCGAGGCATCCAACGAGCACATCACCGGTGCCGCCTGGCCGCGCAAGGATGTGCGCAACGCCCGGCTGGGCGAATGCGTGGAGGTGATCCGGGCGCTCTTCGCCGGCGAGGAGGTCAGCCATGACGGGTTGGTCACCGTCGACCGCGCCCGGCTGTGGACTCGTCCCGAACAGCCGCCGCCGCTGATCGGCGCGGCGGTGAGCCTGCAGACAGCTCGATGGGTCGCGGGGTGGGCTGATGGTCTGGTCACTATCGCCCAGCCGGCTGACAAGCTCCGGGCGATGGTCGAGGCCTACCGAGGCGCCGGCGGGAGGGGCACCCTGTCTGTCCAGGTGCACCTGTCCTACGCGGCCACCGAGGACGCCGCGCTGCGTATCGCGCACGACCAGTGGCGCACGAACGTGTTCGCCCCACCGCTGTGCTGGGACGTTGATTCGGCCGGCACCTTCGACGAGGCAGCCAAGCACGTGCCACCGGAGGCGATGCATGACACCGTGCTCATCTCGGCCGATCCGGGCCGGCACGCGCAGTGGCTGCACGGGCTGGTGGACATCGGCTTCGACGAGATCTACCTGCATCACGTCGGTCAGGACCAGCGTGAGTTCATCGATGTCTTCGGCTCGAAGGTGCTGCCACAGCTCGACGTGACAGCCCGGAATCCTGTCACCGTGGAGGTTGCGACGTGAGGGTCTCCGACACCAGCGACCTGTGGTGGAAGACCGCCGTCGTCTACTGCCTGGACGTCGAGACCTTCCTGGACTGGAACGGCGACGGCACCGGAGACCTGCAGGGCCTGGCCCAGCGGATCGACTACCTCAACAGCCTCGGCGTCACCTGCCTGTGGCTGATGCCGTTCTACCCGACGCCCGACCGTGACGACGGCTACGACATCACCGACTTCTACGGTGTGGACTCCCGGCTGGGCACTCACGGCGACCTCGTCGAAGCGATCCGGACAGCCAAGGATCGGGGCATGCGGGTGATCGCCGACCTCGTCGTGAACCACACCTCGCACCGGCACCCGTGGTTCCGCTCGGCCCGGGCCAGCCGCTCCTCGCCGTACCGCGACTACTACGTCTGGCGGGACGAGCCACCGGCCGACCAGACCGCTCCGACGTTCCCGGACCAGGAGGACAGCGTCTGGACCTACGACGAGCGCGCCGGCCAGCACTACCTGCACCGCTTCTACCGACAGCAGCCCGACCTGAACGTGGCCAATCCCGCCGTACGCAACGAGATCGCGAAAGTCATGGGGTTCTGGTTGGAGATGGGGTTGTCCGGTTTCCGGGTGGACGCCGTTCCGTTCTTCCTGGAGACGCTCGGGGTGGACGGTGGCGAGGTCAGCTTCCCCGAACCGCACGAGTACCTCCGGGCGCTGCGATCGTTCATGGGCCGTCGCGTCGGGGATGCAGTGCTGCTCGGTGAGGTCAACCTGCCCCACGAGGAGCAACTGAAATTCTTCGGTGGCACCGACGGCGACGAACTGACCATGCAGTTCGACTTCATCGCCATGCAGCAGATGTACCTGTCCCTGGCCCGACGTGACGCCCGGCCGCTGGCCTCGGCACTGCTGAGCAGACCGACGACGTCTCCGGACAGCCAGTGGGCGACGTTCGTGCGCAACCATGACGAGCTGACGTTGGACAAGCTCAGCGAGGCCGAGCGTCAGGAGGTCTTCGATGCCTTCGGCCCCGAGCCTGAAATGCAGGTCTACGGCCGCGGGCTCACACGTCGGCTCCCGCCGATGCTCAACGGAGACCCGCGCCGGATCCGCATGGTCTACAGCCTGCTCTTCTCCCTCCCGGGTACCCCGGTCCTCTTCTACGGCGAGGAGATCGGCATGGGCGAGAACCTTGCGGCCGGGGGTCGACTGGCAGTACGTACGCCGATGCAATGGACGGCGCAGAAGAATGGCGGCTTCTCCACCGCCGCGCCGTCACGGTTGGCCGGTCCGGTGGTCGAGGGCGGGTTCTCACCGGAACACGTCAACGTCGACGCCCAGCGCCGCGACCCGGACTCCCTGTTGCATTTCATGACCTTGCTGATCCGGCGCTACCGGGACTGCCCCGAGTTGGGCTGGGGCCGTTTCGCGGTGCTGGAGCAGCCCTACGACGCCGTGCTGGCGCACTCGTGCACCTGGGACAGCGCCTGCCTGATCGCCGTACACAACCTCGGCCCGGAGCCGCTGACCGTCCCGCTCACGCTGGCCGGCCTGGACTCCTCCGCCACCCTGGTCGACCTGCTCTGCCATGGCAGCACCGCGGTGGCCCAAAACGGATCCGCCGAGATCATGCTTGAGGGGTACGGGTTCCGCTGGCTGCGCGTCGTCCACCCGGATGACCGCCGCCTGCTCTGAGCGCGCTGCCGGCTTCGGGCTCGTTCACTCACCTGACCGGCGCCATCCTTCGGGGCTGGTGGAGTATGACGGCGCGGTGCAGCGCGACGGGGGCGCAGCACGTTCGAGATCTCGCCCGCGAGCGGTACCTGCTCCGCTTGGGTTGGCAGCGGTACGGATACACCTCGCAGGTGCTCTTGCGACAGGGGCGGTTCGCCCGCAGGAACTGGTCACTTGCGACGCGTTTCAGTGCCTCGGGCGTGTCGTTGGTGACCAGTTTTCGGGTCATCGTGTCGGCCGGCTGGCTCGCGCAGGCCCGGGTCGGTGGCGAGCCGGGCGTACAGGACGAAGTCGCGGCGCTCACCCTGGCGGGCGACTTCGGCCTCCCGCAGCCTGCCCTCGCGGCGGAACCCGGCCCGCTCGGCTGTGCGGCAGCTCCCCGTGTTCTCCGGCGCGATCAGCAGCACCACCCGGTGCAGGCCATGCCGAAACGCCCACCCTGCAAGTGCGTCCGTAGCCTCCGCGGCATAGCCGTGGCCGCGCGCCCACGGCGCAACCCAGTACCCGATCTCTGCACCGATCGACGCCCGCAGCCGCATCAACCCGACCGAGGCGGCCACTCGGCCGGAGCCGCGCTCGGCCACCGCGAACTGCAGGCCGGTGCCGGTACGGCGCTCCTCCCAGGCCAGTTCCGAGACGAAGTGCCGAGCATCGTCGAGGGTGTACGGCGAGGGTACGGCGACCACCCACCGCTGGATGTCCTCGTCCTGGCAGGCCTGGCAGACAGCCTCGGCGTCATCGACCCGGAACGGACGCAGCAGCAGCCGGTGCGTGCTCACGGACTCGGTGAGCAGATCGACTCCGGTCAAGTCCAGCGTCATCCGGGGATCATTCCTACCGGCCGGTGCGTTGTCACCGGAGTTGCCTGTACCGGGCCGGCCCGCCCATGCGCGCGCCGTACGATGGCCGGGACCGTCCTGATCGAGGAGCTGAACGGACACCGTGCTATTCGACCGAATCCTGCGTGCCGGCGAGGGCAAGATCCTGCGCCGGCTCAAGGCCATCGCCAACCACATCGACACGCTCGAAGACGACTTCGCCGATCTCACCGACGCCGAGCTCAAGGCGAAGACCGACGAGTTCAAGGCCCGGCTGGACGACGGGGAGACGCTGGACGAGATCCTGCCCGAGGCGTACGCGACAGTGCGGGAGGCGGCGAAGCGCACGCTCGGGCAGCGGCACTACCACGTGCAGATGATGGGCGGCGCTGCCATGCACCTCGGCAACATCGCCGAGATGCGCACGGGCGAGGGCAAGACGCTGGCGGGGACGTTGCCGGCGTACCTCAACGCCCTGCCCGGCAACGGCGTGCACATCGTCACCGTCAATGACTACCTGGCCAAGCGCGATTCGGAGTGGATGGGCCGGGTGCACCGCTTCCTTGGGCTCAGCGTCGGTGTCATCCTCGCGAACGAGACGCCGGCACACCGCCGCGACCAGTACAACCACGACATCACGTACGGGACGAACAACGAGTTCGGGTTCGACTACCTGCGCGACAACATGGCCTGGAGCAAGGACGCGCTCGTCCAGCGCGGGCACCGTTACGCGATCGTGGACGAGGTCGACTCGATCCTGATCGACGAGGCGCGGACACCGCTGATCATCTCCGGCCCGGCCGAGCAGAGCGCCAAGTGGTACACCGAGTTCGCCCGGATCTCGCCGCTGCTGAAGCGAGACCGGCACTACGACGTCGAGGAGGGCAAGCGCACGGTCGCCATCACCGAGGAAGGTGTGGAGTTCGTCGAGGACCAGCTCGGCATCGAGAACCTCTACGAGGCTGTCAACACCCCGTTGATCGGTTACCTGATGAACGCGCTCAAGGTGAAGGAGCTCTACAAGAAGGACAGGGACTACATCGTCGTCGACGGCGAGGTCCTCATCGTGGACGAGTTCACCGGCCGGGTGCTCGCCGGCCGCCGCTACAACGAGGGCATGCACCAGGCGATCGAGGCCAAGGAAAAGGTCAAAATCAAGGACGAGAACCAGACCCTTGCGACGATCACCCTGCAGAACTACTTCCGGCTCTACGACAAGCTCGCCGGGATGACCGGTACGGCGCAGACCGAGGCCGCTGAGTTGTCCCAGATCTACGGCCTCGGCGTCGTGCCGATCCCGACGAACCGGCCGATGGTCCGCGCGGACGAGGCGGACGTGATCTACAAGACCGAGGTGGCGAAGTTCGAGGCAGTTGTCGACGACATCGAGGAGCGCAGCGAGGCCGGGCAGCCGATCCTCTGCGGTACGGCGAGCGTGGAGAAGTCGGAGCTGCTGGCCGGGCTGCTACTCAAGCGGGGGATCCCGCACGAGGTGCTCAACGCCAAGTTCCACGCCAAGGAGGCGGCGATCATCGCGCAGGCCGGGCGCAAGGGCGCGGTCACCGTCGCTACCAACATGGCCGGCCGGGGCACCGACATCGTGCTGGGTGGCAACGCGGAATTCATGGCCAACGCCGAGCTGGACAAGGCCGGACTGGTCCCCAGCGAGACGCCGGAGGAATACGAAGCGGCCTGGCCAGGGGCGCTTGAGAAGGCCGAGCAGCAGGTCGCCGAGGAGCACGACGAGGTGATCGAGGCCGGTGGGCTGTACGTGCTCGGCACCGAGCGGCACGAGTCGCGCCGGATCGACAACCAGCTGCGCGGGCGGTCCGGGCGGCAGGGTGACCCCGGGGTTTCCCGCTTCTACCTGTCGCTGGCGGACGACCTGATGAAGCGGTTCAACTCCTCGGCGGTCGAGGTGATGATGAACACGCTGAAGATCCCCGACGACCAGCCGATCGAGTCGAAGATGGTCAGCCGGGCCATCAAGTCGGCGCAGACGCAGGTTGAGCAGCAGA
Source organism: Geodermatophilaceae bacterium (assembly GCA_013695685.1). GTDB lineage: Bacteria > Actinomycetota > Actinomycetes > Mycobacteriales > Geodermatophilaceae > JACCTY01. The sequence goes on along the minus strand of JACCZY010000177.1, from coordinate 17,078 downwards.
ACTTCGAGATCCGCAAGAACGTCCTGAAGTACGACGACGTGATGAGCCGCCAGCGTGAGGTCATCTACGGCGAGCGGCGCCGGGTTCTCGAGGGCGCGGACCTGCACGAGCAGATCCGCCACATGCTCGATGACGTCGTCCGTGACTACGTGGTCGGTGCGACCGCTGCCGGTTACCCGGAGGACTGGGACCTGGACCAGCTGTGGACCGCGCTCAAGACGCTGTACCCGGTCTCGCTGACCGAGGAGGACCTGCTCGAGCAGGTGGGCGGCGAGCGTTCCGGGCTGTCCACCGAGCTCCTGCAGGAGGAGATCATCGGTGACGCGCACTCGGCGTACGACGCCCGTGAGGAGGAGCTCGGCGCCGAGGTGATGCGCGAGCTGGAGCGCAAGGTCGTGCTGAGCGTGCTCGACCGCAAGTGGCGCGAGCATCTGTACGAGATGGACTACCTGCGCGAGGGAATCCACCTGCGGGCGATGGCCCAGCGCGACCCGGCCGTCGAGTACGGCCGCGAAGGTTTCACGATGTTCACGGCCATGCTCGACGGGATCAAGGAGGAGTCCGTCGGCTACCTGTTCAACGTCGAGGTGAGCGTCAAGCCCACCACCGACGCGGCGGCTGCGGAGACCGAGCCGGCCGATGCGGCCCTGGTCGCCGCGGAGCAGGCGGCGACGCCCGACACCGCCGAGCAGCCGGCCGGAGCCCGGGCCCCGGTCACCGCGGCCAAGACCGCGGCGAAGGCCAAGCGACCCGCGGCAGTGCGGGCGGTGTCCCCGACCCCGGCGGCGACAGCGGCGACGATCAAGGCAGCACCGCAGCTGACCGCGAAGGGGCTGGGCGAACCAGCGGTTCCCAAGGTGTTGCAGTACTCCGCGCCGACGCTGGACTCACCGGAGCCGGCCCGTAAGAGCCGGGCAGCGGTCAAGACCGCCACCGTGACCGGTAACAGCGGGCCGAGCCGCAACGCTCCGTGCCACTGCGGGTCGGGCAAGAAGTACAAGCGCTGCCACGGAGCCCCGGGCAACGAGTAGCTGCGAGGGGTCGACTCGTCAGCCGATCTGCAGTGTGACGCAGCGCCACTGACCGCTGTGGCCCTCGAGCCGGGCGGCGACCGCGCGAAAGCGCGGGCCCTCGGCGTCCGGCCGGGACACGACAGCACACACCTCGGCTACCGCGTCGGCCGGCTCGCTGACGTGGATCGACCGCACGACGATCACGGGCTGGCTGATCCCGGGCTCGGCCCGGCGCCGGGCCCGATCGATCCCGATCAGCACTGCCGGGCTGCTCCAGCGCTGCAGCTGCGCCACCGGCCGCCGGCCGCTCAATGTCTCCAGGGCAGCTTGGATGAACTGCCTGGCCCAGGGCGCCGGGTCCGGCAGGCGGCGGCGCAGAGGGAACTGCGGCAGCGCCGGCGGGGTCGGCGGAGCATCGCCAGGGGATTCGAAGGGGAGCTCGTCGCTGCCGGCACCGACCAGCCGGAGCGCCGCCGGCGGGACGTCGTCGTCGTACGGCGGCTGGTACGGCGGGGCGGCGCGCACGTAGGGCGCGAGCATCGGAGCGGTGCTCATGTCGTCGGAGGGGAAGCAGCCGGGACAGCCAGGCGCTGACCGGGGTGGATGAGGTCCGGGTCAGGGCCGATGACCGCCAGATTGACCTGGTACCAGGCGGACACGGCCGCGGCGATCTGAGCGGGCGTGGCCCCGGACCCCAGCCGGACGCCGGCGATCGCCCAGAGTGAGTCCCCGGGCCGGACCAGAACCACACCGTCGGGCGGATCGTCGGAGCCGGACGGCCCGCCGTGCGCAGGCGGCGGCAGCACGGGGGAGCTGGGCGCGGACGGCGGCTGGACCGGCCAGTCGACGGCGACACTGGTGGATGACGCGGGGCTTCCTGACCCGGTTGAACCCGGATCGGCAGCGGCCGCCGAGGCAGTGGCGGTCACAAGTCCGACACCCAACGTCAGGGCAACTGCCTGTCGGATGGCCCTGGGCAGCACGACGCTCGCTAGCGCGCGGGCGGCCCGGCCGGCGGCGCCGGGTAGCTCGCCGACCAGACCGACTGCCAGCCCGAGGGTGAGCCAGCCGAGCAGCAACCAGCTTGCGGCGACGGCGACAGTCAGGATCGCCGACTCGGCGCCGTGCATGCCGATCCACTCCTGCGGATGGCGCATTGCGGTCAGTGCAATTCCCGGACTGGGGGCCACCCACCTCAGCACTGCTGCCGTCAGACCCAGCAAGGTCAACGCTGCGGCTAAGCGGTGGGCCATGTCAGCCTCATTAGTGCTCGTTTAACTGCGTTTGATGTTGTTTGTATTTAAACACAGGCAATCAATGCCGGCAAGACGTAGGTGGGCATCGGTGACTCGTTTCTCCGGTTGACCCTCAGCCCTCGGCAGGTCCACCGTGAGCCGTGCGCTGGGACCGACTCTTCGACGACCTTGAGGCGCAGGCAGCGGCTGCGGCTGCCCGGGACTTCGATGTGGAGGTTGCCGATCGCAGCCGGGCCGAACAGGGTCGGCTACGCCTGGCCGACCGGTTGCGGGCAGCCGAGGGCCACACTGTCGTCCTGACAGTCCGCGGCGCCGGCCCTGTGTCGGGCACCCTGCGCCGCGTGGGCACCGGCTGGCTCCTGCTCGCAGCCGCCGCTGAACCGGAGATCCTGGTCAGTCTCGCCGCCGTCAGCGCGGTAGGCGGTCTCGGCAGTGCGACCGAGCCGGCCCGGGACCGCGGCCTCGTCGAGGACGCGCTGGATCTCCGGAAGGCGCTGCGGGGACTGGCCACCGACCGCGCCGGCGTTCGGGTGCTGCTGACCGACGGAACGGCGTTCGACGGAACGCTGGACCGCGTCGGTGCCGATTACGCCGAACTGGCCGAGCACCCTGTTGGTGAACCGCGGCGGCACGCAGCAGTTCGCGCGGTGCGCACCGTGGTCATCGACGCGATCGCGCTCGTCACCCGCACGCAGTAGCCGGCGGCTCGCTCAGTCCAGTGCCGGGTCGTCCTGGTCGACCCGCTCACGCTGCAGGGAGCGCGCCGTCTCGTCGTACATCCGTTGAATGTAGGCCTCGAGTTCGGTGCGCTCGACCCGCCACTGCCCCCGCCCGCCGATCTTGAGCGCGCGAAGCTCGCGGCGCCGGACCAGTGCGTAGGTCTGCGCCGGCGTGATGTTCAGAATCTCGCCCACGTCGGTGAGGGTGAGGAACCGCTCGGCTTGCATGCTCGCCCCTCACGTCCTCCGACAATCGGTGTGACGGAATGGGTCCAGTGTGGCAGCACCGGGCGGTGACCCGTCGTGGTATCCACAGGCGCTGGACCAACGCCGGTTGTGGACAACCCGCGCTGTCCGACGCCGGATGCGGCACGATCAGCCGCATGTCGTCACCACAGCCCGTGACCACGTCCGCCGGCTCCGCCTCGCCCCGGCCACGACGCCTGCGGGGCCCATCCTGGCTCGATCTGCGCCTGATCGGTGGGGTTCTTCTCGTCCTCGTCTCCGTCCTTGTCGGTGCCCGCATCGTCTCGGCCGCCGACCAGTCGGTGTCGGTGTGGGCGGCCGCCCAGGACCTCTCCGCCGGTACGACGCTGCGGCCGGAGGACGTCCGGGCGGTGCCGGTCCGCCTGTTCGACTCCGGCGCGGCTTACCTGAGCAGCAGCGCCGTCCTGACCGGGCAGATCCTCGACCGTCCGGTGCGCGCCGGTGAGCTGCTGCCGGCCTCCGCGCTACGGGAGCAATCCGACCGGGTCTCGGTCGCGCTACCGGTTCCGACGACGGCGGTACCGCTGGATCTGCACCGCGGGCAACTCATCGACGTCTACGCCACTGGCGAGGGCATCGGTGGGGACACCACCACGACCAGGCTGGTGCTGGCTGCCGCCCCTGTCCAGGCCATCGACGGTGGGAGTCAGGGCGCGCTGTCGGCGAGTAGCGGCATGCGACAGGTGGTCGTCTCGGTGCCGAGCGGTGAGGCCGGTGATCTGCTCGCCGCCATCGCCGGCCGTGAACTGGCAGTGGCAATCCTGGACGATTTGAGCGAGCCGGCGAACCGAGCGGTGCCGGCCGAGCCGCCCGGCCTACCGGCCCCGAGCACGTCCGCGGCGGCTCCGAGCACGTCCGCGGCGGCGCCGACCACGTCCGCGGCGGCTCCGAGCAGCTGATGAGCCTGCCCGTCCTGACCGCCGTCACCGGAGCGGTGTGGGAAAGCGAACTGGTGGGCGCCCTCGCCGCCTCCGACCACGGCCTCACCGTCGTACGCCGATGCGTCGACCTCGCCGATCTGCTGTCTGTCGCTTCCACCGGGACGGCTCGCGCCGTCCTGCTCTCGGCCGACCTGCGCCGGCTGGACCGGGAGTCGGTGAGCCGGCTGACCTCGGCAGGGGTAGCCGTCGTGGGACTGGTGGACCCTGGCGATGCAGACTCCGAACGGCGGCTGCGGCAGCTCGGCGTACGGCATGTGCTGCCCGCCGACTCCGGAGTCGCGCTGATCGCGGCAGCGGTGGTCGAGGCGGTCGGGGGAGCGCCGGGCGGGCGCCGCACCCCGGAGGACGTCGGAGATCCGCGAGCCGCCCTGCCCGATTTGGGCGATCCGGAGCCACCGGTCGTACCGACGGCGGGACCGGGCACCGTGGTCGCCGTCTGGGGACCGACCGGCGCGCCGGGCCGTACGACGGTCGCTGTGGGACTGGCCGATGAGGCCGCCCGGCTCGGCGTCGGGTCGCTGCTGATCGACGCCGACGTCTACGGCGGCACGGTCGGCCAAGTGCTGGGTCTGCTGGACGAGTCGCCCGGTCTGGCCGCAGCCGCCCGGCAGGCCGGCAACGGCACCCTCGATGTGACGTCGCTGGCGCGGCTGGCTCGGTCGGTGCGTCCGTCGCTGCGGGTACTCACCGGAAGCACCCGCGCCGACCGGTGGCCCGAACTGCGTCCGTCGTCGTTGGAGGTGGTCCTCGAGGCGGCCCGGCAGCTGGCGTCGTTCACGGTCGTGGATTGCGGGTTCTGCCTGGAGCAGGACGAGGAGGTCAGCTACGACTCGGTCGCGCCTCGGCGCAACGCCGCCACCGTGGCCACCCTCGCCGAGGCCGATGTGGTGTTGTGCGTCAGCGGCGCGGATCCGGTCTCGCTGCAGCGCACGGTGCGAGCGCTGGCCGAGCTGCGGGAGTTGCTGCCGGAGGTCGGGCCGAGAGTCGTAGTCAACCGGGTGCGTAAGATCGTCGTACCGGGGAATCCGCGGCGGGAGATCGCCGCCGCCCTGGAGCGTTTCGCCAACGTCAGCACGGCGACGTACCTCCCGCAGGACGTGGAGGCGGCCGACTCCGCGCTGGCCACCGGTCGTACTCTCGCCGACGTGTCCCCGAAGAGTCGGCTGCGCCTGGCTCTGCGCGAGCTGGCTGCCGAGCTGGGCGGGGCGGACGTGCCCGTCCGCGGCCGGCGGAGGCAACGATGAGATCTGTACGTCTACCCAGGCGTACAGTGCCGGCCGTGGCGCGGATGACCGTCTACCTGCCCGAGGAACTGCACGCCAACGCACAGGTCAAGGCGCAGCAGCGAACCGGCTGCTTAGCACCTGTGACCTCCGATGTGGGTGAGCCGCGTGCCTTGGCGGGCCACTCGCGCGACGTGCGGATAACCAGGCTGTGAGCCTGAACGCGCTGATCGTCGACTACGGCGGGGTACTCACCACGCCGTTGAGCGCGACAGTCGACTCGTGGCTGGCCGCCGAGCGGATCGAGCCCGAGCGGTTCCGGGAGCTGATGCGCGAGTGGTTCGGGCCGGAGGCGGCGCCGAACATCGCCCACGACCTGGAGTCGGGCCGGATCACACCAGCTGACTTCCAACCGCAGTACGCCGCGGCGCTGCGCCGCTCCGACGGGACGCTGCCCGACGCCGACGGGCTGCTGGAGCGGATGTTCGCCGGCTTCCAGGCCGAGAGCCGGATGCTCGATGTCCTCAGGGCCGCCCGCGGGCACGGTCTGAGGACCGCCCTGCTGTCCAACTCGTGGGGCTTCGAGTACCCGCGGCAGGACTGGGCGGAGCTCTTCGATGCCGTCGTCGTTTCCGGGGAAGTCGGCATGCGCAAGCCGGAGGCCGGGATCTACCTGCACACGGCACAGCTGCTCGGTGCCACCCCGCAGGAATGCGTGTTCGTGGACGACCTCGGGCCCAACGTAAGGGCGGCGGTAGCGGTGGGCATGACCGGGGTTCGGCACCGTGACGTGGCCACCACGATCGAGGAGCTGGAGGCGATCTTCGACAAGTCGTTCGGCTGAATGGATGTGCGCCGTGTAACGATGGCGTGAACACACAGGGAGGTGTGGCCCGCGTGGCGGATCGGCTCAGCGCGCTCGACGTGTCGTTCCTCTACCTGGAGGAGCCGACGACCCCGATGCACGTCGGGGGGCTGGTCACGCTCCAGCCACCGGACACCGGCTTCGACTACGACAAGCTCGTCGCCCTGATCGAGGCCCGGATCGGACTGGTTCCCCGCTACCGGCAGAAGATCAAGAGCGTGCCCGGTCACCTCGCGAACCCGGTCTGGGTCGACGACGGTGACTTCGACGTCACCCACCATGTCCGCCGCTCCGCGTTGCCCCGGCCTGGCAGCGACGCGCAGTTGCGCGAACTCGTCGGCCGGCTGATGTCCCGACGGCTGGACCGGCACCGCCCGATGTGGGAGATCTACCTGGTCGAGGGCCTTGCCGGCGGCCGGATCGCCCTGATCACCAAGACCCACCACGCGATGGTGGACGGGCGCAGCGCGGTGGACATCGGCCAGGTGCTGCTGGACCTGACCCCGATCCCGCGCGACACCGGCGAGGACCTCTGGATGCCGGCGCCGGAACCCGGCCGGCTCGACCTTGTCGCGGGGGCGATCGGGGACTACATCCGCCGCCCGTCCGCGGTCGTGGACACCGTGCGCTCCAGCGTCGCAGACGTCCGGGTCACGGCGGGGCGGGTTGCGGGGGTGGTGGCCGGACTTGCCTCGGCCGCCCGACTCGCGACTCGACCGGCCCCGGACAGTCCGCTGAACGCGAAGATCGGCGAGCAGCGCCGGTTCGGTGTGGCCCGTACGTCGCTGGACGACTACAAGCGGGTGCGCAAGGCGTACGGCGGAACGGTGAACGACGTGGTGCTCGCCACCGTCAGCCTGGCCCTGCGCAACTGGCTGCTGTCCCGCGGCGAGCCGGTCACGCCGAAGACGTCGGTCCGCGCGATGGTGCCCCTGTCGGTCCGCACCGAGACCGAGCACGGCACTCTCGGCAACCGGGTCTCCTCGTACCTGGTGGATCTTCCCGTGGGGGAGGCCAACCCTAAGGTCGTGCTCGCCCAGATCAGCTACTCGATGAAGGCGCACAAGGAGTCCGGCCAGTCCGTCGGCGCCGACGCGCTCATCGCGCTGTCCGGATTCGCGCCCCCGACGCTGCATTCGATGGGTGCGCGGGTAGCCAGCGGCTTCAGCCGCCGACTCTTCAACGTCGTCGTGACGAACGTCCCCGGTCCGCAGTTCCCCCTATACGCTGGGGGAGCGAAGCTGCTGGAGATGTTCCCCGTCGTACCGCTGGCCAAGGGGCAGGCGGTGTCGATCGGCCTCACGTCGTACAACGGCGGCGTCTTCTACGGCCTGAACGCCGACCGCGACGCGATGGGCGATGTCGACGTGCTCGGCGCGCTGATCGAGGAGTCGTTGGACGCGCTGTTGGAGACCGTGTGAGCGGGCGCAGCGAGCGAGCCACTGGGTGCAGCGTGCCGCGAACGCGGCGCACCGGGCGGAGCGAGGTGTGCACGTGAGACGCGGGCTCGTGCTCGGTGCCGGGGGCGTTCTCGGCTTCACCTGGACGGTCGGTGCGCTGCACGCCCTCGAGCAGTCGCTGGGGATGGACGTCCGCGACATGGACGTCATCGTCGGGACGTCGGCCGGCTCGATCATGGCGGCAGTGCTGTCCAACGACGTACCGCTGGACACGGTGCTGCGCCACCAGCGCGGCCGGGTCCGCCCCGGCGACGTGGAGATCGACTGGAACTACGACAGCGACTCCGGCGGCGCGTTGCCGCCGCTGCCGCTGCTGGGCCTCGGCAGTCCGCAGCTGCTCGCCCGTGTCGCCCGGCACCCGAGCCGTTTCCCCCCGATCACCGCGGCGACCGCGCTGCTGCCCCGAGGCCGGGGCCGGCTCGCGCCGGTCACGAACATGGTCGAGCGGATCGGCTCCGCTTCCTGGCCGGAGCGCGAGACCTGGATCGTCGCCCTGGATTACGCGACTGGACGGCGCACCGTGTTCGGCCAGCAGGGGGCGCCGGGGGCCCGGCTGTCCGAGGCGGTCACTGCCTCCTGTGCGATCCCAGGGTGGTATGCGCCGGTGCGGATCGGCGGTCGACTGTACGTCGATGGCGGCGCGCACTCCGCGACGTCGCTCGACCTGCTGGCGGGCAGTGCCCTGGACGAGGTGTTCGTTGTGGCGCCGATGGCAGCCACCGGTTACGACCAGCCGTTGTCCTTTGTCGGCCAGCTCGAGCGGCGCTTCCGGCGTACGGTCACCCGGCGGCTGCAGCGTGAGGCGGAGAAGGTGACCCGCTCGGGCACGGAAGTGACGCTGCTGGCTCCCGGCGCCGACGACCTGCGGGCGATCGGCTCGAACATGATGGACCATCGTCGTCGCCGTGCGGTGCTGCGTACGTCGCTGTGCACAAGTACCGACGCGTTGCGGGACCGGCGCAGCGACCTCAGCGCCTAGTGATGCGCGTGTACATCCCGGCGACGGTGCCGACACTGCGCGTGCTACTGGACGACGGCGAGCTCGGGTCACCTCCGGTACGGGCCTTCGCCGTCACGCCCGCTGTTCGCGAGTGGTATTCCGTCACCGACTCAGCCCCCGACTCCGGCGCGGAGGAGTTGGAGTACGCCGCGCTGCGCGAGGCAACGGCGGCCAGCCTCCGCCTGATCGATGCCGACCCCACCGCGGCCCGGAGGCGGGTAGTGGTGGCCGCCGACATCCCGGACGAGCAGGTCACACCCCGGCCCGACCTTGATCGCGCGGTGGTGGAACTGTCAGCGGCCGTGCCACTGAGCGCCGTGGCTGCCGCGCACGCCGACACCGCCGACGCCGAGCCGGCCGTCCGGGCCGCGGCGAACGTCGTACTTGAGGCCGATATGGGCAGCGACGACGCGCAGTTCGTCGTGGACGAGGCCGAGGGCTACGAGCTGGCGTGGTACGCGACCCAGGAGATCGGAGCCCTCATCGAGCTGTTGTGACTGTCGAACGAGCTAGCGGCAGACACAGGGTGACAACATTGGCACGCTGTCTCTGCCGTTACGTCCTCAGGGCCTCAAGTGGGCCGGGCGGCACCCGCCGGCGTGACACGATGGAAGGCCTCGTCAGTGCAGCCGAGCCAGCACAGGAGCACCGCCATGGATGCCGTCACCGTCACGCCCACCCCGGTCAACGAGCCCGTCCTGAACTACCCGCCGGGGTCGGCCGAGCGAGCCGACGTCGAGACCGCGCTCAAGGACCTGCAGTCCGCGCCCGCCGAGCTGACAATGACGATCGACGGCCACCAGCGCTTCGGCGGCGGCGACGCTTTCGACGTCGTCCAGCCGCACCGGCACGCCGCCGTACTGGGGACCGGCCGGCAGGCGACGAACGCCGACGTGCAGGCGGCGGTGGACGCCGCGGTCGCTGCTGCACCGATGTGGCGGGAGCTGCCCTTCGACGAGCGGGCGGCCGTGCTGCTGCGCGCCGCCGACCTGCTGGCCGGCCCATGGCGGGCCAGGCTCGTCGCCGCGACGATGCTGGGTCAGTCGAAGACCGTCTTCCAGGCCGAGATCGACGCCGCCTGCGAGCTGATCGACTTCATGCGGTTCAACGTGCACTTCGGCCGGCAGATCCTCACCGAGCAGCCGATGTCCGGTGCCGGTGTGTGGAACCGGATGGACCACCGCCCGCTGGAGGGCTTCGTCCTCGCGATCTCGCCGTTCAACTTCACCGCGATCGCTGGCAACCTCCCGCTGGCGCCGGCACTGATGGGCAACACCGTCGTCTGGAAGCCGTCGCCGACCCAGCAGTTCGCCGCGCACTGCACGATGCGGCTGCTGGAGGCGGCGGGACTGCCGCCGGGTGTCATCAACATGGTGACCGGCGACGGGCATGCGGTCAGCGAGGTCGCCGTCGGCGACCCGCGACTGGCAGGCATCCACTTCACCGGCTCGACCACGACGTTCCAGCACCTGTGGTCGACCGTCGGCGCGCGGATCGCGTCCTACCGTGGGTACCCGCGGCTCGTCGGCGAGACCGGCGGCAAGGACTTCGTGATCGCCCACCCGAGTGCCGAGCCGGCCGCGCTCGTCACTGCCCTCGTGCGGGGCGCTTTCGAGTACCAGGGTCAGAAGTGCTCGGCCGCCTCGCGTGCCTACATCCCGCGCTCGCTGTGGGACAGCGAGGTCCGCGACGCACTGGTGCACAAGACCGAGAGCTTGACGTACGGCGACGTGACGGACCTGTCCCAGTTCGGCGGCGCCGTGATCGACCGGCGGTCCTACGACCGGCTGTCGAAGGTTCAGCAGATGGCGCGCTCCGACGCCGACGTCGAGGTGATTGCCGGGGGGACCGGCGATGACGCGGAGGGCTTCATCGTCCGACCCACTGTCGCCACCAGTGCCGACCCCACGCACGAGATCTTCACCACCGAGTACTTCGGGCCGTTCCTGGGCGTGCACGTGTACGAGGATTCGGCGTACGACGAGACGGTGGCCCAGGCCGCGGATATCGCACCCTATGCGCTCACCGGATCGATCTTCGGCACCGATCGCCGGGTGATCGACGCAGCGATGCAGGCGCTGCGGTTCTCCGCCGGCAACTTCTACGTCAACGACAAGCCGACCGGTGCCGTCGTCGGCCAGCAGCCCTTCGGCGGCGCACGCGCCAGCGGTACGAACGATAAGGCCGGGTCGCCGCTGAACCTGCTGCGGTGGACCTCACCGCGCATCATCAAAGAGACGTTCGTGCCGGCGGTCAGCGTGGAGTACCCGCACCAGGGCTGACGCCGCTGCCTTCCGGACGGCTCAGGGCAGGGCGACCTGCACCCGGGTCAGGTCGCCGTGCACGACGAGGTAACCGCGGCCGGGGATCCGCTCGGTCAGGCCGCGGGGGAGCCGGACGCCGAGCAGCTCCCCGTCCATCGGTCCCGGGGTCAGCAGCAGGCCGGTACGCCGCCGCCGCAGGTCGACACCGAGTCCCCGGAATGCGCCGGCCAGGTCGTCGCTGCGGCCGGCGCCGACGACGGTGATGCCCCGGTCGTCGCGGACCAGGCCGGTGAGGAGGCTGTCGACGGGTGAGTCGACGAGCGACTCGATGTCGTCGGCAAGGACGACGACCGGCGGGTCGGCAGTCGCGGCACGAAGCGCCTCGCCGTCGCTGGCGCCGAGGACAGCGCGCGCACCGGCCAGCGAGCGCAGGGCTGAGCGCCGGCCGGTGACCACGACGATCGGCGTACCGGTGTGCCGTAGCCCGTGCGCCAGCACGCGCAGCGCTGTCGACTTGCCGCTGCGGGCCGGACCTGCGACGAGGAATCCGGGGCCGAGGGCGTCGAGGTCGAGCGTGATCGGCCCGGCGTCGTCTCCGCCGCGACCGAGGACCGTCCCCATCGGCCGCTCGTGGCCGGGCAGTTGATCCAGTGCGACGGCGCTGGGGAGTTCGGTGATCCGCAGCGGCGGGTGCGTCGTGGCTGCGGGCGTGTTCGCGGCGATCAGGTCGAGGGCCGCGGTCTGCGCCGTACCCGATGGATCGTCGCTCACGACGGCGATCTGGCATTCCAGCGCAGTGCCGGGCAGCAGCCCGCGGCCGGCCGGAAGGTGGTGCGGGACGGCGCGGGTGGGGATTCCGGCCAGGGCGTAGTCGCCGCGGTCGGCTAGCGGCAGCACGATGCGCCGGGGAAAGAGGCCGGACAGCCGGACACCGAGACCGGCGCGATCACTCGTGACGACTACCCGGATTCCCGCGGCAGCGCCTTCCCGGATCAGGCGGAGCAGGGTCTCGACCGGCTGCCCGGCGTCGACGGGTTCGTAGCTCTGCACGAACCCCTCCCACCCGTCGACCACGAGCACGACGTACGGCGGCCGGTCGTCCGGCGTACTCCGTCCGCGGCGGTACTCGGCGAGCGACGCGGCCCCCGTCGAGGCAAGGAGTGTCTGGCGGCGTTCGGTCTCCACCAGCAAGCGCGCCAGCAGGCGGCGACCGCGAGCGGTGTCGTCGCGGCCGATCGCGCAGCCGCAGTGCGGTAGCCGCCCGGCTGCCAGGAGCCCGCCTCCGGCGCAGTCGATGACATGAACGTGCAGGTCGTCGGCGCTCCAACCGCGGGCGAGCGATCCGAGCAGGGAGCGTACGGCGGTGGTGCGGCCGCTGCGCTGACCGCCGGCGATGAGCAGCGAGGCATCTGCTGTCAGGCTGACACCGAGGACAGAGCGGCGCTGCTCGTCCGGATGGTCGATCAGGCCCAAAGCGGCGATGTCGGCCGGTGCTTCGGCCGGTGCCTCCGGGGTCAGGGCGTCGGCCAGGTCGTCCAGCGTCAGCAGGTCCGGCAGGGGCGGCAGCCACGGGCTCGCCAACGGCTGCCATCCGGACAGCCTGGCCGCCTCACCTGCCGCCTCGACTATCTGCTGAAGGTCGGTAGGACCCTCGCCGTCGCGGGAGGCCGGCGCGGATCGGGTCTGCCACCCGGTGGTCACCGTCGGAGCCGGCCGTGGGGGTGGCGCCCACCCGGCCACACGGGCGGTCTGGACCAGTGTCGCCGGTTCGGTCCCGGTTCGGATCAGCGCGCGGCCGGGCGTGTGCTTGGAGATTCGGGCGGCACCGGACTGGTCGACGATGTCGCGGGACTCACCCTCGTCGGTAACCCGCAGCGCGATCCGCAGGGACGTGTTGGCCCGGATCTCCGGGGTGACGGTGCCGCCGGGACGCTGCGTGGCCAGCACGAGGTGGATGCCCAGCGAACGGCCGCGGGCGGCGATCGCGACCAGTCCGCTGACGAACTCCGGCAGTTCCTGCGCCAATGCCGCGAACTCGTCGACGACGATCACCAGTCGGGGTACCGGCTCGCCGCCGTGGTAGCCGGCCAGATCGCTGGCACCGGCGGCGGCGAGGATGCACTCGCGGCGGGTGAGTTCTGCGGTGAGCGAGCGCAGTGCGCGTTGCGTGAGATGGGCGTCGAGGTCGGTGACCAGCCCGATGGTGTGCGGCAGCCTGGCGCACTCGTGGAACGCCGCGCCGCCCTTGTAGTCGACGAGCACGAACTGGATGCCCGATGGAGGAGTGGCGACTGCCAGGGCGGCGATCAGCGTCTGCAGCAGCTCGGACTTGCCGGCTCCCGTCGTACCGGCGACGAGCGCGTGCGGGCCATCGGTGATGAGATCGACGGCGTACGGGCCCTTGGCCGTGCAACCGAGCACGGTTCGGGGCGTGAGATCGCTGGCGGCCCAGGCGGCGGCGAGCAGCGCCCCGGAGGGACGTGGCAGTCCGAGCAGATCGAGCAGGCGTACCCGGCCCGGAAGGCGCTCCTCGGCGCCACCGCCGGGGTCGCGCAGGGCGGCGACGGCGCGGGCGATGTCGGCGGCGACGGGCAGCGGTAGTCCGTCGGCAAGCACGTCGGCGGTGGCGCCGCCGCCGTCCACCGACAGCCGCACCAGGGTGCCGATCTCCCCTCCGACCGCGGCGACAGCCCGGCACTCGGTCGGCAACCGGCGTTCGTGCCGGTCCAGGCACAGTGCGACGATCCCGGCGGCGGGACCCTCGGCTAGCAGGCGCGCGACACCTGGCTCGGCTCGCAGCCGCCCGGACTCGTGCAGCACCAGCACGGTATCCGGCGTACCGGTGCGCCGGTTCTGCTGCCGCTCGTCGAGCAGCGCAGTGAGTTCGGCGGCGGTGCCGGCACGATGCAGCTGCGGCAGCCAGCGCGCCCACTCCCATTGCGTGGCCCGATTCCGTTGCACCAGAAGGACGACCCGCAGATCCCGGGGGCTGTGCAGCGTCGCGAGCTGGCAGAGCAGACCTCGGGCGATAGCAAGCAACGGCTCGTCCGGTCCGGCCAGGCCGAGGACGCCGACGGAGGTGAGCGAGACGGTCACCGGGAGATCCGGGACCACGACAGGCTCACTGCTCGCTCCGTCGCGGACGGCCACACCGCCCGCGTGAACAGCGGACCCGACCCGTAGGAGCATGAAGTCCCGGTCCCCGGGACGGCGTTCCCAGAGCCGCTGTCCAGGCCGCTGCGCGGTGGCCCTGACGGTGGCCAGGTCGGGGCTGGCGCGGCGCCGAGCCGCCGAGTCGACGCTGATTGCCGCGTCACGCTCGGCTTCGGCACGGCGCAGCTCCCGCTCGTAGTCGGCCAGGTCCTGCCTGCGGCCACGTCGCCGGCCGGTGCGCTCGGACAGGTAGCTGCCAAGCATGATCAGCGGCGACAGCAGGGTGAAGAGCAGGAACTGCGGCATCCGCAGCACGACGGCGAGCAGGATCCCGGCGACGATGGGCAGGGCCAACGCGATCACCGCCAGCCGGGGTGTGGCCCGCGGCGGCGGCCGGGCCGGCCAGTCGATGGTGACCTCTGTCGGTGGATCGGTCAGTCGCGGTGGCCGGTTGACCGTCACCGTCCCGTCCCGGGTCGCCCGGGTCTCGGCAGGGACATCGCCCGGTACGGCGAGGCTGAGAACGCTGTGACCGACACGGAGCAACTGCCCGGGCATGATCGGGACGGGCGAGGCGCTCACGACAGCACCGTCCAACCGGGTGCCGTTCGTCGAACCCAGGTCGGTCACCGTGACGCCGTCGGCGCCGACCCTGACCACGGCGTGCCGGCGTGAGCAGGCCGGGTCGTCGAGGAAGAGTCGGCACGACGATCCGCGGCCGATCACATGCTCCCCGCGGGTGAGGCCGAGGGTGAGACCGGACAGCAACCCCGAGACCACACGAAGTTCGAGCACCGATCCCGCTGCACCGCGACGCGGTCCGGCGCTGCCGACACCGAGCAGGCAGCCGTGCCGCAGCCCCGGTGAGCCGAGCGGGGCATCGTTGTGAAGCCGGGTCGACCCGGCATACAGGGCGGCGCCCGGCACGCCTGCGGCGGCGCGAAGCTGCTCGGCGACGTCTCCGAGCCGGGAACCAGGCGGCGCGCTGATCGTGACGTCGAGCTGCTGCCCGTCGTGGACCAGCGTCAAGGTCATCCGCACCGGCTGAGTCTGAGCAGCCGCGGTCGTCCTCTGCCTGGTCGTGCGAAACCTGTGGACAACGGCGTAGGTTGCGCTCCGTGGCCCAGGCATCCCAGGAAACGCATGCATCGGCGGGTTCCGGTGACAACTCCAGCTTCGGCGGAGCTGGCGCCCGCCTGTCCTACGGCAGCTACCTGCACCTACCGGACCTGCTTGGCGCCCAGGTGCTGAAGTCGGACCCTCCGGCGCACGACGAGCTCCTGTTCATCACGATCCACCAGGTCTATGAATTGTGGTTCGGGCAGCTGCTGCACGAACTCGGCGACGCCCGCGACCTGATGTTGGCCGGTGACGCGTATCACCCACGGCAGCGGCTGCATCGCTCGCACGTCATCACCCGGCTGCTGATCGAGCAGATCGACGTACTGGAGACGATGACGTCGCAGGACTTCCTGACCTTCCGCAACCTGCTGGCGCCGGCCAGCGGGTTCCAGTCGGTGCAGTTCCGGGAGCTGGAGTTCCTGTCGGGGGCGAAGGAACCGGCGTACGTCGAACGGCTCGGGCATGCCACCGCGACGGAGCGGGCGAGGTTGCTGGCGCGGTTGGACGAACCGACGCTCTGGGACGGGTTTCTCCATCTGCTGGGCAGCGCGGGATTCGATGTGTCCACAGTGGAGCTTCGTCGGGAAGGCATGGTCGGGATCAGCCGGGACCGTGCGGCGTACGGGCACCTCTGGGACGTGGCAGAGGCGCTTGTGGAGCACGACGAGCTGTGGGCGCGGTGGCGGATGCACCACGTGCTCATGGTGGAGCGGCAGATCGGAACCAAGTCCGGCACCGGGGGGTCGTCGGGGGCGCCGTACCTGCGGACCCGGCTCGATATGCGCTTCTATCCGGAACTGTGGGAGCTGCGCTCGCATCTGTGAACAACTTCTCCGGCTGTGGACAGTGTCCGCGGCACGGGTGCTGAAGTTCTACCTTCCGAGCGATCACCCGACCGCGAAGGAGGGCCCATGAAGTACGAGATCCCGATCCTGCAGGCGATGGCCGGCCAATGCCGTGCCGCCGCTGCCGACAGTCAGGCGCAGACCGGCGCACTGTCCACCCGGATCAACGCAGACGTGACCACCGGCTGGGAAGCCGGCTCGGCGCAGGCGTTTCTGACGCTGTATCAGCAGTGGCAGGCCGCCGCGCAGAACGTGCAGCAGGCGCTGCTCGGCATCGGCAGCCTGCTGGACCAGACCGCGACCACGGTGACCGAGACCGACGCCGCGATCGCTCGCGGCTTCAGTCAGGCGATGTAGGCGCTCGGGCGGCGGCTTGGTGGTTACCGTTCCCTGGTGACATCCCACTCCGCCACTGACGTGCTGGTCGCCGTGGAGGCGGCGTGGGTCGCGGCATTCGGGCCGGTCGGCTCGCGCGGCTCGGTGTCGTTCGTAGGTGTCGCGTCGATCGAGGTGTTGAGGTTCGGTCCGGATGATGCCGGTACCGTGCGCTACACCACGGTGGGCATGGCCCGGACGTCGATGACCGACCCGACGGATGTCGTCGTGGACTCTGTCAGTGCGCCACGGGCCGAACTGGTCCTCACGCTGTCCGAGCATCAGGACTCGGTGCTGCGCACGATGGCAGCGCTTGCCAGCGCGCCCGTGGTCGAGGGCCTCGTTGTGGCGCCCGACGCGACGGTGGACATCGGGCAGCCGCTGTGGGACGGCGCGGGGTTCACCGCGGTTATCGTTGGCGAACCGGAGCTTCCCGAGGTCGTCTCGGGTGCGTCGGAGCCGGTCCGGCTGCTGCCGGTCGTCCCGATCACGGCGACCGAACTCGCCTATCGCCGGATCCACGGCGCCGCCGCACTACGCGAAGCTTGGCGTGAGGCCGGGACGGACCTGCATGC
>JACCZY010000170.1 GCA_013695685.1 Geodermatophilaceae bacterium | reverse complement strand
TGACGCTGCTCGTCGCTCGGAACACGTCATGGTTGCCGACGTGGCACGTCGGGCCCGGGCCTCGCTCGGGTCGTTGTCGATGCAGGCGACGTACGACTGCCTCGCAGTGCTGACCCGTGCCGAACTGGTCCGGCGGATCGAGCTTCCCGGCCAGCCCGCGCGATACGAGGGCCGGGTCGGCGACAACCATCACCATCTCGTCTGCCGGGACTGCGGGGAGATCACCGACATCAGCTGTGCCGTCGGTGCGGCTCCGTGCCTCACGCCAGCAGGCGGCATGCCGTTCGTCGTCGACGAGGCCGAGGTGACCTTCTGGGGTCGCTGTGCGACCTGCGTCGAGCTGAATGTGCCGAGCACCGCGTACTGACGTCAGTCACACCGAAGCTAGTGAGAGGAACCCGATGACCGACATCGCCAACCAGCCCGTGCTGACGAACCGGCAAGGCCACCCCGTCTACGACAACCAGAACCAGCGCACGGTCGGAGAGCGCGGCCCGGCGACCCTGGAGAACTACCAGTTCCTAGAGAAGATCAGTCACTTCGACCGCGAGCGCATCCCCGAGCGGGTAGTGCACGCGCGCGGAACGACGGCGTTCGGCTATTTCGAGGCGTACGGCGGGTGGGGCGACGAGCCGATCTCGACCTACACCCGGGCGAAGCTGTTCCAGGAGAAGGGCAAGCGCACCGACCTGGCGATTCGCTTCTCCACTGTCGCCGGCGGCCGGGACTCGAGCGAGGTGGCCCGAGACCCGCGCGGGTTCGCCGTGAAGTTCTACACCGAGGACGGCAACTGGGATCTCGTGGGCAACAACCTCGCGGTGTTCTTCATCCGCGACGCGATCAAGTTCCCCGACTTCATCCACTCGCAGAAACCCGACCCGGTCACCTTCGAGCGGCAGGTCGCCAACCGGGTCTTCGACTTCGTCAGCCAGTCCCCCGAGGCCATGCACATGATCATGATGGTCTTCGGCCCGCGGGGGGTCCCCGCGTCGTACCGGACCATGCAGGGCTTCGGCGTGAACACCTACAAGTGGGTCAACGCCCAGGGCGAGACGAAGCTGGTGAAGTACCACTGGCTGCCGAAGCAGGGCGTGAAGTCGCTGACCGCCGACGACGCAGCCGCGATCCAGGCGACCGATCTCGGGTCGCACACGCGGGATCTGTACGACGCTATCGACCGGGGCGACTACCCGGAATGGGAGCTGCACGTCCAGATGATGGACGACCACGACCATCCGGAGCTGGATTTCGACCCCCTGGATGACACCAAGACCTGGCCAGAGGAGCTCTTCCCGCTCAAGGCGGTGGGGCGGATGGTGCTCGACCGGGCGCCGGAGAACATCTTCACCCAGAACGAGCAGATCGCGTTCGGAACAGGTGTCCTGGTCGACGGGCTCGACTTCTCCGACGACAAGATGCTCGTGGGACGGACCTTCTCCTACAGCGACACGCAGCGACACCGGGTCGGCCCCAACTACCTGCAGCTGCCGGTGAACGCCCCCAAGGCCCGCGTGGCGACCAACCAGCGTGACGGTCAGATGGCCTACGGCGTGGACACCGTCGAGGGCGTCAACCCGCATGTCAACTACGAGCCGTCGATCATCGGCGGCCTCCGCGAGGCTGAGTTCCCCGGCCACGACGAGCAGGGCCCGGAGATCACCGGTCGGCTCACCCGCAAGCGGATCTCACGGACCAACGACTATCAGCAGGCCGGCGAGCGGTACCTGCTGTCCGAGCAGTGGGAACGTGACGACCTCGTCGCGAATTTGGTCGACGCGTTGAGCCAGTGCGACCGCCCGATCCAGGAGCGGATGGTCTGGCACCTCCTCCTGTGCGAGGACGAGCTGGGCCAGCGTGTCGGTGACGGGCTGGGCATCTCCGCCGACGACGTGCGGAGCCTGCCGCCGTTGGACACCCGGACGCTGTCCGAGCATGAGTTGCAACGACTGGAGAACCTCGGCAAGAACGGCACGCGCGACGTCTCTGGCCGGGTCATGACCCACTGCGTTCCCAACGAGCGGGTGGCCCAGACGCAGTAGCCCAGAGGCCGGACGGTCCGGCGTCGGCAGAAGCCGCGGCCGGGCCGTCCCGCGACGATGCGATCAGGTGGCGTCGTCGTCCAGTTCCGCGCGGAGCCGTGCGTTGTCGAGTTCGAGGTCGAGGACGAGTGCGATTCCGGCGAGGTGAGACCGCTGTCGAGCAGTTCCCCGATACGGCGGAGCCGGTCGAGGTCGTCGGAGCTGTAACGGCGGGTGCCACCCGCGGTGCGGCCGGGATCGAGCAGGCCGCGGCGCTCGTACAAGCGCAGATTCTGGGCGCGCCCTACCAACCAGCTCGGCAGCCACAGAGATGCCGTAACCCCCCGAGCAGGGTCGGCCGGCAGCGTCATCTAAGGTTCACCCCCCCCCCGGGGGACGAGTCGCCTCTTGCGTCCAGTGTCCCTCGATCTGCCCGGGGTGGACCCGTCCTCGGTGGATCTCGATGTCGAGCGAAACGTGCTCACCGTCAGGGCCGAGCGCCCTGGTCTGAACGGCGATCACGAGTTGATCGCAGCCGAACGCCCACGCGGGATCTTCAGCCGGCAGCTGATCCTGGGCGACAACCTGGACACCGAACGCGTCCAAGCCAGTTACGACTCCGGCGTGCTCACCCTGCGGATCCCGGTGGCGGAGAAGGCCAAGCCCCGCAGGATCGAGATCTCTCAGTCCGGTGCGGAGCCCTCCGGTCGAGAGTCTCAGCCCGGCAACGGTCGTCAGGCGATCAACGCCTGATCCGGCAAGCTACCTCCGGGCACGACGTCGAAGGGTGGTGATGTGGTTGATCGATGGTACCGCCAAGCGCGCGACCGAAGAGTGGTCACGAACTGCAACTCAACGAGCCGGAGATCTGTCGCTAATGACCGGTTCTGTGCTGCGACGTCATACAGATCGCCGCCAAGACGGCAACCTCGCCGGGCTGGGTCGCAAGCCCGTCGGGGCTAGCTCACCGTCGCAAGGGCAGCCAGGCGAGCACGTCCTGAATGGTGCGGTCCCAGTAAGCCCAGTCGTGGCCGCCCGGCCCGAAGTCAACGGTCGGTGCCACCCCACGATCGCCGGCCGCCGCGACGAACGAGCGGTTGTCCTCGATGAGGTTGTCCTCGGTCCCGCAGCAGACGTAGAGCTGAGGAAGGGCGGGCACGTCAGCCTGTTCGAGCAGCCAGACCAGATCGTTCCCAGTCCCCGTCACCGGACCGTCCCCGAACACCCGGTGAACCAGGTCCGGTCGCCACTGTCCCGAACGCTCCTTGCCGGCCACATCCAACGCCCCGGACAGGCTCGCCGCCGCGGCGAACCGCTCCGGCCGACGCAGCGCCCACTTGAGCGCGCCGTACCCGCCCATCGACAGCCCGGCCACGAACGTGTCCTCCCGGCGTTCGGACAGCCGGAAGAAGCCGCCGGCTACTGCCGAAAGCTCCTCGGACAGGAACGTCCAGTACCGGTTCCCGTGCGCCTCGTCGGCATAGAAACTGCGGTTCACCTGCGGCATGACGACGGCCAGGCCGAGCGGTGCGACGTACCGTTCGATCGAGGTACGCCGAACCCAGCTGCTGTCGTCGTCACTCAGGCCGTGCAGCAGATAGAGGGTCGGAAAAGCTCCCGCCCGAGCGCTGCCGGACAGGCCGATCTGCGTCGACGTCGCCTGCGGGAGGATCACGGTCATCGACGTACTGAGTTCGAGCACGTCGGAGAAGAAGTCACATCGGATCAGGGCCACGCGTAGCCATTCGGCAGGGGCCGACGTCGCTAGGGCGCCGCAGTCACTTCGTGCGTGAAGCTGCTGTTGCTGGGCCCGAATATTGCGTCCCCCGAGTATTCAGCCCTGATGAAGTGCGTACCGACGCCGAGCCGACTCGACTGTGGGGAGAGGAGAGTTCCGTTGGCTTTCAGCGTCATCGGTGATCCGTACGGCTTTCCGTTGACCACGAACTGTATTTTTCCGGTGGGGGTCTCAGACTGCGTCTGCGCGGCGCTGGTCACGGTCACGCTCACCCGCATGGACTGCCCCTTTGTGGACGGGTTCGGCGTCGAGAAGGCGACAGTCTCGCTAGCCGCCTTTTCCTCGCCCACCGTCACCCAGCCCCGGGCGCGGATGCGTTCGTTGAGGAACGCCGCCGTCACCCGCCGGCCGGCGTCGTTCAGGTGCGCCGGATTGCCCCCACCGGGCGCGACTCGAAGCGATGCCGGCGGAATGTCGTCTTCGATATTCTGCCGATCCTCGAGCGTGGCCTCGAGGCCCGCCACCCGCAAACCGTCGGTCACCAGGTACCGGCGCACCTCCGCGTACGAGGACCCGAACTCGGCCCTCATCCGGACATTGACCGCGTCTGGCTTGGTGAGATTGACGATCGCGTCATGGCCGGCCGTACCAATCCCCTGGTCGGGACCGTTCGTCAGGCCGATGGGCATGAAGTAACCGGTCGGAACCCGGCCGGCCATCTCCTGCAACGTCGGGACGATGCTGTCCTTGTCCATGAGCGGGTCGCCGGCGTGCTTGCGGTTGGTGTTCACGTGACCGCACCAACAGATGTGACCCGTCGCTGCGCGGTCAGCGGGGGTTGCGGCGGCCAGCCATTCGTTGAACAGCCGCTGGGTG
>JACCZY010000155.1 GCA_013695685.1 Geodermatophilaceae bacterium | reverse complement strand
GTCGAACATGTGGACCTCCACAGGTACTGTTCGGGCTCGACGACGCCGTGATTAACGCCGTTCACTGTTTACGCCGTACACTTTGCATACGACGTTCACTGTTGTCAAGGGGGGTGTGGTGGCCAGTCCGTTAACGAGGCGGGAAGTCAACCGCGAGGCGACCCTTGTCGACATCCGGCAGCAGGCCCGGGAGCTACTCGTCGCCGACGGCCCGGCAGGTGTGACCCTGCGCCCGATCGCCCGGGCCGTCGGCCTGACGGCGCCCGCGCTGTACCGCTACTACGACAGCCGTGAAGACCTGCTGCTGGATCTGATCGCCGACCTGTACGACGAGTTGTCCACATCGATGGAACGTGCTCGTGATTCGGTGCCGGCCGAGGACCTCAAAGGCAGGTTCATGGCCGTGACCATGTCGTTTCGGACCTGGGCCCGCGCACACCCGCGTGAGTTCGAGCTTGTCTTCGCTACGCCACTCGGTGATCCGGGGCAATGCAAGGATGCTCGGCTCGAGGCATGCGGCCAGCGTTTCGGCGGGGTATTCCAGGGCCTGTTCGTCGAGCTCTGGATGCGCCGGCCCTTTCCCGTCCCCGCAGACCACGAGCTGGACCCCCGGCTTCGGGACCAGCTGCACCAGTGGGCCACCGACAACGCCATCCCGTTACCGCTCGGGGCACTCGAGGTGTTTCTCGTCTGCTGGGTGCGGCTCTACGGGATGATCTCCCTCGAGGTCTTCGGTCACCTGAGCTTCGCCTTGACCGATGTCGATCCGATGTTCGACGCGATGCTCGCGGAGGTGGCGAACCAGCTCGGGCTGCCCGAGTACGCCGAGCACGCACCACGGCTGAACCGCCGGTAGTCTGCGACTTCGACACCGACGCGGGAGGACATTCGTGGCAATCACCCGGCATGCAGCCGCCGACGACGCGGGACATCCCGCAGTCACAGAAGAGCACGAGCGGCCCGAGGACTGGGGCTGGCACCACGAGTGGCGGCGCAGCACCCCGGTGATCGGGTGGGTGATGACGATCTCGATGGTCCTGCTCGTGTTCGGCAACCACCAGGGCATGGTCGAGACGTGGTGGCTGCTCGTGATAGCCGCGGCCATGGCGGCGCTGCTCATCCGCGACCGGATCAAGCGCAAGAACGCCTGGCGCGCCTAGCTCAGCGGGCTCGGGTCGACTGCTGCGAGTTGCCCGCAGGCGCCGGCGATCTCCCGGCCACGAGTGTCCCGGACCGTCGTGGCAACTCCGCGGTCCACGAGCCGGCGCACGAACTCCTCCTGCGCCGCCGGCGTACTGGCATCCCAACGGCTACCCGGGGTCGGATTGAGCGGGATCAGATTGACGTGGACGAGCCGGCCCCGGAGCTGCTGTGCCAGCAGCTCGGCCCGCCACGGCTGGTCGTTGACGTCACGGATCATCGCGTACTCGATCGACACGCGGCGGCCGGTGGCGCCGACGTACCCCCAGGCGGCGTCGAGCACCTCGGCCACCTTCCAGCGGGTGTTGACCGGCACGAGGGTGTCGCGTAGTTCGTCGTCGGGGGCGTGCAGGCTCACGGCCAGCGTCACCGCGAGTCCCTCCCCCGCCAGCCGGTGGATGGCCGGGACGAGGCCGACGGTCGAGACGGTCACCGACCGTTGAGACAACCCGAGCCCGTCCGGAGCCGGATCGGTCAGGCGGCGTACGGCGGACAGCACCCGGCCGTAGTTGGCCAGCGGCTCGCCCATTCCCATGAAGACGACGTTGCTCACCCGCCCGGGACCGCCGGCGACCTCCCCGCGGGCCAGCCAGCGGGCACCCGCGACCACCTGCTCCACGATCTCCGCGGTGGACAGGTTGCGGGTCAGTCCGCCCTGGCCGGTGGCGCAGAACGGGCAGGCCATGCCGCAGCCGGCCTGGCTGGACACGCACATCGTGACCCGGTCCGGATAGCGCATCAGGACGCTCTCGATGAGGGTGCCGTCCGCCCCGCGCCACAGCGTCTTGCGGGTCGCCCCGCCGTCGCAGTCGACATTCCGTACCAGCGTGAGCAACGGCGGCAGCAATGCCTCGGCCAGTCGATGCCGGGCGGCAGTCGGTACGTCGGTCATCCGGGTGACGTCGTCCTCGAGCCGGCCGAAGTAGTGCCGCGACAGCTGATCGGCGCGGAATGGGCGCTCGCCGAGATCGGCGACCGCGGCCCGACGTTCGGCGGGATCGAGGTCGGCCAGGTGCCGGGGAGGCCTGCCGCGGCGTGGCGCCTCGAAGATCAGGGGCACAGCAGTCATAGGTGTCCAAGTCTCCCACGGTCTCGCCCGGCGGGTAGCGTCGCGAGCCGTGCTGCCGAGCCCCGAGGTCGGCGTCGGGCCGCACCCGGCGCCGTGGCCGGACGACCCGCGGCTGGATCCTGAACTGCTTGCCGACGGCGACCGGCGCAACGTCGTGGACCGCTACCGCTATTGGCGGCACGAGGCCATCGTCGCCGACCTCGACACCCGGCGGCACGGTTTCCACGTCGCGATCGAGAACTGGCAACACGACCTCAACATCGGCACCGTCGTTCGCACCGCCAATGCATTCCTGGCGGCGGAGGTGCACATCGTAGGACGCAGACGGTGGAATCGCCGGGGCGCCATGGTGACCGACCGGTACCAGCACCTGCGCTACCACCCGGATTCCGCGGCGCTCGCCAGCTGGTGCGATGCGGCGGGCCTAGCGCTGATCGCGGTCGACAATCTGCCTGGAGCGGTCGCACTGGAGACCTGCCCCCTGCCGAGGCGGTGCGTGCTCCTGTTCGGCCAGGAAGGCCCCGGGCTCTCGGAGCAAGCGCGGTCCGCCGCGGTGCTGGTGTGCTCGATCGCGCAGTTCGGCTCCACCCGGTCCATCAACGCGGGTGTCGCCTCGGGCATCGCCATGCACGCCTGGATCCGACAGCACGCAAGCGGCTCAGGCAGGTGGCACGAAGACTGACAGCAGCAGCCACGCCACCGCCGCAGTCGGCAGCAGCGAGTCCATCCGGTCCATCAGCCCGCCGTGACCGGGCAGCAGCGAGCCCATGTCCTTGAGGCCGAGGTCGCGCTTGATCATGGACTCGCCGAGATCGCCGAGCGTCGCCGCAGCCGCGATGGCCAGTCCGTAGAGCACGCCTTGCCACCACACGCCTCCCAACGCCAGGGTCAGGAACAAGGCGCCGGCGAGTGCCGACAGAACGGCCGAACCGGCAAAACCCTCCCATGTCTTCTTGGGGCTCACCGAGGCAGCCATCGGATGCCGGCCGAGGAAAACCCCTGCGGCGTACCCGCCAACGTCACTGCAGACAACGGTGGTGATGAACGCGATCACCCGCGCCGCGCCGTCTTGCGGAATGACCAGCAGGACCGCGAAGCCGGCCAGCAGCGGGACGTACATGACGACGAACACCGTCGTGCTGACGTCTCGAAGGTAGTTGCGGGCACCGTCGGCCAGCCGCCAGACGATGCAGGCGAGCACGGTCAGAATGAAGGCGACGACGAGCCCTTCGCTGCCGCGCAGATAGGTCAGCGCAAGCATCGAGATGGCGCCGACAAGCAGGGGGACCGTCGGCGGGCGGACATCGCGCGATTCCAGCGCCCGGACCAGCTCCCACAGCGAGATGAGGACGGCCACCCCGACCACGATCACGAACCCAGGCCGGTACAGCGCGAGCGTTGCCAGCACGACGGCGGCGAGCACGACGCCGACGGCGATCGCGGCCCCCAGGTCCCGCCCCGCCCGTGACCGGGTCGGCGACTGTGTCACCGGTTGCGTGGTACCGCGATCGCTGATGGCCACCTAGACCTCGAGCAGTTCGGCTTCCTTGTGCCGGACTGCGTCGTCGATGGCAGCGACGTATCTGGCGGTGGTCTCGTCCAACTCCTTCTCGGCCCGCCGTACGTCGTCTTCCCCCGCCTCGCCGTCGGACTTGATCCGCTCCAACTCGTCCTTCGCCTTGCGCCGGACGTTACGGATCGACACCCGGGCCTCCTCGCCCTTGTGCTTGGCCACTTTCACCAGGTCCCGGCGGCGTTCCTCGGTGAGTTGCGGGAAGACGACCCGGATCAGGTTCCCGTCATTGGTGGGATTGACGCCGAGATCGCTGTCGCGGATGGCTTTCTCGATCGCGCCGAGCTGGCTGGCGTCGTACGGTTTGATGACGGCCATCCGCGCCTCTGCGACGGTGACGGAGGCCATTTGCGGGATCGGTGTCGGCGCGCCGTAGTAATCGACCTGAAGCCGGGCGAACATGGCGGGACTGGCCCGACCCGTCCGGACACTGCCCAGATCCTCGCGAGCTACCGAGACCGCCTTGTCCATCTTCTCCTCGGCGTCAAAGAGCGCCTCGTCGATCACGGTGGATCCCTCCTGTTACTGCTGCGCCAGTCACGCCTCGGTGCTGATCAGGGTGCCGATCCTCTCACCCGCCACGGCTCGGGCAATGTTCCCGTCGACGAGCATGTTGAAGACGACGATCGGCAGCAGGTTGTCCCGCGCCAGCGAGATCGCCGTGGAGTCGGCGACCTGCAGGCCGCGGGCCAGCACCTCGGAGTGGCTGAGCTGCTCGAACCGGCGCGCGGTCGGGCGCTGTCGCGGGTCGGCGTCGTACACGCCGTCCACGCCGTTCTTCGCCATCAGCAGCACCTGGCAGTGGATCTCCAGCGCGCGCTGCGCGGCCACGGTGTCGGTGGAGAAGAACGGCATCCCGGCACCGGCGCCGAAGATGACGACGCGACCCTTGTCGAGATGGCGGATCGCACGCAGCGGGATGTAGGGCTCGGCTACCTGCCCCATCGCGATCGCGGTCTGCACCCGCGTCGGAGTACCGCGCTGCTCCAGGAAGTCCTGCAGCGCCAGGCAGTTCATGACCGTTCCCAGCATGCCCATGTAGTCGGCGCGGGAGCGGTCCATGCCGCGCTGGGACAGCTCGGCACCCCGGAAGAAGTTGCCGCCGCCGACGACGACGGCGACCTGCACACCGTCGGCGACGACATCGGAGATCTGACGGGCGATGCCGTCGACGACGTCCGGGTCCACACCGACCCGGCCGGCGCCGAAGGTCTCGCCGGACAGCTTGAGCAGCACCCGCCGGTAGCCCTGGGCGGGGGGCTTCGGCCGAAGCCGGGTTACCGACGAGGTCGCCGTGTCGGTCCGCTCCGTCATGTGCGGCCCCCTCGTTGTCCAGGCTGGATGTGTCCTGAGTCGTGGGCGATCCTGCCCTATGCCCGGCCGACCTCGAAACGGGCGAAACGGGTCACGGTGACGCCCGCGTCCGAGAGCACCTTCTGCATCGTCTGCTTCTTGTGTTCCTCGCGGACGGAGGCCTGCTCGAGCAGCGTGGCGTCCTTGAAGAAGCCGTTCACCCGGCCCTCGACGATCTTGCTCATCGCCGCCTCGGGCTTGCCCTCCTCCCGCGCTGTCTCCTCGGCGATCCGTCGCTCGTTGGCGACCACGTCAGCGGGGACCTCGTCCCGGCTGACGTAGCGCGGGCTCATGGCCGCGATATGCATGGCCACCGACTTGGCGACCGACTCGTCGCCGCCGGTGTATTCCACGAGGACACCCACCTGCGGCGGCAGGTCGGGGTTGCGCTTGTGCAGGTACGTCGCCGTACTCCCGTCGAAGATCACCAGGCGGTTCACGACGAACTTCTCACCGAGCTTGGCCGCCTGCTCGTCCACCGCGGCCTGGACCGTTCGTCCGTCGGACAGCTCCTGCTCCAGCAGCGTGGGAACGTCACTCGGCCGGGCCGTCGCGATGTGGTCGACGAGGGCAGTCCCCAGCGCCTGGAAGGTCTCGTTCTTGGCCACGAAATCGGTTTCGCAGTTCAGCTCCAGCATCGCGGTGCCGGAACTCGCGACGAGCCCGTTGGCCGCCGTACGACCGGAGCGCTTGCCGACGTCCTTGGCGCCTTTGACCCGCAAGATGTCGACAGCCGCGGCGAAGTCGCCGTCGGCCTCCTCGAGGGCCCGCTTGCAGTCCATCATTCCGGCGGCGGTCAGATCACGGAGCTTCTTGACATCCGCGGCGGTGTAGTTCGCCATCTCCTCGCTTCTCTCCTCGCTGCACTTCGATGGAAATCCGGTACGGCGGGCAGCTACCACCGAGCCAATGTGCATGCTGCCCAACGCAGCCGGCCGGTCAGCTATGCCTGGTGCACCTGTCGGGCCGAACTGCGGTCAGGACGATCCCGACGGTGCCTGGTCGTTCTCGGCTGCCTGGTCGTTCTCGGCTGCCCGTGCGTCCGGCTGTGCCGGTGTGGCTTCGGGCTCTGCCGGTGCGGCTGCGGGCTCCGTCTCCGCCGTCTCCGCCGTCTCCGCCGGCTCCGCTGGTGCGGCATCCGTCGCGTCGGCGGATGCGGTCTCCACGGTCGCGGTCGCGGCCGGCTTGCCTTCCAGCAACTCCCGCTCCCACTCCGGCATGGGCTCGTCGGCGCCGAGCTGACCGGTGGGCTCCGGTTTGTCTGCGCCGTCCGCGTCGCGACCGGCGTTGGCCTGCGCCGCGGCCCGCGCCATCAGGCCGTCTGCTACCGCGTCGGCGATGACCCGAGTGAGCAGCGCTGCACTGCGGATCGCATCGTCGTTGCCGGGGATCTTGTAGTCGACCTCGTCCGGGTCGCAGTTGGTGTCGAGCACAGCTACGACGGGAATGCCGAGCTTGCGTGCTTCACCGACGGCGATGTGTTCCTTCTTCGTGTCGATGATCCACACCGCGCTCGGTACCCGGGCCATGTCGCGGATACCCCCGAGGGTTCGATCCAGCTTGATGCGCTCCCTGGAGAGGACGAGCTGTTCCTTCTTGGTCATCACCGTGGTGCCGCCGGTCTGCTCGATGACTTCGAGCTCCTTGAGTCGCTGCAGGCGCTTGTGCACGGTGGAGAAGTTCGTCAGCATCCCGCCCAACCAGCGCTGGTTGACGAAGGGCATGCCCACCCGCTGCGCCTGCTCGGAGATGGCCTCCTGTGCCTGCTTCTTGGTGCCGATGAACAGCACCGACCCGCCGTGGGCGACGGTCTCGCGGACGAACTCGTAGGCCCGGTCGATATAGGACAGGGTCTGCTGCAGGTCGATGATGTAGATGCCATTGCGCTCGGTGAAGATGAAGCGCTTCATCTTGGGGTTCCACCGACGGGTCTGATGCCCGAAGTGGACGCCGCTGTCAAGCAGCTGCTTCATAGTGACGACGGCCATGCGGCACGTCCCTCTCTACGTTCGCGCGGCCACGGGGCCACGCTGCTCGGTTGTCGCGGTGGCCGGGAGGCGCACCGCCCTGGTGCCCGGTCCGCGACCATGTCTGCCCGGCGGACCGGGACCAAGGTGGTCGTGGTCCCCGCTGGTGACACGGCGGGGAGAGGGACACGCGAAGTCGGCCCACTGGTGTGGGTCGCTGCCCCGAAGTGTACGTCCTCCCGCCCACGGGAGGCCAAACCGGTCCAGCACATCCCGGTACGACAGTTCCCCAGGACCGTCCACAGGCCGTCGGGATTGTCCACACCCGTCGTACGACGCTGGCGCCGGCGGCCGACCGCGGACAGCGTGGCTCCGTGCGCACTGTCATCAGGCTCCTGGTCGGCTCGATCCTCACCGTCTGGGTGCTGCTGTCCCCGACCGCCGCCGCCGCGGCCGACTGGGTGCTCCCGCTGGACGGCGAGCCCGTGGTCACCAGGGCGTTCGACCCGCCGGCAGCGCCGTACGGTCCAGGGCACCGGGGTGTGGATCTGGCGGGGGCTCCGGGGCAGTCGGTGCGCGCCGCCGGTGCCGGGACGATCGGCTACGCCGCGGTGCTCGCCGGCAGGGGCGTCGTGACGGTTCGACACAGCGACGGCCTGCGCACGACGTACGAGCCGGTGTCTGCAGCGGTGCAGGTCGGGCAGGCCGTGCAACCCGGACAACCGATCGGTTCTCTGCAGACCGGCCACCTGGGTTGTCCGGTGTCCGCCTGCCTGCACTGGGGTCTGCTCCGCGGCGAGGCCTACCTGGACCCGATGTCCCTGCTGAGCCTCGGCCCGATCCGGCTGCTGCCCCTGCCGGCCTTCCCGGACGAGCGTCCCTTTGCCGGCAACGGGGCCGCGGCACCGGCCGGCGACGCGGTGACGGGGCCCGCGGTGACCGGGCCCGCGGAGTTCGCGGCGAGAGACAGCACTCCAGCGGGGCGGCTGTCCCCGGCCGTGACGGCCGTCACCGGGCTCGCCGTCGGCCTGGTGGCTCTGCTGGCGCCCTCCCGGCCTCCCTAAAGTTGTCCGGCCCCGCCCGTGCTGGGCGGCAGATGAGCCCGGCGGTCTCGGTGCGTCAGGCGCGGGGATGGGCCTGGCGGTACACGGCGTTGAGTCGTTCGACCGAGACGTGGGTGTAGATCTGAGTCGTGGCCAGGCTCGCGTGACCGAGCAGGTCCTGGACCGACCGCAGATCCGCACCCCCTTCCAGCAGATGCGTCGCGGCGGAGTGCCGCAGGCCGTGGGGGCCCATGTCCGGTGTACCGGACACGGCTGCCACGAGCCGGTGCACGACCCGCCGCACCTCGCGCGGATCCACCCTGGCGCCGCGAACGCCGAGGAGCAGTGCCACCCCGCTGCGGGGGCCGACCAGGCTCGGCCGGCCGAACTCGAGGTAGGCCCGAACGGCCGCGCCTGCCGGCTGGCTGTAGGGGACCATGCGCTCCCTGCTGCCCTTGCCCAACACCCGGAGCAGCGCGCGAGCCGCGTCCAGGTCGCCGATGTTCAACCCGACCAACTCCCCGACCCGGATCGCGCTGCCGTACAACAGCTCGGCGATCACCCGATTCCGCAGACCGAGGGGGGTGTCGTCGACAACCCCGTCCACCACGGCCGCGGCCTGCTCGACGCGCAGCACGGACGGCAGAGTGCGCCTGGCAGTCGGGCTGGCCAACAGAGTCCCCGGGTCTGAGTCGAGCCAGCCGGCTCGAGTGGCATACGCGGTGAAGACCCGGGCCGCGGCCCCGCGGCGGGACAAACTGCTCCGTGCGGCACCCAGCGTCCGCAGCTTGGCCAGCCAGCTACGCAACACGCGGATGTCGAGATCGGCCGGAGTCCTGCCCGACAGCGCCGCAAGGTGGCCGAGCAGCGAGGCGACGTCCGCGG
>JACCZY010000163.1 GCA_013695685.1 Geodermatophilaceae bacterium | reverse complement strand
ATGAGGTCTCCCACAGGGTTAACCTGGTAAGGCCCCCGACTAGACCATCGGGTTGATAGGCCGGAAGTGGAAGTGCGGTAACGCATGGAGCTGACCGGTACTAATAGGCCGAGGACTTGCCACATACACATTTACTTGCGTCCACTGTGCGGTTCCCGAGGTGCGGTCTCTTGACCGACATCTCCATAGAGTTTCGGCGGCCATAGCGAAGGGGAAACGCCCGGTCCCATTCCGAACCCGGAAGCTAAGCCCTTCTGCGCCGATGGTACTGCGCGGGAGACCGCGTGGGAGAGTAGGACGTCGCCGGACAACTTCCCGATGGGGGCCACTCACTCAGTGGCCCCCATCGGTGTGTCTGCCGGCAGTCAGGAGAACGACATGACCGGCTCTGCGCATGGACGGGACCGCGGGGGTCGCCCCCGGCGGCCCGCTCCACCGACCGGTAGCCGCGGGCGCCGTACGGACGGTGCGATGGAGCCCGAGCCGCCTCCGCCCGAGGATGCCGACGTCGGTGTCCTCAGCGCCGAGGTACGCGCCGAGCTGCGCGGCCTCAGCCCGGACAATGCCGATCGAGTCGGTCGTCATCTGGTCGCCGCCGGAGAGCTCCTCGACGACGACCCGCTGCGAGCCTTGGCGCATGCCCGGGCCGCGCGCAGGACCGCGGCCCGGCTGGCGGCGGTCCGTGAGGCGGTGGGCGTGGCCGCCTACCTGTCCGGGCAGTGGCAGGAAGCGCTCACCGAACTGCGTGCCGTGCGCCGGATGGCGGGGGGCAGTGACTACCTTCCGCTGCTCGCCGACTGCGAGCGCGGACTCGGCCGCCCTGAGCGCGCCCTGGAGCTTGCCCGCTCGCCCGAGGCGTCCCAGCTCAGTACTGCCGACCGGGCCGAACTGCGCATCGTGGAGGCCGGCGCTCGTCGAGATCTCGGGCAGGTCGAGGCGGCGCTGCTTGTCCTGCAGGACGCCGGACTTGATCCGGCGGAGGCGGAGGAATGGACGATCCGGCTCTGGTACGCCTACGCGGACACGCTGCTGGCCGCCGGCCGGCGCGATGAGGCGCGGCACTGGTTTCAGGCGGTGGTGGTGGCGGACGAGGCCCACTCGACCGATGCCGCGGACCGTCTCAGCAGCCTGGACTGAGCCTGCCGCTCGTCGGACCCGTCTTTCCCGTTCGTCCACAGCCGGCCGCTGCCGTCCACAGCCCGGTCACAGCTCTCGATGTTGTTCACCGTGGTTGTGAGGCTGGCTGCAACTGGCACGACAGGATCCCCATGGAGCAGCGCATGAGTCTGGCCGTGATCCACCGCAACGAGGTCACCCTGGTCGGTCGGTTGTCCGCCGACCCCGCTGAGCGGTCCCTGCCCAGCGGCGATGTCGTGGTGTCATGGCGCGTGGTGGTCCAGCGCCCGCCGGAGCCCACTCGCACGACGATTGCCGTGGACACCATCGACTGCGTGGCCCGGACCGCCGCGCTGGGGCGGCGGGCGCTGACCTGGTTGCCTGGTGACACCATGGAGATGACCGGTGCGCTGCGCCGCCGCTTCTGGCGCAGCGGCGACGGAGTCCGCAGCCGGTATGAGGTCGAGGTGGTCACGGCCCGCCGGCTGGCAAGGAACGCCGGGAGCGCTCAGAGCTCCTCGGCGTAGGCGCGAAGTAGCAGGCCATTACGGGGCTTCGGCACGAACAAGGTGGACTTGCGGGGCATGCGCTCGCCATTACGGGCAATCGCCAGGACACTCTCGGCGGGCGTGGGCCGAAGCAGGAGCGCGGTTCCCCCGTCCCGCACGCCGGCCAGGGCGGACCGGACGTCGTGGCCGAAACTCACGCCGCTTTCGTCGTCGGCGACTCGCCAGATCGTGCGGATCAGCAGATGGTGGGCAACGCTCACGTCCAGTGCCTGCCAGGCTCGTGAGCGTCGACCATCCACCGCGCGGAGCACGGCGTTCGGATCCGGGTCGGTGAGCAAGTGCCAGGACCGGCCGTCGGTCAGCAGGAAGGCGGTGCGAGGCTGGGCCGCGAGCAGCCCTTCGGCCCCGTCCGCGGAGACGCTGACCGGGCGGACCGTCATGACCTCGGCGGCCGATGTCAGGGCCTGCTGCAACGGTAACCGGTGCAGGATGCGGTGAATGGCCTGGACCTGGGGTCCGTGGGCTCCCGTCGCCACCAGGTAGGCCAGCCCGCGATCCCACGGTCCAGGGCCGGAGCCCTCGGCGTGTCGACGACGTTGATGCAGCAGGTAGCTGGCGTAGCGGTGGTGACCGTCGGCGATGACCGCGGTGTGCTGGCGGAGATCGGCGGCTACCCGCGTTATCGCTGCAGCGTCCAGGATCGGCCATATCCGGTGCACCACCCCGTCGGTTCCGGTCATGTTGATCAGCGGCGGATCGGAAACCCGCCCGTGCACGACCTCTGAGGCAGCACCGCCACCGTCATAGACCAGCACGATCGGTTCGAAGTTGGCGCGGGTTGCCTCGGTGAGTGCCAGTCGATCGGCCACCGGGCCGGACATGGTGTCCTCGTGCGGCGAGATGATGCCTGTTGCCGGATCGACCAGGCTGACCGCACCGACCAGACCGCGGGTGCTCGTCGACCCGTCCACCATCTCGTAGACGTAGAGAGCGGGCTCGGGATCGGCCGCGAGCACGCCGTTCGCGCGCCAGGCGGCGAGCGTCTGAGCGGCCTGCCAGTAGCGATCGTGATCCCCGCGAGGGTCGGCTCGTGGGAGGATGAGACGAACGACGTTGTGTGGATCAGTCAGTTCGAGGGCCTCCCGGCCATCCGGGTCGATGAGGTCGTAGGCCGGAGAGGTGAGCCGGGCGAGGGCGGATTGATCCCGCGTGGTGTATCGGACCGCCCGAAACGGCGACAGGATCAGCTCGGGAGGACAAGCGCCGTACGAGCCCGCAGTGGATGGCTCGGGTCCCGGCATCCACGCATCCTAGGCGCCCGCCGCGGTGACTCGGCCGGGCTCGACGACGAGGGAGGACCGCCCGTGACCCGTCCCAGCGAGAGCGACAGCGAACACGACGCTGACTACTACGGACAGGTACCTGCCCGTAGGCCCTTCGACGACCTTCCCCCGCCGCCGCCGGACGTCGTGCCGCAGGGCGAGGTTTACGACTGGTACATCCGCGGGGTCGACCTGCTCGGTGAGGGAAACCCAGCGGCGGCGGTAGTCATCCTCGGTCACGCAGTCGAGGCGGAGCCGGATTCGCGCAGTGTTCGCGAGGCGCTCGCCCGGGCACAATTCGACGCCGGGCTGTATGACGAGGCGGTCGAGAGCTTCGAGTGGATCATCAGCGTGAACCCGGCCGACGACTATGCGCAGTTCGGCCTGGGATTGGCGGCCGCTCGAACCGGCGACCTGGCAGCCGCTGTGGAACACCTCGCGCTGGCGGCCGCGATGCGCCCGGATGTCACCCACTACAGCACCGCCCTGCGGGGAGCTCGCGCTGCGTTGACCGCCCGCCGGTGACGCCGGCAGTGCCGGCCGTTCCGGTAATGGCCTTGACCGGGTCATCCCGTCCACTTGCACAGCTGTACGACGTCGCTCTGCTCGATCTCGACGGAGTCGTCTACCTGGGCGCCGAGGCTGTCCCCGGTGCCGCGGAACACCTCGCCGCTGCCGTCGGCATGGGCATGCGACTGGGCTTCGTGACCAACAATGCGGCGCGCAGCGGCCGACGGGTGGCCGAGAAGCTGACCCGGCTGGGAGTACCGGCCGAGCCGACACAGGTGATCACCAGTGGCCAGACGGCCGCCCGGGTGCTCGCCCAGCGCCTGCCGCCCGGCGCGCGCGTGCTCGTCGTCGGAACTGAGGACTTTGCTGAGGAGATCCGGCAGCTCGGCCTGACACCGGTCCGAGCCGGTACCGAATCCGTGACCGGCTCGGTGGACGGCTTGTTGCCCGGCTCCTTAACCGGTTCGGTGCCCGGCGCTGCCACGGCGCCGGTCGCTGCCGTCGTACAGGGGTATTCGCCCGACACCGGTTGGCGTGACCTCGCCGCCGCGTGCCGTGCTGTCCGCGCCGGTGCCTGGTGGGTGGCCGCAAACGGCGACTTGACCGTCCCGTCCGTCGACGGCCCGCTGCCCGGAAACGGAGCCTTCGTCGATGTCGTCCGTCGCACCACCGGCAGTCAGCCCTTGATAACCGGCAAACCCGAGCCGTCCATGCACACCGAGTGCGTCGACCGGACAGGCGCGAAGCGCCCGCTGGTCGTCGGCGATCGTATGGACACCGACATCGAGGGTGCTGCCCGCGTCGGGTGCCCCAGCATGATCGTGCTTACCGGAGTTACCAGCCCTGTCGACCTCCTCGGCGCAGCGCCGCACCATCGCCCGACCTATCTCGCGGCGGATCTCAGCGCCCTGCTGTGTGCGCACCCTGACGTGCGAGGGACGTCGACGGGATGGAGCTGCCTGTCATGGGCCGTCGGCGCCGGGGAGCCGCTGTCGTTATCCGGCACGGGTCAGCCACTGGACGCCTTGCGGGTGCTGTGCGTAGCGACCTGGGATAGCGGTGTCACCTCCGTCTGCGCAGCGGATGCCGAGGCCGCAGAGGCGCTCGAGTCACTCGGCATCCCGCAGTGCGGAACCACCCGACCAGCTGCTCCTGGAACGAGCACCCGTCGGCACCACGAAAGTGGTCACTCACGACAGAACAACGAGCAGGAGACCTGTAGTTCGTGACCAGTTTCGTGGTCGGGGCAGGTCGTTCAGAGCATTTTTTGCAGTTTGAGCAGGTCCATGAAGCTGGCGTCAACGCGGAGGCGGCCGCTGCTCCACGCGGCGGCGAAACCGAGCGATCCGTCCACCAGGCGGATCAGGTCGTCGCTGGTCGTCGTCAGCTGGATGTCGGCCTTCGCCCGGTTCGTCGGGTCGGTCTGCACGATGTCCTCCAGGCGTCCCTGCCGCAATTCGCCGGCGAACGCCACATCGAGATCGGTGATCCGGCAGGACACCGAGCGCCGCAGTGGGCGATTCTCGGACCCGCCAGAGCGAGCGATGATCGCCGACAGTTCCTGCAACGCCTGCTCGCACTCCTGTTGCGTGGCCATGGACACCCTTCTCACTAGTCGCGCAGGCTATCTCGCTTCCGAGGTGTCGCAAGCCCGGCTGTGTGCTGGGGCCGGTAGCGTGACGGGCACACGCAGCAGGAGGTGGAGATGGTGCGCGATGCGGTGCGTGGCTACTGGGCGCTGGCCAGCGGGCTGACGGACATCACTCGGCAGAAGGCTACGGCGGCGGCACGGGCGTTGGTCAGCCAGGGAGAAGCTACCGCCGAGCAGGTCGGCGCCATTGCCGAGGATCTGATCAGCACGTCCTTGAGCAACCGGGCGGCTCTGCTCAACATCGTGCGCGTCGAGGTCGACCGGGCTCGCTCGGCCATGGGCGTGGCCACATCGTCCGAACTGGACGCGTTGACGCGCCGGATCGCCGTCTTGGAGTCGCAACTCGCCGCTGTCCGCGACGGCGCTGTCGCGGCCACCGCGGCCCAAGCCAGCGCGGCCCAAGCCACCGCGGCCCAAGCCACCGCAGCCAAGGTCACCGCAGCCAAGGTCACAGCGGCAAAGGTCACAGCGGCCAAGCACACGGGGGTTGCGCCGCGGCAGACCGCAGCCATGCCGGCCGAGGAACCGCAGGCCACCAAGGCCAAGCGGACGGCGGCGAGGAAGACCGCTGCCAAGGTCGCCGCAGCTACGAAGAAGGCAGCCACGACCGAGGCAGCTGTGAAGAAGGCAGCTGCGAAGAAGGCAACCCCGAGGGTTGGCTCGTGAGCGACGACGAACCGGAGACGAGCCCGTCCGACGCCCTTGCCGGCATCGACCTGTCGATCGTCAACCGGCTGCCGGTCGCGGAGCAGGCGGCGGCGTACGCCGGGCTGCACGACCGTCTGCAGCAGGCTCTGATGTCTCTCGACGAGCTCTGAGGAGCCGGTCGCAGGTGGTACGCCGGGCCCGGCTCGATGCCGAACTGGTCCGGCGCGGGCTGGCCCGTTCACGTGAGCAGGCCGCCGATCTGGTGCTAGCGGGGCGCGTCCGGGTGGCCGGCCAACGGGCGAACAAGCCTGCGACTGCCGTCGACCCCGCCACGCCGGTGCTGGTCGACTACGACCCGCAGGATCCTCGCTACGCCTCCCGCGGGGCGCACAAACTGCTCGGCGCTTTGAGCGCGACCGGCATTGACGTCGCCGGCCGGCGCTGCCTGGACGCCGGCGCCTCGACCGGTGGCTTCACCGACGTCCTGCTCCGGCGCGGTGCCCGACAGGTCGTGGCGGTGGACGTGGGGTACGGCCAACTGGCGTGGTCGCTGCGCAGCGACGACCGGGTCGTGGTGCTCGACCGGACCAATGTTCGGGCGCTCCGCCCAGAGGACATCGGCGGGCCCGCCGACCTCGTCGTCGCGGACTTGTCCTTCATCTCGCTCCGGCTGACCCTGCCGGCTCTCGCCGCCTGTACGGCCGAAGGTGGTGACCTGCTGCCGATGGTCAAGCCGCAGTTCGAGGTCGGCCGGGACCGGCTGGGAGCCGGCGGCGTGGTGCGTGACCCGCAGTTGCGGGCGCAGGCCGTACGTTCTGTGGCCGTGAGCGCGCAGGCTTGCGGATTCGGAACAGCCGGGGTCGTCGCCAGCCCGCTACCCGGCCCGTCGGGAAACGTGGAGTTCTTTCTGTGGCTGCGCCGCGACGCCGCCGAGGTCGACCCGGCTGCCATCGCCGCCGCCGTACAGGCCGGCCCGCAATGACCGGTCCGGCGCCTCGCAGTGCCCTGCTCGTCACCCACACCGGACGGAGCGACATCGTCGAACTCGCTCGGGACGTCGCGGGCCGGCTGGGCAGCGCCGGCATGGGGGTGCGGGTGCTGGCCGACGAGGCCGGTGAACTCGCCCTGCCCGAAGCCCACATCGTGACCGCCGACGACTGTGCGGCCGACGGCGCGGAGATCGTGCTGGTGCTCGGTGGCGACGGCACCTTCCTGCGCGCCGCTGAGCTGGCCCGGCCGAGCGGCGCACCGCTGATCGGAGTGAATCTCGGCCGGGTCGCATTCCTCGCCGAGACCGAGCCCGAGGCGCTCGCTGACACGGTGGCCCACATCCTGGACCGGCGCTACTCGGTGGAGGAGCGGCTGACCCTCGACGTCCAGGTGAACGTCGAGGGTGAGGTCCTAGCGCGGGCGTGGGCGCTCAACGAGGCGTCGATCGAGAAGGCCTCGCGGGAGCGGATACTCGAGGTGGTCATCGAGGTCGACGGCCGACCGCTGACCAGTTTCGGTTGTGACGGGGTTCTCTGCTCGACCCCGACCGGCTCTACGGCGTACGCCTACTCCGCCGGAGGGCCGGTCGTCTGGCCGGATGTCGAGGCTCTCCTGCTCGTGCCCAACAGCGCACACGCACTGTTCAGCCGTCCACTCGTGACCTCGCCGACGTCGGTGCTCACCGTCTGCATCGCCAGCGACGGCCACGATGCCGTGCTCTTCTGCGACGGCCGGCGTACGGTGCCGGTGCCGGCCGGCGCCCGGGTCGACGTCCGCCGGGCGAGCCAGCCGGTCCGGGTGGTCCGGGTTCACCAAACGCCGTTCAGCGACCGGCTGGTAGCGAAGTTCCAGCTGCCCGTCCAAGGCTTTCGCGAGCGGCGGGCCTAGGCAACCGTGCTGGAGGAGATCCGCATCCAGGGGTTGGGTGTCATCGTCGACGCCACGGTGGAGTTCGCGCCCGGCCTGACCGTGGTCACCGGCGAGACCGGCGCCGGCAAGACGATGGTGGTCACCGGGCTGCAACTGCTTTTCGGCGGGCGGGGCGACAGCGGGCGGGTGCGTGCCGGCGGCGACCGGGCCTGGGTCGAGGGTCGGCTGCGCCTGGACGAGTCGTCCATCGCGCGGCTGCGGGCCGTCGAGGCCGGCGCGGAGTTCGACGACGACGGCAGCCTGCTTGTCTCCCGCTCGCTCAGTTCCGACGGCCGGTCCCGGGCACATCTGGGCGGACGGGCGGTGCCACTGGGCCTGTTGGCCGAGCTGGCCGCCGACGTGCTCGCCCTGCACGGCCAGTCCGACCAGGTCAGGCTGCTGCGGCCCGCCGAGCAGCGGGCCGCCCTGGACAGGTACGCCGGCGCACCAGTCGCGGAGATTGCGGAACGGTACGCCGAGGCGTTCCGCCGGTGGCGGGCGGCTGCAGCAGCCCTCGGCGAGCGGACCGCGAATGCGCGCGAGCTGGCGCAGGAGGCCGAGGTGCTGCGGCAGGGCTTGGCGCAGATCGAGGCGCTCGACCCGAAGCCGGGAGAGGATCTGGCTCTGGACGTGGAGGCGGTCCGGCTCAGTCATGCCGATCTGCTTCAGCATTCCGCCCGGCACGCACACGAGGTACTGGTCGGTGACCCGGCCGGAGACGGGACGGACGTGTCCGGGTTGCTGGGCGTCGCCCGCCGCGCCCTGGCCGGCGCCGCGGTTCACGATGAGCGGCTGGTCGAGCTGGACAAGCGGCTGGCCGAGATCGGCTACCTGGTCGCCGACGCTGCCACCGAGCTGGCGTCCTACTCCGAGCGGATCGAGTCCGACCCGGCCCGCCTGGAGCGGGTCCATGAGCGCCGCGCCGCCCTGCAGGGTGTGCAGCGCCGCTACGCCGACACGGTTGACGAACTGCTGGTTTGGGCCGACCGGGCGGCGCGCCGGCTGCTGGAACTCGACACCTCCGACGAGGCGCTGCGTGCACTGTCCGACGAGCGGGACGACGCGCAGGCGCAGGCTGCCGCGACGGCGACCCAGCTCAGCGCCGCACGGCGTACGGCCGGGCAGCGGTTCTCCGCAGCGGTCTCTCGGGAACTCGCCGGCCTGGCGATGCCCCAGGCAGCCGTGCAGGCCGATGTCCGTCCACGGCCGGTCACCGCCGGCCAGCCCGTGCTCACCGTCGACGGTACAGACCGGGGAGCCGGCACCGACGGGACCGACGACGTCGAGCTGCTGTTAGCGGCGCACTCCGGCGCGCCGCTGCAGCCGCTACAGCGCGGAGCCTCCGGCGGTGAGCTGTCGCGCGTCATGCTCGCTGTGGAGGTGGTCTTCGCCGCCGCGGACCCCGTTTCCCTGATGGTCTTCGACGAGGTCGACGCGGGCGTGGGCGGCCGAGCGGCCGTGGAGGTGGGCCGCCGGCTGGCGCAGTTGGCCCGCGACCATCAGGTGGTCGTCGTCACCCACCTTCCGCAGGTGGCGGCGTACGCCGATGTCCATCTCGTCGTCGACAAGACGGCTGACGCCGCCGTCACGAACAGCGCGCTGCGGCGTCTGGACGAGGCGGACCGCCCCGTCGAGCTGGCCCGGATGCTTGCCGGTGTGGACGGCAGTGAGCACGCGCGCAGGCACGCGCGCGAGCTGATCGACCTGGCGCGGCCACACAAAGCCAGCAGTTAGGACAGGGCAGCCACGGGCGCCGGAAACCGCGTGGCGGGCGCCCAAGACCGTCATTCGGTGAAAGACTGGACCGCATGAAGCTTGGCACTCTGCGTCGCGGGCGCACCACGGAGGAGCTGTCCGGCGTCGTGGGGGTGGCCCGGTTGGATCGGCGTACCAAGAATTTGACCAAGCGGTTGAATCCCGGCGACGTCGCCGTCATCGATCACGTGGATCTCGACCGGGTCAGCGCCGACGCGCTGGTCTCCTGCGGCGTCTCTGCAGTCGTCAACGCCTCACCGAGCATCTCCGGCCGCTATCCGAACCTCGGTCCGGGCATCCTGATGCAGGCCGGGATCCCGTTGCTCGACAGCGTCGGCAAGGAGGTCTTCGCCGGGCTCAGGGAAGGCACCAAGGTCCGGGTGGACGGTGACACAGTCTACGCCGGCACCAACACCATCGCCACCGGCGAAAAGCAGACCGAGTCCAGCGTCGCCGCCGCGATGACCGAGGCCAAAGCGGGCCTGTCGACGCAACTCGAGGCCTTCGCGGCAAACACCATGGAGTACATGAAGCGGGAGCGCGC
>JACCZY010000146.1 GCA_013695685.1 Geodermatophilaceae bacterium | reverse complement strand
CGTCCGCGGCCGCGTAACCGTCGAGTGACATGATGAAGTCCACCATCAGGCTTGGCATCGGGTTGTCCCTTTCTGCAGGTGCGCCGTGTCACTGTTGACTCCTGGCGAGACGGAAACTCATCGCCGGAGCCCAGACGCCGCGTTCCTAGTGTCGCGTTGTCAAAGTATCGGCGTACGACCGCCCCGGGATCACCTGGATCACGTCGTACGTACATCACGATGCGCGCACGAGCAGCGGAGTCATGCGCTGAATGGCACGCAGACGGCAAAGGTTGGCCGAGCCGTACTTCGTCGGGCGAGCTCCGTACGGCGGCCGTTCATCCGATCCCGATCGGAGGTCGTTTCGGTCGGCCCACCTCCGAGTCACATTGGGGACGTAATCCCGACCCGATGGGCAGGCAGCCGGGCCGTTACCGTCGTACCGCTACCCGCAGTGGTGGCGATGTGCAGCTGCCCTCCCACCTCGGCCAGCCGCTGCGCAATTCCGGCCAGCCCCGTTCCCTGCGTGCTTGGGGCCGGATCGAACCCAGGTCCCTCGTCGGACACAGCAACGACGAGCTGTCCGTCATCCAAGAAAAGTTCTACGCGGACGGGCGCACCGGGTGCATGCCGGGCGCAGTTCTGCAGGGCCTCCAGGCAGCAGAAGTAGGCGACCGTCTCCACCTGGCGGCTGAACCGCACGTCCCGCAGGCCGCTGGACCGTACGGCGACGTTGCCGGGATGTCCGTCGGCGGCCGCCTGGACGGCGGCCGTAAGACCGTCGTCGGCCAGCACGGGTGGAGACATGCCCCGGGCCAGCTGGCGAAGGCTCTCCCGCGCCAACTCCACCCGCGCGGCAAGCGCCCGCAGCGCCGCCGCCTCGTGCACGTCGTCAAGCGCGCCGAGCTGTAACCGCAGCGCCAGCAGTTGTTGCTGCGCCCCGTCATGGATGTCGCGCTCGAGCCGCCTTCGCTCCCGGGCGGACGCCATGACTATCCGCTGAGACGACGCCGTCAGCGTGGCCGCCAACAAGGAGGTCTCCTCGAGCCGTTGCCGAAGGTCGGCGTTGAGGCGCAGTGTCGCCAGTGCCGGACCGGCCTGCCGCCCGAGATCGGCGAGGACGCGCCGGTCAGTCGCGCTGAGTCGCTCTCCGGCGGCTGATTCCACCGAGATCTCACCGACGACCGCGCCCATGTGCAGGACAGGCACCGTGACGTCCCACCCGGTTGCCGGCGCGCCCGCTCCATCCGGCCAGCAGCGCGCCTCCTCCCCGTCGACCGTCTGCACCGCGACCCGGCAGCGGGCCGTTCGCAGACCCCTGCCGGCGGTAGCCGCCACCAGACCGAGCAGCTCACTGTCAGGAGGGGCGTCGGCGACCCGTCGGGTCAGCTCCGCCAGCAGCTGCGCCGGTGACTCCCTCCGGCCGTAGACCAGGCGGTCACCGGCCCGGTGCACCCGCTCGCGGATCGGCTGAAAGGCGACCGCGACGACGGCGGTGGCGAGCAACGGCGCCCACACACCCGACTCGGCACGGCGTCCGAGCAGCGCTGACACGGCAAGAACGCAGCCGGTGTAGCCGGCCGTCACGAAGACCGTGAGGGCGCCGTAGCGCAGTGCCCGGCTGAAGAGTCGATCGATGTCCCAGAGCCGGTAGCGCATGACGGCGACGATGATGGACAGCGGCACGACGACGCTCAGGGCGCGGAAAACGCCGAACAGCGCCGCATCGGGACTCGTCGGGGCGAAGCCGGGAAGCTGCACAGCGGTGAGCAGGAGCGTCAGCAGCGCAAGACCGGTTGCGGCGGCGACGGAGAAGACTAGCGTGCCCAACAGCACCCGGGACTGCTGGCGCTCCTCGGCCGTGCCGGCAGTGCGGAGGCGCCGCCGTTGCGCGACGATGCCGACCAGCGGGGCCAGCACGCCGTAGAAGATGACAAAGGCTGCCGCGTGCGCGGTTCCGGTGGAGACGGCGAAGTAGAGGAGCGCGACGTTTCCGACCAGCATCTGGGCGGCGACGACGGCCCAGCGCATTCCGCTCTTCGAACGGTGGCGCCGCGCAGCGAACCGCCCGTCGGGAAACAGCAGCAGGGCATAGACGTAGCAGACGCCGGCGACGGCGTGCAGCAGCAGGATGTGCCACAGATCGAGGTCGTAGCCGGTCGCGGCTCGCAGTGCCCCGAGAGCCCGGTGCGTACTCAGGTTGAACGCGCCTGCGCTGCCGACCAACCCGACAGCCAGCAACCGGACCACGACGTGCCGGCCGCGCAGGTGCACCAGCAGCAGGCCAAGGCCCAGTGAGACCGCGCTGAAGAAGTAGTCAAGGACGGCTCGGGCACTGTGCTCGTCAGCCGCTTCCGTGGGGGCAACGATGCCCATCGCCAGCGCGCGCAGCGGCCGGGGGAGCCCGTCGGCGTGTGAGACCGTCACCACGTCCGCGTGCAGGCCGGAATAGTGCCCGGCCAGGGTGGCCGCCAGGCCCACCAGGAGCCAGCCAGTGACCAGCGCCGAGTAGATCCAGAAGACGCCCAGGAACAGGCGATGCTTCATGGTTCCGGCCGTCCGAGACGCACAGGCAGACTCAGCCACAGCACGCTGCCACAGCCATTCCCCGGGGCGCCTTCGAGCTGGAACCTGCCGCCGGCGGCAACGGTCCGATCGGAGGCGATCTGCAGGTCGGCGCGACGCGCGTTGTCCACCGGCTCCCCGTCGTCCCGGACAGTCACAGCGAGCGTGCCTGTCGTCCGGGTCAGCTCCACGGTGATGCTGCTGGCCGCGCCGGACAGCGCGGCCGCGACCGCGTCACAGGTCGCCAGGTACGCGGTCAGCTCCGTCTCCTGCGGCAGGCGCCCGTCGCCGATGGCACCGTGCACCGTGACCGGGGCCGCTGAATGCCGGTAGCGTGCCTCGAGCGCGGGCACCAGACCGCTGTCCCGGAGCACCGGTGGATAGACGCCGCGGGCGAGATCCCGCAGCCCTTCGATCGCCGCGTCGGCGTGTCGGCGTAGGTCCGCGAGCATGGCCGGTCGGGCGGGCAACCGGGGCAGCTCGGCAGAGATCGCTTCCAAGTGCCTGAGCGGTCCGTCGGCAAGATCCCGCTCCAAGCGACGCTGCTCG
The DNA here is from genome assembly GCA_013695685.1 of Geodermatophilaceae bacterium. Taxonomy (GTDB): domain Bacteria; phylum Actinomycetota; class Actinomycetes; order Mycobacteriales; family Geodermatophilaceae; genus JACCTY01. Next base: position 131 of record JACCZY010000146.1, on the reverse strand, counting down.
ACATCGGCCGCGGCCAGCATGCGCAGCCGTGCGCTCCGCAACTCCTGTTTCTGACGCGAGATCACCGAGAGCCGGGCCTTGCGTTCGGCGGACAGGCCGACCGCACGGACAACCAGAACCGCCTGGGCGGC
>JACCZY010000151.1 GCA_013695685.1 Geodermatophilaceae bacterium | reverse complement strand
GCGAGCGGTATGGCAACTCGTCCCGTGCCGATGGCCAACTCCAGGGCCGGGCCGTCGCCTGCAAGCTCGGCGAGGAAGGCGACCGCCGGATCCAGGACATCGGGCGCGAACATGAACGCCGAGCTGTCGTCATACCGCTCGGCCGTCTCGGCATCCCAGAGATCGCCGCTAGTCATGGCGACAGCGTTGCGTCCTATCATCCGCCTCGCCACCCAATTCGCCCGACGGGGCTTCCGGGCCGAACCCGGTCTCGCCGACGGTGCACGCAAGCGGATCCGCCTGCGGGACGGCGACCGTGCAGTCTTCGCCCACCGGATCTAACGGCCTCACGGCGGGGTGGCGCTACTCGGCGGCGACTATGCGCCGGGTGCGGTCCGGCACGCCGCGCCACCCCCGATGCCACCGCCCGTCGGTGCGAACCACCATACTCGGCGGATGGCGACGGTCACCGCAGTAGCGATCCAGCGGTCCGGTCCAGCGATCCGCGCAGCGCTGGCCGAGCACGGTGTCTCTGGACAGTTGGAACGGTTCGAGGACGAGATGCGCGCCGCCGCCGACGAGCTCGACCGCGCCGGCGTCGATGCGGTCCTGGGTCGCTGGCACGCGCTGGCCACGATGGCCGCCAACCCACTCACCGACGACGAACAGGCCCAGGTCGCCCGCGCGAAGGCCGGCGACCTCGCCGGACTGCGCGCCCGCGACGAGCACGGCAACTGGATCACCCTGTAGCCCCGCGACCGGGACACCCGGATGCCGCGCTACAGACCAGTCTGGCTGGAGATCGCCGAACAGCAGTACCGCAACCTGCCCGACGACGTCCGTGACCTCGTCGATCGACGCCTGGCCCACCTGTTCGAAAACCCGACCGCAGACCCGGAGGCTGTCTACAACGAACCGTCGGATCAGTGGAGCATCACGCTCGGCGATCACGGCTTCCTGTTCTTCGCCGTGGTCAGGGACCCGGCCACGGTGATTGTCCTGCGGCTGGTCGTGGGACTTGCGTAGCGGCAGCCACCACGGCCTGAGCGAACAAGATCGGAACGTTCCGCAAGCGCAGCCTCTGCTGGGATCGACGTTGCCGTCGGCGGGCCGACAGCGGACACGCTGCCCGCCGGTTGCGTTGACAGGCGTCAGCGCACCGCCCGCGACCAGGTCAGCCGCGAGGCCGCTGCATGATGATGACCTGACAGCGTCATGGTCGTTGCGTCCGGCCACACTCGATGATGCGGAGTGGATGGCCGATCTGAAGGCGGTTGCAATGCGGCGGGATCCGTGACGTCGAAGGCGCCGATTGTCGGTGGCTGCCGCGTACGAACAGCGTCTGGCCGACGAGATGGAGGTCGGCTTCGACCCTGCGGTCACACACCGCCGACCCGGGGGGACCCGCTGTGCGGCCCCCGGGGCGGTACTCCAGTCGCGTCGCCCTGCGCGTGGACGTCGACACGTACGAGGCGATCCGCCAATCTCCCTCCGCCAGCATCCGCAAGGTCGGCCATGTTGTGCGCAACGCGGTCAGCCGGAAACTACAGGCACCTGCACGACCACGGACGCCTGTCGCTGGACAGAGCACCGATCTACAGACGCGTGAGGGCGTGCGAGGCGAGACCGACGCCGATTATGACGACGAGTCCTGCGGTGAGGAGGGGGAGCGCGCGGGCGACGACGAGCGCGCCTCCGGTGCGGCGGCCAGCGATGTCCCTCGCCGCAGACCAGCGTTCGATTCGGCCGCGGGCACGCACGAGCACGAGGCCGGTGCCGACCAGGGCCAGCGCCATCCCGATGCCGTAGGCCAGGACGAGCAGCACGCCGAACCAGGCTCGACCCAGCGCGATACCCCCCAACAGGACCACCAGCGCCGACGGGCTGGGTACCAGGCCACCGGCGAAGCCCACGGCGAGCAGGCTTCGGGTGTCACTGGCTGTCCCCCGCTGGCCCCGGTCACCGGGAAGCTGGTTGTCGGTGTCCCCCGCCCGCTTCTTCGCGCGGGCCCGCGTTTCCACGGCGACGGGGCCAGGCGTCACCTCTCGTCGTGGCGTTGCTCCGTGGGCGGGCTGCTCGACGTCATGGCTCCCGGGCCCGTGCCCGTGCACAAGCCCGTGCCCGTGCGCTTGCCCGTGTCCGTGCGCGTGCGCGTGCTCCTGCGACCGACGGCAGGCGCCGCTCAGCAGCGCGAGCCCGATCGCGACGAGCAGGACGCCGCTGGCCAGGCTCAGCCAGGGATAGACCCGCTCGGGCGCTGTCACCGCCGCGACCGAGAGTAGGACCCCCAGCACGAGCACCCCTGCGGTATGGGTCACCGTGACCGACACCCCGATCCAGGTCGCCTGACGCAGCGAGCCGTTCCGCCCCACGAGGTAGGCCGCCATCAGAGTCTTCCCGTGCCCGGGGGCAAAGGCATGCAGCGAACCGAGAAGGACGGCGAGCGCCACCGCGAGGATGCCGAAGCCCACGCTGAGCCGGTCGGCGGACACCAGATCCGTGAAGGCCGCCGTCATCGGGTCCAGGCCCCGGAACGGCCCCAACTCAGGGGCGCCGGTCTGCGCCCACGCGCCGGTCACCACCCCACTGCCCGCGACGACGCTCAGCGTCGCCCCCCGCTGGTCGAGTGGGGCGTCCAGCATGTCCTCCGGGTAGTCGCGCAGCACGTCGGAGACACTGCGTTCGGGAACGGTGCTCGCTGCCAGCTCGACGCCGTCACCGACGGCGGTGATCTCGCGCCAGCCGACCGGTTGCACCGCCATGCTGTCGGTGAGGACCACCGCCTGGCCTACCGTGTCCAGTGCTCGAGCGCTACGCAGGGTGCACTCCAGCCGGGCAGTGGCCAGCCCTGCGCTGCCCGGCGGGAAGCTCAGCGAGCTAGCGACGACCGCCAGCTCCACCGGCGTGCCACCGAGGCGCAGACCGACCGCGTCGCGGAGCGCCGGGCACATGCGATCCCGGTAGGCGCGCTGGTCCGCGGCCGGCACCGCGTCCCCACCGGAAGCCGCATCGACGCCGGGAAAGGCGCGCAGGGTGGGCACCTCAGCGATGTCAACCACGACCTGGACCTCGATGGCCGCAGGTTCCACCCGCATCCCGACGTGCGTGTTGACCGTGAAGTTACCGAGCGGATGCGCCATTGCGGGCGCGGCGGTGATGACGAGACCGCCCGAGCAGACCAGACCCAGCGTGAGAGCGAGGCGCCGGGACGCCCGTGGAAACCAGAACCTCTGCGGCATTCGGCCATCCCAGCGCATGCCTGATGCCGATGAGCGACCGGGCGGAGAACGTGGGGTTGCCGTGACCTTTCCATCGTTCCCCTGCTCGCGCGTCCCTCGCCCGAGCAGGGGGAGATCAGCGTCCGCCCCTGGAGCTTGGTCCGGGCGGTGGCGCAGACGCGGTAGCGGTCCTCCGGCTCGGCGGTCGCGTAGGCCATCCGCTCGGCGTCGGTCAGCGTCACCCGCACCTCGGTGCAGTCCGCCGGCGCGATCCAGCCC
>JACCZY010000135.1 GCA_013695685.1 Geodermatophilaceae bacterium | reverse complement strand
CGCTCGATCGTGTCCTTGACAGCGGCCTCCTGCAGTGTCTCTAGGTCCTCCTTGCCGATGTCCCCGGCGTCGTACTGGGCGTAGGCCTCCTGCAGCTTGGACGGCCTGGGCATGGATCCGACCGGCTCGGTCGGAATCCCCGTAACCGCCCTCGGGTCAAAACTCATGCTGCCACCTCTCGTGGATGTGGATGACCGAGCGGTCGCTCAGCCCAACACACTCGAATGCTGCCGAACTAGGCCGCGCCGTACATGGCGTTTACCGAAACCTGTCGCTCGGCACGAGGTTGTCTACTCGCGCACGCCAGCCGACCGTACTGCCGCCAAACAATCATCGTCAACGTCGCCGCGTAGCCCCTGGCGGTGGCGCCGGAGCGTCACGAAGCGGCGATACGGCGCGCCCGGCAGGACTCGAACCTGCGACCGACTGCTTAGAAGGCAGCTGCTCTATCCACTGAGCTACGGGCGCCGACGGACCGGAGCCAGCGTACCGAGGCGACCGCGTACTCAGCCGGGATTGATCGGGCCGAGCCGGTCGACGAACCGCTCACGGTCGACCACCGTCCTGGTGATCCGACCGCGACCGATGACGGCGCCGTCTCCGTCTCCGTCGCTCGCCTCGACGTCGAAGTCCACCCGCCGTCCCTCAACTGCCACCACGATTGCCTCGGCGCGCACGCGCGCGCCCACCCGCGAGGCCCGAAGGTGGTCGAGGTCGACATGCGTGCCCACGGACACCTCGTCATCGGCCAGGGCGGGGTCGAGCGCGGCGCACGTCACCGCCTCCAGCCAGGCAAGGAGCCGGGGTGTTCCGAGAGCGGGTACCGAGCCGCTGCCCAGTGCGCTGGCGGTGTCGAGTTCGACGACGTCGAAGACCGCTCGTGCTCGCAGGCCCACGACGATCCCTGCTGATGACGGCTTGTTCACACCGGAATCACACTGGGAATGTAGCCGCCGCCGCAGCGCATCCCGGGCTTGGGCGCGGAAGGGCACCCAGCAGCCGTGGCAGGATCGGTGCACGGCCTATGAAGGAGACCTGATGAGCATCGACCGAGGGGTGCGCGCAGCGAGGGAGGCGGGCCGGCGATGAGTCAGCCCGTGACCGCGGAGACCGTGCGCGCCGACACCGCCCGACATCTCGGCATCGGCGGGGAGCAGCTGCTGCCCGGTGCCCTACTTGCCGAGGACCTGGGTCTGGATTCCCTCGCCGGGATCGAGTTGTCGATGTCGTTGGAGGAGCGCTACGGGATCAACATCACCGACGACGAGTTGTCAGAGGTGACTACGTACGGCCACCTGGAGCAACTCGTCCTCGCCAAGGCGAGCGCGCGGTGATCGAGTCGCGCGACGGACGGCGTGTCGTGATCACCGGCGTGGGGGTGATCGCTCCGTGCGGGACCGGAGCAGAGGAGTTCTGGGCCGGATTGCAACGGCCCGCCGAGCCGGTCGTCGACCGGCGGATCGTCGACTTCGACGCCTCCCGCTGGGGAATCAAGCATGTCGAGGCCCGCCGGATGGACCGCTTCGCTCAGCTGGGTGTTGCCGCGGGGATGCAGGCACTGACCGATGCCGGGCTCGACGTAGACGACCAGCCGTATGACTCCGCCCGGTGCGGCATCGTCATGGGCACGGGCATCGGCGGCGCGTACGCCTGGGAGTCACAGACCCAGATCCTCCTCGACAAGGGTCCGGCCCGGGTGTCACCGCTCGTGGTACCCACCGTGATGCCCAACGCCGCAGCCGCGATGATGTCCATGCGTTACGGCTGGCGCGGGCCGGTGGAGACGGTCGTGACGGCGTGCGCATCCGGGACGCACGCGGTCAGCAACGGAGCGCGGCTGGTGGCAGCCGGGCGGTGCGACGCGGTTCTGGTGGGAGGTTCGGAGTCATGCCAGACCGGCGTGATGACCAACGGCTTCTTGAACATGAAGGCGCTGTCGTCGTCGGGGATCTCCCGCCCCTTCGACGTCGATCGGGACGGCTTCTGCTCCGCTGAGGCGGGCGGCGTACTCGTGCTGGAGGAGGCGAGCGCCGCGGTCGCGCGGGGTGCGACGGTGTACGCCGAGGTGGCCGGGAGCGGATCGACCGCGGACGCGCACCACCTCACCGCGCCCGCCCCGGACGGCCGGGGCGCTGTGGAGTGCATGCGCGCCGCGTTGGCCGACGCCGGGCTGCCGTCGAGTGAGATCACCCACGTCAATGCGCACGGAACGTCGACACCACTCAACGACGCCACCGAGGTAGCCGCCGTGCTGGCGCTCTTCGGCGCCAGCCAGCCGGCGGTGACGTCGATCAAGGGAGTGACGGGTCATGCCCTCGGCGCTGCCGGAGCGATCGAGGCGATCGCACTCGCGCTGAGTTTCCGGTACGGCGTACTGCCGCCGACCATGGGCGTCGAGCAGGTCGATCCCGCCTTCGACGGCATCGATGTCGTGCGCGAACCGCGGTCGTGGACTCCCGGCCCCGCGTTGTCGAACTCCTTCGCGTTCGGCGGTCACAACGGGACCGTGGTGTTCGTGCCGGCGTAGGCGGCTGGGGCGGC
>JACCZY010000015.1 GCA_013695685.1 Geodermatophilaceae bacterium | reverse complement strand
GCTCGGCTGCCGCCACGGCCATGGCCGGAGTGAGTTCCGCCGCGCGCACCCGGTCCTGAACGAGCAGGTCCCGCACCCAGGCTGCCGTCGGACGATCGAGGCGCACCCGGCCCTTCTCGACCAGCATGGCCACCTCCCAGCAGGAGATCGGGCTGACCAGGATGCGCAGCGCGGTCGAGATGGCGAGTCTGGCTCTGTCAGACAGCCGCCCGGAACCGGCCTGCCACCACAGCAGCGCGTGGGTGTCGAGCAGCAGATCATCCACACATTTAGCCGGCATTCCACCGCTCACCGGTCGAGAAGAACAGCTCGTCGTCGTCCTCGAGAAGGGTGACCGACCCCTGGGTCGGTGCCACTTCGTTGTCGATCGGCACCAGTCGGGCCACTGGCTTGCCGTGCTTGGTGACCAGGACGGTGGTACGAGAACGCGCAACCTCGTCCAGCAGAGCCAGGCATCGGGCCTTGAAGGTGCTCGCCTGCACGGTAACCTCGATCATGGGACCAGCATAGCAACTGACCGTTGACCATAGTCATTTCTACCCCCGGCGGCAGGACCGCCGACGCCGACTTCGAACGGATCCAACGAGTCATGACCGAGCTGTTGTTGCGGCCGCTCGGATGACCTGCGGAGTCGGCGTCGTAGCCTGAGCCGGTGCTCAGTTCCTTGATCCTCGCCGCCTCCCGCAACGGCACCGTCAAGAAGGTCGTGGCCGGTGCTCCGGTCAGCCGCAACGTCGTACGGCGATTCGTCGCCGGCGAGTCGACCGAGGACGTCTTGACCGCGTCGAGGACGTTGATCGGACAAGGTCTCCAGGTCAGTCTCGATCACCTCGGCGAGGACACCTTGGATGCGGTGCAGGCGCGGGCGGTCGCCGGCGCGTACGTCGTCCTGCTCGATCGGCTCGCCGCCGAGGGACTGACCCCGCAGGCCGAGGTCAGCGTCAAGCTGTCCGCGGTCGGCCAGCTCATCGATGAGAAGCTGGCGCTCGGCCTGGCCCAGGAGACCTGCGCGGCCGCCGCGGAGGCAGGTACGACGGTCACCCTCGACATGGAGGACCACACCACCACCGACTCGACCCTGGAGATCCTGCGCGAGCTGCGCCGCGACTTCGCCGCGACCGGCGCCGTGCTTCAGTCCTACCTGCGCCGAACCGAGGGCGACTGCCGTGACCTGGCGTATGCCGGATCGAGGGTGCGGCTGTGCAAGGGCGCGTACGCCGAACCGGAATCGGTCGCCTACCAGGACGCCGACGAGGTGGACAGGTCCTACGTCCGCTGCACCAACGTGCTGATGTCCGGTGAGGGCTACCCCATGCTCGCGACCCACGATCCGCGCCTGGTCGAGATCGCCGGTGAACGGGCCGCGTGGTTCGGCCGTCCGAAGGACACCTGGGAGTACCAGATGCTGTACGGCATCCGGCCGGAGGAGCAGCTACGGCTCGCCGCCGCCGGGCATATCGTGCGGGTCTATGTGCCGTACGGCGTCGAGTGGTTCGGCTACCTGATGCGCAGACTCGCCGAACGTCCGGCGAACATCGCGTTCTTCCTCCGCGCCGTCAGCAGCCGGAACTGAGTGCGGTGCGAGCCGACCCGGAAGTGACCACCATGAATGCGCTTGCCATCTTCGGCGGCGGGAAGATCGGCGAGGCCCTCGTCTCGGGTCTGCTCCGTGGCGAGCGCATGATCGGCGAGATCGTCGTGTGCGAGCGGCACCCTGAGCGGGCGGCCCACCTCTCTAAGACGTACGGCGTCCCTGCGCTGTCCCTCGTGGACGCGACCGCTGCCGCTCAGGTCCTGCTCATCGCGGTCAAACCACAGGACATCGCCGGGTTGCTGGACGGCCTCGCTCCGAACATCAAGCCAGGGCATCTGGTCGTCAGCGTCGCGGCGGGCATCCCGACGGCCAGGATCGAGCGGAGCCTGCCGGCCGGTACGCCGGTCGTGCGGGTGATGCCCAATACGCCGGCGCTGGTGGATCAGGCTATGAGCGCCATCAGCGCGGGCAGGCACGCCGGACCGGAGCATCTGGCCGCCGCGGAGGCGATCCTGGCCAGCGTGGGCAAGGTGGTGCGGGTACCGGAGTCGCAGCAGGACGCCGTCACGGCGCTGTCTGGCAGCGGGCCGGCGTACTTCTTCTTCCTCGTCGAGGCGATGATCGACGCCGGCATCCTGCTTGGGCTGCCGCGCACGTTGGCGGCCGACCTCATCGTGCAGACCGCGCTGGGGGCAGCGACCATGCTGCGAGATTCCGGCGAGCACCCGGTCCAGTTGCGCGAGGCGGTCACCTCGCCGGGTGGCACGACGATCATGGCGGTTCGCGAGTTGGAGCGGCACGGGGTACGTGCCGCCCTTATCGCTGCCATCGAGGCAGCGCGGGACCGCTCGGTGGAGCTGGGTCGCGAACAGATGTGACTCCCCGTCACAACTGATGACACAAAGTTGCTGTCGCTGCGTCACTCCAGTACCGCTACGCTTCGCCAAGCACGTGCGTGTCTTTGATCGTCGGGCGGGGAAGCCTGACGGCATGACGCGTGCCGAGAGTTCGGTGACTGTATGGCAACCTCAGGTTTTCAGCGACCCGGCACGGACGGGGTGACCCCTCGCCCAGATACCGGGTTGTCCGGGGTCTCCTTTCTTACTGTCGCCGAGGTCGCCGCGCTGATGCGGGTCTCCAAGATGACCGTCTACCGGTTGGTGCACTCCGGCGAGTTGGCCGCCGTACGGGTCGGAAGGTCCTTCCGCGTGCCGGAGCGGGCGGTCCACGACTACCTGCGAGACGCCTACACCGACACCGCCTGACCGCAGAGGTAGGCTGGCACACAGATCGCGCCGTCCGGTGCGATGCGGTACGTCTCCTCCGACCGAGGATCGCGACCGTGCATCTTTCAGATCGGCAGGGACGACTCGTATGGGCTCGGTCATCAAGAAGCGGCGCAAGCGGATGGCGAAGAAGAAGCACCGCAAGCTGTTGAAGAAGACCCGAGTCCAGCGGCGCAACAAGAAGTAGCATCCCCAACTCTGTCGCGGGAAGCCGGCGGCCCGGGCCGATCCGGCCGAGACCGGAGGGTGGGGTGAACATGGCTCCGCAGGTCGTTTTGGTGACCGGTGTCAGTCGATACCTCGGGGCGAGGCTGGCCCGCACCCTGTGCGACGTGCCCTCGATCGAGCGGGTCATCGGGGTCGACGCGCTGCCGCCCAGCCGTGAGCTGCGCGCGAGTCTCGGCCGCACCGAGTTCGTCCGAGCGGACATCCGCAATCCGCTGATCGGCAAGGTCATCACCACGGCGGCCGTGGACACCGTCGTACACATGAACATCCGCGCCGCCCCGCACGACTCCGGCGGGCGGTCGTCGATGAAAGAGATGAACGTCATCGGCACCATGCAGCTGCTCGCCGCCTGCCAAAAGGCGGAGACGGTCCGGCGGCTCGTCGTTAAGTCGACGACGGCGGTGTATGGCAGCAGCCCCCGCGATCCGGCGATGTTCACCGAGGCGATGGAGGCCGGTGGCGCGCCGGCGTACGGGTACGCCAAGGACGCCATGGAGATCGAGGGTTACGTCCGCGGGTTCGCCCGGCGCCGGCCCGACGTCACCCTGTCGGTGCTGCGGTTCACGAACTTCATCGGCCCGCGGATCGAGTCCGTGCTGACCGAGTACTTCGCGCTCCCCGTCGTACCGACCGTGCTCGGCTTCGACCCGCGGTTGCAGGTGCTGCATGAGGATGACGCCCTGGAGGTGCTGCTCCGGGCGACGCTGCGCGAGCTTCCGGGCACCGTCAATGTCGGCGCGGACGGCGTGATGCTGCTCTCGCAGGCGATCCGGCGGGCTGGACGAATTGGGCTCCCGCTACCTGGGATAACCGCCGGCATCGTCGACCGGGTCGTTCGCCGCGCCGGGAAGGTCGACTACACGGCCGAGCAGCGCCGTTTCCTCAACCACGGCAGGGTCGTGGACACCACGCGGCTCAAGAGCGAGTTCGGCTACCGGCCCCGGTACAGCACGCTGGAGGCCTTCGACGACTTCGTCCGGGGGCGGCAGCTACGGCCGGTCGTCGATCCGCAGCGGCTGGCCGCCGTACAGGAGCGCGTCCTCCGCCTGGCGGTCCGGTCGGCAGCGCGCGGGGTCGCCCGTGTCTGACGCGACCGTGATCCCGCTGCACATTCCGCGTCGCGAGGAGCCGCCGCGGGCACCAACTGAGACGCCCGACGAGGCCCGGGCGGAGTCGGACTTCGAGCGCCGCCTCGCCGGCGGCCTGGCTTTCTTGCGCCGGCGGCTGACCGGTGACTACTCGGTGGACGAGTTCGGGTTCGATCCCGACCTGACCGACCACGTCCTGCTCCCGCCGTTGCGCCCGCTCTACGAGCGGTGGTTCCGGGTGGAGACGACCGGTCTGCACCATGTGCCCAGCACCGGCGGCGCACTCATCGTCGCCAACCACAGCGGCACGGTGCCGCTGGACGCCCTCATGACCGCCGTGGCGCTGCGCGACCACCACCCGGCCGGCCGGGCGCTGCGGATGCTCGCCGCCGATCTCGTCTTCACCCTGCCCGTCGTCGGCTCCGTCGCCCGCAAGGCAGGGCACACGCTGGCGTGCAATCCCGACGCGGAGCGGCTGCTGCGGGCGGGGGAGATCACAGGCGTGTGGCCGGAGGGCTTCAAGGGGATCGGAAAGCCGTTCAGCCAGCGGTACAAACTGCAGCGCTTCGGCCGGGGTGGTTTCGTGTCCGCCGCGCTGCGCACCGGCGCACCGATCATTCCGGTCTCGATCGTGGGTGCTGAGGAGATCTACCCGATGGTGGCGAACCTGCGCACCCTCGCCCGGCTGGTTGGACTGCCCTACCTGCCGGTGACGCCGACCTTCCCGCTGCTCGGGCCGCTCGGACTCATCCCGCTGCCGAGCAAGTGGCTGATCGACTTCGGCGAGCCGATCGAGACCGGCGCTTACGGCGTTGCCGCTGCCGAGGACCCGATGCTCGTGTTCAACCTGACCGACCAGGTGCGCGAGACGATCCAGCAGACCCTGTTCACGCTGCTCGCCCAGCGCCGCTCGGTCTGGTCCTAGACAGCCCGCCCGCACTGTTCGGGCCGGCCGGCAGGCAACAGGCGCCGCAGTCACCCGACAGGCGCAGTGGGGTCAGGCGCTGAGCCGGCGGCGTACGGCGAGCCCACCGGCGATCCCGCCGGCCAGAGCCCCCGCGGCGAGTGACGTGGGAACGCCGATCCGGGCGGCCTTGCGGCCGGTCCGGAAGTCCCTGACCTGCCAGCCCTGCTCGCGGGCCACCGCCTTGAGGTCGGCGTCGGGGTTGATGACCACCGGCTCTCCGACCAGCGACAGCATCGGCAGGTCGTTGATGGAATCGCTGTACGCCGAGCAACGGGCCAGCGCCAGCCCCTCCCGCGCTGCCAGCGCCTTGACCGCCTCGGCTTTCGCCTCGCCGTGCATCATCTCGCCGACCAGACGCCCCGTGTATCGCCCGTCCACCACCTCGCTGACGGTGCCCAGCGCGCCGTTCAGCCCGAGCCGCTGGGCGATGATCTGCGCAAGTTCGACCGGGGTCGCGGTGACCAGCCAGACCCGCTGTCCCGCGTCGAGATGCTGCTGGGCAAGTGCCCGGGTGCCGGACCAGATCCGCTCGGCCATGACCTCGTCGTAGATCTCCTCGCCGAGGGTGACCACCTCGGTCACCGAGATGCCCCTGGCGAAGCTGAGCGCATTCTCCCGCGCCGCACGGACGTGTTCTGGGTGCTCCACGCCGCGCACCCTGAACTTGACCTGCTGCCAGGCGAAGTTCGCCAGATCGCGGTGGGTGACCACCTTCCGGGCGGCGAGGCCCTTCGCGAAGTGGTACATGGAGGCGCCCATCATCATGGTGTTGTCGACGTCGAAAAACGCCGCCGCGAACCGATCGGCCGGTACGGCGAGCGCAGCCTCCAACTCGGGGGCGGCGGCTATCGCCGCGGCGGCCGATGCGGCTCCGGCGACCCGGGCTCGGCGCCGATCCTCGGCCGGGCTCACCCGCCACGGCATTCGCACTGCTGGATGTCCCTCCGGCCGCCTCGATATGCTGGCCCGCTCGCTCGCAGGCTGCCCGCATGGTGCTGAGCCCAGGGTAATCGGATCCGGCCGGTCAACCGGCGGAGCGGCACCGAGCCGTCAGGAAGTCGGGCTGATCCGGGTCGGGCTGGGGACCGGCTGCGTGGGAGAGCCGGTCGGTCCGGCGCCGGGGCCGGGCGGCGTGGGCGTCGGCGAGCCGCCGGGGCGCCCCCCCGGAACGGGCTGGCAGGACTCGCACGGCACCGGGCCGAGGTCATCGCCGGGGCGGTCGTCCAGGCACTCGCACGGCAGGGCCAGTTCCAACAGTCGGGCCCGCTGTTCGACCTGCTCGAGCAACGTCAGGGAGACCCGCGCGCGGTCTTGCTCCGACTGCGTCATCTTCGTCACCAGCGCACCCAGCAGAGCCTGTTGCCCCTTCGCCCAGGTCGGCAGGATCTCCAGGGTCGCCTCGTCGGAGCGGTCCACCGCCGAGGTCGTCAGCAGGGAGATCCCCGCGGCGGTCTGCCGGTCCATCTCCGCCAGCGTCGCTACGACCGCATCGGCGCTGTCACTTCCGGCCGCCAGGGGCGTCCCCGGGACTCCGGCCGCCAGGGCGACCGGTGCCTGGACGAGTGCGGTCACCTCGTCGAGCCGGGTCTCGGCGAACTGCAGCAGGACGAAGCCCCGTTCGTCGCGGTCCCACGTCAAGCTGAGCTGAACCTGCTCGGCGCCGCGTTTCACCGCGTACAGAGAATCGCCGGGCAGCGCGTCCCGCGAGAGCAGGGTGAGCAGGCCCGCGGTCGCGAGGACTGCGCAGAACACTGCTACGGCGACAGCGACCCGCCGGCCCCAGGCGGGCAGGTGCAGCCGAGGTTCGGCCGGAGCCCGATGCGTGGCGCCCCGATCGGTGGCGGCTCGCTGCTCGGCGAGTGCGAGCATGCGCTGCCGGGTCTCGGCGCGGAACACCGGATCGGGCCGACCGTCGAGGTCCAGGTCGATTCGGGACAGCTTCTCGGTGAGACTCACCAACTCATCCACGGCGGTGTCGCGCGTCCTTCTCGATGCGGTGGCATCCAGGGCACGCGCCAGCCGGGCCGACTCCCTGCCCGTGTGCCGTCTCACCGCAGGCCCCTTCCAGCGGTACCCGCGACCGTCTCCCCCGGCATGATCAACGAACGCGAGCCGCCACCGGATACGGGCTCCGGGCGGCGATGTGCGCGAAACCGGGTGACCGCGATCATGCCGGATCGTCCTTGAGCAGTGTTGCCAGCCGGCGTACGGCCCGGTGCTGGAGAGCCTTGATCGCCCCGTCTTTCTTGCCCATGATCTGCGCCGTTTCGGCGACGGACAGGCCCTGGAAGAACCGCAGCACGATGCATTCCTGCTGGTCCGAGCCGAGTCGCTTGACGCACCGCAGCAGCCGCAGCGAGTCCAGCCGCTCCAGCACTGCGTGCTCCGGGCCTTCCTGCACCTGGCCTTCCTGCACGTGGCCGGAGTCGTCGATCTCCCCGGTGACCACTTCGAGGCGGTAGCGACTGGACTTCACATGGTCGAAGACGATGTTCCGGGCGATGGTGACCAGCCAGGCGCCGAGATCGCGACCGCGGTAGGTGAAGGAGTCCAACCGGCGCAGAGCCCGGACGAACGTCTCGCTGGTGAAGTCCTCGGCCTGGGTCCGGTCACCGATGCGGTAGTAGACGTAGCGATACACCACGTCGACATAGCGGTCATAGATCTGCGCGAACGCCTCGCCGTCGCCGCCCTGCGCCCGCTGCACGAGTGACCAAGAATCCCCACCCGGTTCGTCGGTCGAAGGGCTGCCGGCGGACGCCACCGCGCGGGGGGCGTCCGCTCCGGCCACGTGCGCCTCCCGACCTCGTCCGGACACCGCCGGAGCGTCTCCCAGCGCCATCATTGCCATGGTGACGTTTCTCCGTCACCGCGTCCATGCCTAGTCTTCGGTCCAGAGGGTCGTAGGAGTTCGTCACCGGAAGGACTGAGATGGGACAGCTCGGCGCGCCACCGGGTGTGCGCGGCAGCGCTGGTCTGCAGAACCTGGCCGATCTGGTCACCCGGGCCGCCGCCCGCCACGGCTCCCGGTGCGCGTTCGTCGCAGGAGGCCAGCGCCCGACCTGGACCGAGTTTGCCGAGTCGGTGTCCGATCGGGCGGCTGTGCTGGCCGGGCACGGCCTGCTCCCGGGGGAGCGGGTTGCGCTCATGCTCCCGAACACCCTGGACTTTCCGTTGCACTACTTCGCGGCCCTGCGTGCCGGTCTGGTCGTCGTACCGGTGAACATCGGTTACACGCCGCGCGAGATGCTACACATTCTCGGTGACTCCGGTGCGGCCGCGCTGGTCACCGACGACGACGGGTCACGCACTGTCTCGGACATCACGGCGGAGCTGACGGAACTCCGGCACGTCCTGTCACCCGCGGTGCTGACCTCGGAGGAAACCGTCGGGACGCATTCGCCGGAGGTGTCCCGACGGGGCGAGGACCTGGCCGTCCTGATGTACACCAGTGGTACGAGTGGCCAACCCAGGGGCGCGATGCTGAGCCATCGGGCGATGCTCGCCAACCTCGAGCAGGTGGGTGCCATCGAGCCGGCAGCGGTGACCGAGCGGGACGTGGTGCTGCTCGTGCTGCCGCTGTTCCACATCTACGGGCTCAACGTGGGACTGGGGATGCAGGCCTGGGCCGGTGCCACCGGGGTACTGGTCGAGCGGTTCGAACCACAGGAATGCCTGCGGTTGATGAGCGCTGAGCGGGTGAGCACCCTGGCGGGCGCCCCGCCCATGTACGCGGCCTGGAGTCGCTGCGATCCGGCGGAACTGCAGCGTGGCTTCGCAGCCGTCCGGGTCGCATTGTCCGGCGCGGCCCCGCTGCCGCCCCAAGCGCTCGCTGCGATGCGCGAGGTGACCGGAGTGGCCGTGTACGAGGGATACGGGCTGACCGAAACCGCCCCGGTCCTGACCAGCACCCTCGTCGGCGGTGAGCCGAAGCCGGGCTCGATCGGCCGGCCGGTGCCGGGGGTGGAACTGGCCCTGTGGGACGCCGACGGGCTGCCCGTGGACCCGGACGAGGACGAGGACACCGGCCAGATCGCGGTCCGCGGGTCGAACGTCTTTGCCGGGTACTGGCCGGACGGCCGGGACGGACCGGACGCCGAGGGCTGGCTCGCCACCGGTGACATCGGTTTTCTCGACGACGAGGGGGACCTGCACCTGGTCGACCGGCTCAAGGACCTGATCCTGGTCAGCGGCTTCAACGTGTACCCGCAGGAGGTCGAGGCGGTGCTGCTCGCCCATCCCGGTGTCCGCGAGGTGGCGGTGGTCGGTGTGCCGGACGAGCTGACCGGGGAGTCCGTGCGCGCCATCGTCGTACCGGCGGCTGCGGCCCAGCCGACCGAGAAGGAACTCATCGAGTACGCCGGCCGGTCGCTGGCCCGCTTCAAGTGCCCGTCGGCGGTGACGTTCGTGCCCGACCTGCCGCATTCGGTGACGGGAAAGGTCAGCCGCGCCCGGCTGCGGGAGATGGGATTCGGACCGGCATGAGCCAGCGCACGGTGACGCTGCTGACCAGGGCCGGCTGCCACCTCTGCGAGCAGGCCAGGCCGTTACTGGCGGAGATCTGCGCGGAGACCGGCGCCGAACTGCTCGAAGTCGACGTGGACACCGATCTGCGGCTGCGGGCGGAGTACGGCGACCGGCTGCCGGTGTTCCTGCTGGACGGTAACGAGCACGGGTACTGGCAGGTGGAGCCGGAGCGGCTGCGGGCGGCGCTCACTACCTGAACCGGCCGAGGCTCCGCGACTTTGTGCCCACGTTCACAAGCGGCTACCGTGGGCGCTGGTACCACAGCCTGTCAGCGGCGTCGCGGGACCCCCCGGCCACCGCGCTGGTGCCCGTCAACCCGTCTGGAGCGCAGTGTCCGAAGGCCGAGCCATCCCGGAGGCGACGGTTGCCCGGCTGGCCGTGTACCTGCGGGTCCTCGGCAGCCTGTCCGACGGCGGCCTGTCCACGATCTCCTCCGAGGCGCTGGCCAATGCGGCCGGGGTCAACTCGGCCAAGTTGCGCAAGGACCTGTCCTACCTCGGCTCGTTCGGAACCCGCGGCGTGGGGTACGTCGTCGAGGTGTTGCGGGAGCGGATCAGTACCTGCCTCGGGGTCTCCGAGCACCGCTCCGTCGTACTGGTCGGCGTCGGCAACCTCGGCCACGCCCTGGCCGGGTACGGCGGCTTCCGCTCCCGCGGATTCCGGATCGCCGGGCTCTTCGACGCCGACCGGCGCCGTATCGGTGAGGAGATCGCGGGCTTGTGCGTGCAGGCCATGGCCGAGCTCGCCGAGGTCGTCACGCAGGAGTCGGTGTCGATCGGTGTCATTGCCACCCCGGCCGAGGCCGCTCAGGAGGTCTGCGACCGTCTCGTCGCCGCTGGCGTGACGAGCATCCTGAACTTCGCGCCCGCCGTACTCGTCGTCCCGGACAACGTCGACGTCCGCAAGGTGGACCTGGCAGTCGAACTGCAGATCCTGTCCTTCCACGAGCAGCGCAAGGCCGCAGGTCTGCAGGTGGTTCTGTGAGCGAGCGCAGCGAGGTGGTGACGTCGTGAGCCTGATGATAGTGGGGATGTCGCACCGTACGGCGCCGGTGGCACTGCTGGAGCGGACCAGCTTCGGCCGCGACGACGTGAGCAAGGCGCTGCACGAACTGCTCGAGGGTGAGCATGTGCAGGAGGCGCTGCTGCTGTCCACGTGCAACCGGATCGAGGTAGTCGCCGAGGTGGAGCGGTTCCACGGCGGTGTCAACGACATCAGCGCGCTGCTCGCCCGGCAGAGCGGGCAACCGGCCAGCGAGCTCGGCGCACATCTGTACGTGCACTACGAAGATGTTGCCGTCGCGCATCTGTTCTCGGTGGCCGCGGGCCTGGACTCGATGGTTGTGGGCGAAACGCAGGTTCTCGGTCAGCTGCGGACGGCGTACGCGCTCGCCCGGGCGGAGTCCGCCGTCGGCCAGAAGTTGCATGAGCTGTGCCAGCAGGCGTTGCGGGTCGGCAAGCGGGTGCACACCGACACCGGAATCGACCGGGTGGGCGCGTCGGTGGTTGCCGTCGCACTGGACGCCGCGGCCCGCGTGCTGGGGGAGGATCTGAGCGGCCACCGCGCTGTGATCGTGGGTGCCGGCTCGATGGGAGCACTCGCCGGTACGACGATGCGCGGGCGCGGCCTGACCGACCTGGTCATCGCCAACCGGAGCAGCGCCAACGCGCAACGTCTGGCCGGGAGCCTGTCCGGACGCGCGGTGGACATGGCTGCGCTGGACGCCGAACTGGTGGCCGCGGACCTCGTACTGGCGTCGACCGGCGCCACCGGGATCGTCATCACGGCCGACGTGATCGAGCGGGTGATGGCGGCCCGGGCGAGCCGCCCGCTGGTGATTCTGGACCTCGCACTGCCTCGCGATGTCGACCCGGCGGCGGCCGCGGTGCCCGGTGTCACCTACATCGACCTGGAACACCTGCGCTCGGTTCTAGACGGGTCGCAAGGCCAGCACGAGGTCGGAGCCGCACGGTCGATCGTCGAGGCCGAGGTGGCCGCGTTCGTCACCTGGCAGCGTTCGGTGACGGTCGCTCCGACAGTGGCGGCGCTGCGTTCGTACGCCGCCCAGGTGGTCGATGCCGAGCTGCTCCGGCTGGCGGGACGGGTGCCCGACCTCGGACCGCAGGACCGGGCCGAGGTGGCCCAGGCGGTCCGCCGCGTGGTGGACAAGCTGCTGCACGCCCCCACCGTTCGGGTCAAGGAGCTGGCCGGCGTCCCGGGCGGCGAGGCGTACGCGGCCCTGCTGCGGGAGCTGTTCGGTCTCGATCCCGATCGCCACGACCTGTCCGATGCGGTGGCGCTGCCTTCCGACCTCACCGGGGAGTCCCACGCATGAGCACTCGGGACAGCTCCCGGCGGTCGACGTTGCGGCTCGGCACCCGCCGAAGCCGGCTGGCCATGGCCCAGTCGGGCGCAGTGGCGGCGACGCTCATCGCCGAGCACGCGCGGGACGTCGAGCTCGTCGAGGTGACGACGTACGGCGACGTATCGACGGCACCGCTGGAGCAGATCGGCGGGACCGGAGTGTTCGTCTCGGCGCTGCGTGATGCGTTGCTCCGCGGCGAGGTCGACCTCGCTGTCCATTCCTACAAGGATCTTCCGACGGGATTGGCGCCGGGACTCGCGGTGGCCGCGGTTCCCCCGCGGGCCGACCCCAGAGACGTCCTTGTGGCCCGAGACGGCCACACCCTGGGCGAGCTGCCTCACGGCGCCCGGGTGGGGACAGGGTCCCCGCGCCGGGTGGCGCAGATCCGGGCGTTGGGACTCGGGCTGGACCTGGTCGGCGTTCGCGGCAATGTCGACACCCGGCTGGCCAAGGTGGACGCGGGGGAACTCCACGCGGTGGTCCTTGCCCGCGCCGGCCTCGAGCGGCTGGACCGGCTCGATGCGGTCACCGAGGTGCTCGATCCGTTGCAGGTGCTACCCGCGCCGGGCCAGGGAGCCTTGGCGGTGGAGTGCCGGGAGGACGACAAGGAGCTGCTGGAGTTGCTGGCCATGCTCGACGACCCGGACAGCAGAGCGGCTACGGCCGCCGAGCGGTCTTTGCTGGAAGCCCTCGAAGCCGGTTGCTCCGCTCCGGTGGGTGGGCTGGCTGTTGTGGCCGAGGGTGACGATGGAATGGAACTGTTTCTGCGCGGGTCCGTGACAGCGATCGACGGCAGCCACGCTGTCCGCCAGTCGGTCATCGGATCCGTCACCGGAGCCGAGGAGGTGGGTCGGCGGTTGGCCGCGGACCTGCTCGCCGACGGCGCCGCCGATCTCATGGGAGCACGCGAATGACGCGCGCGCGTAAGCCAACTGGCCGGATCTTCTTCGTTGGCGCCGGCCCCAGCGACCCCGGTCTGCTGACGATCAGAGCGAGCGGTGTCCTGGCCGCGGCGGAGTTGATCATCGTCGATCCCGACGTTGGCGAGGCGGTCCTCGCACTTGCCACCGGCGCCGAGGTGCGGCCCGCCGTCGGACAGCCGGCCGAGGTCGCCAAGGCGCTGCTTGCTGAGGCGAGGTCGGGACGGACGGTCGTCCGGCTGGTGAGCGGCGACCCGTTCACGTGCGACGCGGTGGTCAAGGAGACGCTGGCGGTGGCCCGGACAACTGTGCCGTTCGACGTCGTGCCCGGCGTGCCGGCGAGTACCGCGGTGCCGGCGTACGCCGGCATCGCGGTCGGTTCGGCGTACGCAGCCGCGGATTTGCGCGCGAACGTCGACCTGGCTGCGCTCGCGACGTCGCCGGGAACGCTCACCCTGCAGCTTCCGGCCGAACTGGTCGGTGAGACATGTGCCGGCCTGGTCAAGAACGGATTGGCCGGGAGCACCTCGGCCTGCGTCACGATCGACGGGACCGGCATCGGCCAGCGGTCAATAGTGTCCACTGTGGACGATCTGGCGTCCGGAGGGGACGGAGCCGACCTCAGCGGAGTAGTGGTGCTGACGATCGGTTCAGCCGTCGACAAGCGGTCGAAGTTGTCGTGGTGGGAGAGTCGGGCGCTCTACGGCTGGCGGGTGCTGGTGCCGCGCACCAAGGAGCAGGCCAGCGTCATGAGCGAGCGGCTGCAGTTGCACGGCGCCATCGCAGTGGAAGTGCCCACCATCGCCGTCGAGCCGCCCCGTACACCCGCGCAGATGGAACGGGCGGTGAAGGGTCTGGTGACCGGCCGGTACGGGTGGATCGTGTTCACCTCGACCAACGCGGTCAAGGCGGTGTGGGAGCGGTTCGCGGAGTTCGGCCTGGATGCTCGGGCCTTCGCGGGGGTCAAGATCGCCTGCGTGGGGGAGCAGACAGCGGAAGCCGTCAGGGCGCTGGGCATCCGGCCTGAACTCGTCCCGAGCGGTGAGCAGTCCAGCGAGGGGCTGCTGGAGGACTTCCCGCCGTACGACGACATCCTCGACCCGATCGATCGCATCCTCCTGCCCCGGGCCGACATCGCCACCGAGACACTGGCTGCGGGGCTGCGCGAGCGCGGCTGGGAGATCGACGACGTGACGGCGTACCGGACGGTGCGGGCCGCTCCGCCGCCGGCGCAGACCCGGGAGGCGATCAAGGGTGGCGGGTTCGACGCGGTGTGCTTCACCTCCTCGAGCACCGTGCGCAATCTGGTCGGCATCGCCGGCAAGCCGCACCCGCGCACGATCGTCGCCTGCATCGGGCCGCAGACGGCCGCTACGGCTCGGGAGTTCGGGTTGCGGGTGGACGTCCAGCCGGACGTGGCAGCGGTCGAGCCATTGGTCGACGCGCTGGCCGCGTACGCGCAGTCGATGACCGAGACCGAGGGCGACGTGCGTCCGCCGACCAAGCCTCGGGCGCGGAGCCGCGCGCGGTGACGTCCGGGGTGTTTCCGGGTGTGCGGCCTCGGCGGTTGAGGGGTACGCCGGCGCTTCGCCGGCTGGTGACCTCGACCCGGCTGCATGCCGGTGACCTCGTGTTGCCGATGTTCGTCAAGGAGAGCATCACCGACCCGGTGCCGGTGACGTCGATGCCCGGCGTCGTGCAGCACACCCTGGATTCGCTGCGCAAGGCCGCCCATGAGGCGGTCGAGGCTGGGGTCGGCGGGTTGCTGCTGTTCGGCGTACCGGCAGTGAAGGACGCTGTGGGCTCGCAGGCCGACGCCGAGGACGGGATCGTCAACCGGGCGCTGGCCGTGCTCCGCCGGGATCTCGGGGACGACACGGTCCTGATCGCCGACCTGTGCCTGTGCGAGTACACCGATCACGGGCACTGTGGCGTCGTCTCCGCCGGTTCCGTCGCCAATGACGAGACGCTCGCCCGGTACGCCGAGGTAGCGGTGGCCCAGGCAGCAGCCGGCGCCCACGTCGTGGCGCCGAGCGGGATGATGGACGGTCAGGTCGGCGCCATCAGGTCGGCTCTGGACGCGGCCGGGCGCAGCGAGCTACCGATCCTCGCGTATTCGGCGAAGTACGCCTCCTGCTTCTACGGGCCCTTCCGCGAGGCGGCGGAGGGCGCTCCGCAGTTCGGCGACCGCGGCGGCTACCAGCAGGACCCTTCGCGGTCGGTGCACGAGGCGCTGCGGGAGGTGGCCCTGGACCTGGCCGAGGGCGCCGATGCCGTCATGGTCAAGCCGGCGCTCGCCTATCTCGACGTGCTGGCCGCTGTGCGCGCGGCGGTCGACGTACCGGTCGCGGCGTACCAGGTGTCCGGGGAGTACGCGATGGTCGAGGCAGCGGCCGCGAACGGGTGGCTCGACCGGCAGCGGGCGGTGCTGGAGACGCTCACGGCGATCCGGCGGGCCGGGGCGGACGTCGTGTGCACGTACTGGGCGGCCGAAGCGGCCAGCTGGCTCGTCGCCGAGCGCTGAGGCCGGTGGCCTTGAGCCTGACGCTGAGCCGTGGGCGCGGGCGTCTTGCGCCCTAATGGCAGGCACAGCGTGCCAATGCTGTCACCCTGTCTCTGCCGTTTCGGCCTCATGCCGCCGCGTCGTCCTGAGCGCGTCTGCGGGACCGATCGGGCGCTTATAGCATCCCGCCTGCGGGCCGCCCTGGGGCTGTCGTAGAGTCCTGAATAATCGCCGGGCGAGAGCGCACGTTGCGTAACCGTGAACACGGAGGGTAATGTCGCATGTGGGAGTACCCGTGTGGTCGACGGCCATGCGCGTCCCACCGTTGCCGCACGTCAGTAACCTGAGCAGGGCGGGGAAAGCGCGTCATGGTGTCGCGTGGTGACCAGCCGAAACACGCGCTCGTCGGCATGACCTCCGGCCTGCCTCCACGCCGAGGCCTCGCCGCGATCCTCGCTGCCGGCCTGGCCGCGCTGCTGCTTGCCAGTGCCACCAGCGCAGTAGCTGCACCGGGTGATCCCCCACCCTCGGAACCACCGGCCACCACCACCCCTTCCTCCGATCCCACCGACCCGACGGGATCGGCCACCCCGACCCCCACCCCGACGCCTACTTCGACGTCGAGCGCGAGCCCTACGTCGACCACGCCACCGCCACCGCCACCGCCGCCAGCGACGACGACACCGGCCCCCACCGCACCACCGACCGGCCCGCCACCCCCCGGCCCGCCGCCACCGCCCGGCCCACCACCTCCACCACAGGCACCAACCTTCGACCCGCCGCCGTTTAGTGAAGAGATCGAGGGGGCGAGCGAGGGCCAGGAGGAGTTGGCGGCCAAGGCGATGCGCCTGAGCCGTCTCATCGTCGACACCGAAGAGGAGCTGGCCCGGCTCGAACTTGAGGCCGAGGCGGCTGCCGACATCTACCGCCAGGCGGAGGCCGAACTCGTCGTTGCCGACGCGCGGGCCGAGGAGGCACGCCAGTCCGCGGCGCAGGCGGAGGACGACCTGCGCCGTGCCCAGGACGACCTCGGGATCTTCGCCCGGAACACCTACATCAGCGGCAGTCGGTTGTCCGCCGACTTCCTGCTGCTGGATTCCAGCAGCCCGGCCGACCTGATCGAGCGGGCCGGTCTGCTCGAATCGGTCGCGAACAGCCGCACCGAGGCGCTGGACCGGGTACTGGTCACGCAGGCGCGAAGCGACACGGCCGACGACGTCGCCAACCAGGCCTTGGACACCAAGGTCGATGCCGAAGCGGAGGCACGCGCTGCTCTGGACATGTCAACGGCGCTGCTCGACGAGCAGCAGGCGACCCTGACGACGCTGCTGGAGGAAAAGGCCGGGTACGACGCTGAGTTCTATGCAGCCCTGGTCGAGTTGCTCGGTGCCGAGGGAGCGGCCGCCGCCTTCGAGCAGTACGAGAAGGACCTGCTCACCAGAAGTGCGGCCGAGGCGGCTGCCCGTGCCGCTGCGTACGGCGGCGGCCCGG
Organism: Geodermatophilaceae bacterium; assembly: GCA_013695685.1. Lineage (GTDB taxonomy): Bacteria > Actinomycetota > Actinomycetes > Mycobacteriales > Geodermatophilaceae > JACCTY01. The sequence goes on along the minus strand of JACCZY010000015.1, from coordinate 10,459 downwards.
TCATGTCCGGCGAGTGGGCACTGCCGTTGGACGGGAGGTTCACCAGCTGCTACTGCCAGCGCTGGGGCACCATGCACTGGGGCATCGACATCGCCGCACCGATGTACACCCCGCTGTACTCAGCCGGCGACGGCATCGTCATCCAGGCGGGGCCGGCGACCGGCTTCGGCCAGGCCGTCTACATCCAGCACAGCAACGGTGATGTGACGGTGTACGGCCACATGGAGGTCATCGAAGTGGTGACCGGGCAGCGGGTAGCCGCCGGACAGGAGATCGCCCTCGTCGGCTCACAGGGTTTCTCCACCGGTCCGCATCTGCACCTCGAGGTCCACGTCGGCGGCGTCGGCGGGACGCGCGTGGACCCGGTCATCTGGCTGGCCAACAGAGGCATTTTCGTCTAGCCGGCGGTCGACTGGCGTCAGACCTCGCGACTGACCGGAACGTCGAGTTCGCCGAGCAGGGTGCGGACGCGGTGCTCGATCTCGTCACGAACGGGCCGCACCGCAGCCACGTCGAGACCGGCCGGGTCGTCGAGTTCCCATTCCACGTAACGCTTACCCGGGAATATCGGGCAGGCGTCGCCGCAGCCCATGCTGACGACGACGTCGGCTGCCCGGACCACCTCGTCGGTCCACGGCTTCGGATACTCCCGGGAGATGTCGATACCGCGCTCGCGCATCGCCTCGATCGCTGCCGGGTTGACCTCGTTTCCCGGCTCGGAGCCGCCGGACCAGGCAACGGCGGCGTCTCCGGCGAGATGGGTGAAGAAACCCATCGCCAGCTGGGACCGGCCGGCGTTGTGCACGCACAGGAAGAGCACGGTCGGCTTCCCGTCGCTGTGCAGTCCCTCGACCCTGGCGAGGGCCTGCAGGCGCTGCTTGGCGAACCGTTCCGCCAGCAGTGGAAGGAATCGGGTGACGGCCGCGTTGGACGCGAACTGGTCGAACGAGGCGTGCAGGAACCTCTCGATGGTCTGCTGGCCGAAGATGCCGTCGAAGTCCTTGGCCAGGCGGGCGGCGGCCGTCTTCATGGCCAGGCTCTGGTCTGGGCGGAGGGATGACCAGCTGCGGGTTGTGGTCATGGTGCGCTCCTCAGTTCGGGTGTTGCCAAGGCGGCCGGGTTGTTGTGCACCGGTGTGACCGCATGCGTCAGCTGCTCGACGCGTTCGGCGATGTCCCGGTAGGTGCGTTCGAAGGCGGCGTCGGTATCGATCCGGACCGGATCGGGCACCGCCCAGTGCAGGGAACGGCTGACCGTGGCGGCGTCGAGGCCCTCGTAGGCGTTGTCACAGACCGCAACTACGAGATCGTCGGGGCGCAGGACGTCGGCCACGTCGGCCGTCCTCGCGTTCGCCAGGCGCAGGCCGTGCCGCCTTCCGGTGGAGACAGTGCGGGGGTGGACCCGGGCGGCCGGACGGGTACCGGCGGAGGCCGCCGGCACGCTGTGCGCACGTTTCCATGCAGCCACGGCGAGCTGGGACCGCGCCGCATTGTGAGTGCAGACGAAGACCACGCGGGTCACCTGCAGCACCGGCGGGGTCCCGGACAACGTCCCCAGCACCTGATCGCCCAGGCACAGCTGGACGTACGTGCGGCGCCGGTCGCCCTCCGAGCGGACTCGCCGAACCAGACCGGCCCCCTCGAGCACCCCCAGGTGGTGGGCAAGCAGGTTGGTCGCGACACCGAACGCCGTCGCGAGGTCGCCGGGTGAGCCGTCGCCGAGGCGGAGCTGGTCGATGATCGCCAGGCGGACCGGTTCCCCCAGCGCCGCATGCATCCGGGCGCGTGGTTCAAGGTCCGCGTTCACAGTCACTCCATCAGCACTGACTCAGTAATCGTTGAGATAGTAGCCGCCATGTCCGGCCCGCGCATCACCTGGGAGACTGATGGCCGTGACTTTCCCGTACGACGCGCCGCAGTCGCTCGCCCTCTTCGAGCGGGCCAGTGCCGTCATCCCGGGCGGGGTGAACTCGCCGGTCCGAGCGTTCCGCGCCGTCGGCGGCACACCGCGCTTCATGGTCTCCGGGCGCGGCCCGTACCTCATGGACGCCGACGGCCGCGAGTACGTCGACCTCGTCTGCTCGTGGGGTCCGCTGATCCTGGGGCACGCGTTCGGGCCGGTCGTCGAGGCCGTCCAGCGCGCGGCCGCGCACGGGCTGTCCTTCGGGACGCCCACAGCCGGCGAGGTCGACCTGGCCGAGGCGATCGTGGCCCGGGTGGAGCCGGTACAGCAGGTGCGGCTGGTCAACTCCGGGACCGAAGCCACGATGTCGGCGATCCGGCTGGCTCGCGGGGTCAGCGGCCGGCGCATGGTCGTGAAGTTCGCCGGCTGCTATCACGGGCACGTGGATGCCCTGCTGGCCGCCGCTGGATCCGGCTTGGCGACGTTCGGCGTCCCGGACACACCCGGCGTGACGGGTGCGCAGGCAACCGACACGGTCGTTGTCCCCTACAACGACGTCGACGCGGTCGAGAAGGTCTTCGTCGACTACGGCGATCAGATCGCGTGCGTGATCACCGAGGCCGCCGCCGGCAACATGGGCGTCGTACCGCCCCTGGACGGCTTCAACGCCGGGCTCAAGGGGATCTGTGCCCAGTACGGCTCCCTGCTGATCAGCGACGAGGTCATGACCGGCTTCCGGGTCTCCGCCGCGGGTTGGTATGGCCTGGACCCGGTCGACGCCGACCTGTTCACCTTCGGCAAGGTCATGAGCGGAGGGCTACCGGCGGCTGCCTTCGGCGGCCGGGCCGACGTCATGGCATCGCTCGCACCCGCCGGGCCGGTGTATCAGGCCGGGACGCTGTCGGGGAATCCGGTAGCGGTCGCCGCCGGCCTGGCCACGCTGGCGCACTGCACGCCGGAGGTCTACCGGCGCGTCGACGAGGTGAGCCTGACCGTTCAGCGCGCGGTCGGCGCCGCGCTGACCGAGGCGGGCGTGGAGCACACGGTGCAGGCCGCCGGGTCGATGTTCTCAGTCTTTTTCGCCGATCATCCGGTGGTCAACTACGCCGACGCCCGCGCCCAGGACACAGCCCGCTACACCGCCTTCTTCCACGCGATGCTCGCAAGGGGGGTGTACCTGCCTCCGTCGGCGTACGAGTCCTGGTTTGTCTCCGCTGCCCACGATCAGGCAGCGGTGGACCGCATTCTGGATGCTCTCCCGTACGCCGCCCGAGCCGCCGCGGAGGCGGCCTCATGACTGTTGACCCGGCCGCCTCCGTCCAGTCCGCTCCTGTTGTGTGCTCCCGGACGGAGGCGGCCTCATGACTTCGGGCAAGCCGCGGACGCGGGTGCACCTGCTCCGGCACGGCGAAGTGCACAACCCCGATCGGCTCCTGTACGGACGGCTGCCGGACTACCACCTGTCCGATACCGGCCGCGAGATGGCCGAGAAGGTGGCCGCCAGACTCACCGGCCGCGACATCACCCACCTGGTCTCCAGTCCGCTGGAGCGCGCGCAGGAAACCGCGGCACCACTCGCCGCTGCCCTCGGTCTGGCCGTCACCCTCGACGACCGGTTGATCGAGGCGGACAACCTCTTCGAGGGTCTGGCGGTCGGCGTCGGCGACGGTGTGCTACGCGCCCCCCGGCACTGGTGGAAGTTGCGCAACCCCGTCCGGCCGTCCTGGGGTGAGCCCTATCGCGAGATCGCCAAGCGGATGCTCGCCGCCGCGGACGCCGCGCGAGAGGCCGCCGACGGGCACGAGGCGGTGTGCGTCAGTCACCAGTTGCCGATCTGGACCCTGCGCAGCCACCTCGAGGGCCGCCGACTCTGGCACGATCCGCGCAACCGTGTATGCGGGCTCGCCTCGCTGACGACGCTCGTCTACGCCGGGGAGCGGTTGCTGCGGGTGGAGTACGCCGAGCCGGCCGGACCGACACCCGCCTACAACGTCCCGGGAGCGTAGGTAGTGACCGAGGTGGGGGCGCGAGGGCGACTGGCCGTTCTCGCCGTGTCGGCTGCGCTGACGATGTCGGCATGCTCGGGTGGCACCGATGCCGTCGACCTGAACAACGGGGGGCAGTTCCGTTTCGTGGAGGCGACGCCCTCCGGCGAGCTGATCGGCGTCGGCGAGCGGGGCGAGGCACCCGACTTCGGCGGGATCTTGCTCGACGGCGGTGCCTTCGACCCGGCCGGCCTCGCCGGTGACGTCGTGGTCATCAACTTCTGGGGTTCGTGGTGCGGGCCGTGCCGGGTCGAGTCACCGGAGTTCCAGGAGGTGTACGACGACGTACGGGACGAGGGGGTGTCGTTCCTCGGTGTCAATGTCAAGGATGTCGATCAGCTGGCCCGCGCGTTCGTCGAGACCCATGGCCTCACGTTCCCGAGCATCTTCGACCCGCGCGGGGAGGTGACCCTGGCGTTCCGCGACTTTCCGCCGACGGCGATCCCGTCCACGATCCTGCTCGACCGGGACGGGCGGGTGGCCGCGGTCTACGTCGGCGCTGTCAGCCAGGACACCCTTCGTGCGGTTCTCGACACGCTCCTCGGGGAGTCCTGATGCCGGTCGCCGGCCTCGGGGAGACGTTCAGCCAGACCGTCATCGACGGGCCGCTGCTCCTCGCCATGGGGGTCGCCGCGCTGGTGGGGCTGATCGGATTCCTGTCTCCGTGCGTGCTGCCGCTGGTCCCCGGCTATCTCTCCTACGTCGCCGGCCTGGCCGGCGCCGAGACGCGCCCCTCACCCGACCCGACGTCGCCTCCCGCGGGCCGTGCCTCGGCGGTGGCTGGCCCGGGGGTGACCGGCTCGGCTATGGTCACCGCACCTCGGCGTACGGCGGCGGAAGTCCGGGCGCGCCGGCGGGTGCTGCTGGGCGCTGTGTTGTTCGTCCTCGGCTTCACCGCGGTGTTCGTGTCCTTCGGTGCGCTCTTCGGCGGGCTCGGCCGGCTGCTGCTCGAGTACCAGACGCCGATCAACCGGGTCCTCGGCGTGGTCACGATCCTGCTGGGTCTTGCCTTCCTCGGGAAGATTCCCGGCATGCAGCGGGAGTTCCGGCTGCACCGGATGCCCGCGGCCGGGCTCGCCGGCGCGCCGCTGCTCGGCGTGGTGTTCGGGCTGGGCTGGACGCCGTGCCTGGGCCCGACTCTCGGCGCGGTCCAGACGCTGGCGTTCTCCGAGGGCAGCGCCGGGCGGGGTGCGGTGCTCGGCCTGGCCTACTGCGTGGGTCTGGGGCTGCCGTTCATCCTCACCGCGGTCGGCGTGCGGTCCGCGCTGGGAGTGTCCGCCTTCGCCCGCCGGCACGCCCGCACGGTGATGCGCGTGGGCGGTGTGCTGCTCATCGTCTTGGGCGTACTGCTCGTGACCGGGTTGTGGGAGTCCTTCATGATCGAGCTGCGCGCGTGGCTCGCCAGCACCGGGCTCGGAACGACCAGCCTGTGAGGGTCATCAGCCCGGCTCCGGCCGGCGGCATCCCACCGAAGCGGACCGGGCCGGGGCGCGCCGGATGACAGATACCGTCGCGCGGCTCTCGACCGCCCCGGATCCGGTCGAACCGCTCCGTCGCTCGGCCGGCCCGATTGTCGTCGTACGCCGGTGGTGGCGGCTGCTGACCAGCATGCGGACCGCGCTGGTGCTGCTGTTCCTGCTCGCGGTGGCTGCGGTCCCGGGATCCCTGCTGCCGCAGCGCTCGCTAAACCAGAGCAGGGTCAGCGCGTACTACGCCGAGCACCCCGACCTCGCTCCGATCCTTGACCGGCTCAGCATGTTCGACGTCTTCAGCTCGCCGTGGTTCGCCGCGATCTACCTGTTGCTGTTCGTCAGCCTGATCGGGTGCGTGGTCCCCCGGACGCGGATGCACTTCCGGGCGGTGCGCCAGCCCCCACCTCCGGTGCCGAGCCGGCTTGAGCGGCTGCCTCAATCGGCAACGTTCGAGCGTGACCTCTCCCCGGCGGCCGTCGCCGACGCGGCGACCGCGGCGCTGCGTCGAGGCCGCTGGCGGGTGGTCCGCCGGCGAGTCGGCACCGGCGGCACCCGCGTCGATGACGATGGCACCGTCGAGCTGTCGGCGGAGAAGGGCTACCTGCGGGAGGTCGGCAACCTGGCCTTCCACGGCGCGCTCGTGGCGCTACTCGCCGGGTTGGCCGTCGGGAAGCTGAACGGCTACGAGGGCAGCATCCTGGTCGAGGAGGGGTCGGGTTTCTGCAACTCCTTCCAGCAGTACGACACCTACCGCAACGGGCCGTTCGCCGGCGCTGGAGACCTCACCCCGCTCTGCGCCGACCTGGACCGGTTCAGCACCGAGTACGAGGACAACCTCATCCCGGCGCGATTCCTCGCCGAGCTGACCTACACCCGCGAAATCGGCGGGCCCGCCTCGACGTACCCCTTGGAAGTGAACTCACCGCTTCGGACCGACGGGGTGAGGCTCTACCTCACCGGACACGGCTACTCACCGCGTTTCACCATCACCTACCCGGACGGCTCGGAGCTGACCGACATCTCCGCGCCGTTCCTGCCGGAGGAGCAGACCACGCTGGCCTCGACCGGCGCGCTGAAACTGCCCGACCGGCCCGGCGCCGGCGCGGAGGACCCCCAGCTGGCGATCGAGGGCTTCTTCGTCCCGACCGCCGCGAACCTGGGCGACAACCGGCTGGTCTCCGTCGACCCCCGGCCGCTCAACCCGGCCGTCGCGATCGTGGTGTACCAGGGCAGCATCGGTCTGGACAGCGGCGCCCCGCAGAACGTGTTCCGGCTCGACCAACGCCAGATCGACCGCGGTGTGCTGGAGCGGGTGGCCGCGGGGAACCTGCTCGCGGGACAGAGCCTGGAATTGCCCGACGGCACCGAGATCCGGTTCGAGGGCTACAAGCAGTGGGCAGCGCTGCAGCTGTCCCACGACCCCGGCCAGCTGACCGTCCTGATCGCCTCGGTCGTCATGCTGCTCGGGCTGCTCTGCTCCCTCGTCGTACGCCGGCGGCGGCTGTGGTTGCGCTGCCGACCGGCCGACCCGGCTGCTGGCGGTGCTGCGACGTCTCGTACGGTCGTCAACGTGGGCGGGCTCTCCCGAGCCGACTCAGGGAGCTTTGATGCCGAGTTCGCGGCGCTGGTGAAGAAGTTGGTAGCAGACTCATCGGGAAGGAACTGAGATGGCCGTCAACGACTCGCTCGCCGCGCTGTCGGACTCGGCGTTCACCGCGTCGATCGTGACCTATTCGGTGGGCGTCGTCGGCTTCGCCGGCGAGTACGCCTTCGGCCGCCGAGGGCGCGTCGCGCGCACGAGCAGCGAGCAGACGACCGTTGTCGACGGCGGCTCGAACCGCACCGACACCGCGACCGTGACGACCTCCGGCCCGGGCCAGCGGCTGGGTGTAGTCGGGCTGGCCTGCACCGTGCTCGGCGCTGGCCTGCAGATCGTCTCGCTCGTGCTCCGCGGTGTCGCCACCGATCGGGTGCCGTGGGGCAACATGTTCGAGTTCGCCTCGGGTGTCGTACTGGTGACCGTGCTGTCCTTCCTCTGGCTGGTGTGGCAGGCGCCGCGGCTGCGGCACGTCGGCGTATTCGTGCTCATTCCCGGGGTGTTCGTGCTCGTCTACGCCGGCCTGAAGCTGTACGCCGATGCGGCGCCGCTGGTCGCGGCCCTGCGCTCGTACTGGCTGGTGATCCACGTCGCGGCCGCGATCATCGCCACCGGTGTCTTCATGCTGAGCTTCGTGGTGACGGTGCTCTACCTGGTGCGGCAGCGGTACGAGCGCGGGGTGATCGAGGCTGGCTCCATGCCGCGGCCGGTCGCCGCGCTCGGCCCGCGGCTGCCCGCCGCCGCCGTACTGGACCGGTTGTCCTACCGCACGGTTGCGTTCGCGTTCCCGATCTGGACGTTCGCCGTGATTGCCGGTGCCATCTGGGCGGAGTCCGCGTGGGGCCGCTTCTGGGGCTGGGACCCGAAGGAGACGTGGGCGCTGATCGCCTGGCTGGTGTACGCCGGTTACCTGCACGCCCGGGCGACCGCCGGCTGGAAGGGCGTCAAGGCCGCGCGAATCAACCTGCTCGGCTTCTTCGCGATGACCTTCAACTTCTTGATCGTCAACATGGTCGTGTCCGGGTTGCACTCGTACTCGGGCTTGACCTGAGCTACTCCTCGGGGCGGGCCCGGCGGTCAAGGTCCCGGAGAAAGTCGGGGTTGTCGTCGGGCGGCAGCTGCTGTCGGCGACGTGGCGGCTGTGGCCGACGCTGTGGACGCGGCCGAGCAGTGCCGCCGAGGCTGGGTTGGTCGGGACCGAGAGCCCGCCAGAGCACGATGAGCAGGATGACGGTCACGATCAGTGCCACCAAGAAGAACATGCCCACCGCCCCTTCGGATCTCAGGGTAACCCGGTCGCCCACGGTCTGGGGGCCGCAGCGAACAGCGGCCGAACTTGACCGGCCCTGACGGACACTTGTTGACTCGCCAGACATGGACGCCGTCGACCGCTCGCTCCTGCACAAGCTGCGGGCGAACGCGCGGGCGACGTACGCCGACCTGGCCCGGCAGGTGGGGCTGTCCGCGCCGGCCGTGCACGAACGAGTTGGCAAGCTCGAGGCATCGGGCATCATCACCGGCTACCACGCCACCGTCGCGCCGGCCGCGGTCGGCCTCGACGTGACCGCGCTGGTCGGCGTCTTCGAGTCCGACCACAAGGCCGAGCAGGACCTGTCGCGCGCGCTGGCCCAGATGCTGGAGATCGAGGACTGCTGGTTCGTGGCCGGCGAGGAGTCGTTCCTGCTGAAGGTGCGTGTCGCCGACATGCCGGCGCTGGAGCACGCGATCGCGGCGATCTCCCGGCTTCCCGGCGTCTCCCGTACCCGCACCACCGTCGTACTGTCGACGCGCTGGGAGGGCAGGGTTCCCTCAGGGGAGGACCCGTCCACCGACGTCCGGTCGAAGCCGCGCTGAGGCGAGGCGAGCCCGTACGGCGAGGGTCAGCCGGCGGCGAGCCCGACGGCGAGGAGCAGCCCGAACACCAGTTGCAGCCGTCCGGTGTCGCGCAGGGTGGCGATGAGCGCGCTGCCGGCCGCTCCCGCTCGAATGTGCCGAACCGGCGCGATGGCCAGCGGTATTGCGACAACCGGCAGCCAGGCCCACGGCCGCAGCGTTGTCAGCAGGCCAGCGATCACGAACGGAGCCAGGAGCAGAACGATCGAGAGGAGGCGCGTACGCCGATCGCCCAGCACGACCGCCAGCGTCTGCTTGCCGGCGGTGGCGTCGGTCGGGATGTCGCGCAGGTTGTTGACCACCAGCAAGGCGCAGGCCAGCATGCCGACCGGGATCGCCACCAGGGCGGCGAGCAGGGTGATGTGTCCACTGTGGACGAAGTAGGTGCCCACGACGGCGACCAGCCCGAAGAACACGAACACCGACAGCTCGCCGAGGGCCCGGTAACCGTACGGCTTGTTTCCCCCGGTGTACGTCCACGCCGCGGCCAGGCAGGCGGCGCCCACCGCGACAAGCCACCAGGAGGTGAGCGCGGCGAGGACGAGCCCGGTAACGGCTGCGACGCCGAACGCCGCGAAGGCGGCCGAGCGCACCGACGACGGACTGGCAGCGCCAGAACCGACCAGGCGGAACGGGCCGACCCGCTGGGCGTCGGTGCCCCGGACGCCGTCGCTGTAGTCGTTGGCGTAGTTGACACCGACCTGCAGCGCCAGCGCGACGACCAGCGCCAGCGTCGCCGGAGCCCACCGCGTCAGGTCGTCGCCGAACGCGAGCCCGGTCCCGACGGCGACGGGCGTCACCGCGGCCGGCAGGGTCCGCGGCCGGGCCCCTTCCATCCATTGCGCCGCCGTCGTCACAAGTTCTCTCCGGCGACTTTGCCTGCGGGGTGGCCGGGAGGAACGGACATTTCGGGCGCTCTGGCGACCACTGGACGGGCAAAGTCGACCCGAGGGGCAGGCGTGATCAGGCTCACGAGGCGGCGGTCGTTCCGAGCCGGGCCAGCGCGGAGCGGTCCAGCTTGCCACCGGCCAGCATCGGCAGATCCGCGACGAGCACCAGCGCGCGTGGGGCAGCGGCGGCGCCGGCGAGGTCGGCGACGAAGGTGCGCAGTTCATCCAGCGACGGGGCGGGCCTTCGCGGCACCACGACCGCTACGACGGACTGGCCCCACTCCGGGTCCGGCCGGGCGTACGCCGCCGCCTGGGCCACCGCCGGATGGGCGCTCAGCGCCCGGTCGACCTCGGCCAGCGACACGTTGACCCCTCCGGATACGACGATCTCGTCGAGCCGCCCGAGTACCTGCAGTCGACCGTCGGCAGCCACGCGACCGGCGTCCTGCGTGAGGTGCCAGCCGTCAACAAAAGCGGCAGCGGTCAGCTCGGGCGCCAGCCGGTAGCCGGCGGCGAGGACCTGGCCGCCCAGCCGGATCCGCCCGGTGGGATCAACCGCGACGCGCACACCGTCGAGCGGTACGCCGTCGTACACCGCCCCGCCACCGGTCTCGCTCATGCCGTACGTCGTCACCACCCGCGCACCGGCATCGGCGGCCC
>JACCZY010000060.1 GCA_013695685.1 Geodermatophilaceae bacterium | reverse complement strand
CCAGCGGTGAGCTGCTGGTGATTCCGCAGTCCGGGACAGTGGTCGACGACGACCTGGTCCGTACGTTGCGTGATGCCGACCAGCGCTAGGCAGCCGGACCTACTCGTCGATACGAGCGCGGCAATCGCGCTCGTCGTAGCCGACCATGCAGCGCACAGATCGGTGGCTGCTGCTGTCAGAGGTCGTAGCCTCGGGCTGGCCGGACACGCGGCGTACGAGACGTTCTCCGTCCTGACTCGGTTGCCGGCGCCGGTCCGGCGCACCCCACGCGCGGCGGTCCGGCTGATACAGGAGAATTTCCCGCGCACCCGCCTTCTTGGTGTCCGCCCCGCCGCTCGCGTACTTGAGCGGTTCGCGGAGCTGGGGATCTCCGGCGGGGCGGTGTACGACGCACTGGTCGGCGCCACCGCCGTGGAGCACGGGATCGTCCTGGCGACGAGGGACCGCCGCGCACTGACGACGTACCGTGCACTCGATGTCGTAGTTGAGGTCTGGGACTAACGGCAGCCGACGCCGGGCGGCACTAGGGTGGGCGCTCGTGAAGCGCTCGTGAAGGCCGCCCCAGATGTGCAGCAGCGCCTGCTCGAGCTGCAGGCCGTGGACACCGCCGTGGCGCAGCGTGCACACCGTCGGCGCACGCTGCCCGAACTGGCGGTGATCGCCGAGGCGTCGCAGCGGCTGGCGACGCTGTCCGGTGACGTCGTCCGGGCCCAGACCGAGATCGGTGACCTCGACCGCGAGCAGCGGCGGCTGGAGCTGGACGTGGAGCAGGTCCGCGCCCGCAGCGAGCGGGACGAGCAACGTCTTGTCTCCGGCGCGGTCACCAGCCCCAAGGAGCTCGAGCGGTTGCAGCACGAGGTCCAGAGCCTGGCCCGCCGGCAGGGCGACCTGGAGGACCAGGTCCTCGAACTGATGGAGCGGCGTGAGACCGCCGATGCGGCTCTTGCGGACATCAACCGCTCGGTGGAGCAGGTCACCGAGCAGCGTGCCGAGGCGACAGCCCGGCGAGACGCCGCGTTCGCCGAGATCGACGCCGAGGTGAGTGAACGTGAGGCAGAGCGTGCGCGGTTGACTGAAGAGCTACCCACCGACCTGGTGGCGTTGTACGAGCGAATCCGGGCGAGTGCTGGTGGGATCGGCGCGGCAGCATTGCGCCAACGCCGCTGCGAGGGGTGCCGGATGGAGTTGGCCAACACCGACGTGAACCGCGTCCGGAATGCCCCGCCCGATGAGGTGCTGCGGTGCGAGGAGTGCGGCCGGATCCTCGTCCGCATCCCGGAATCCGGCCTGTGACCGGACCTCGGCGGCTTGTCATCGAGGCCGACGGGGGGTCCCGGGGCAACCCCGGACCGGCCGGGTACGGCGCCGTGGTCCGTGATGCGGACACCGGTGAAGTGCTGGCCGAATGCGCGGAAGCCATCGGTACGGCGACCAACAACGTGGCCGAGTACCGCGCGCTGATCGCCGGCCTGACCGCGGCGGCGCAATTCCCGGCCGACTCGGTCCTGGTGCGGATGGACTCCAAGCTCGTCGTCGAGCAGATGTCCGGCCACTGGAAGATCAAGCATCCGGGCATGCGACCACTGGCGCTGGAGGCACAGCGGCTGCTGCGCGACCTGCCGCCGACGACGTTCGCCTGGATCCCGCGGGAGAGCAATACGCACGCTGACCGGCTCGCGAACGAGGCTATGGACGGTGCAGCGGCGCGCCCTAGCGGCACATTGTCAGTGGATCCGCGTCGCCCGCGGCGCGAATCCACTGACAACCCTGCGGGGAGCATGAGCAACCGCACGTCGTGGACACCGATCGGCGCCCGCACGACGACGCTGCTGCTGCGGCACGGGCAGACCGAGCACTCCGCTGATCGCAGGTTCAGCGGCCGCAACGACCTCCCGTTGACCGCCGAAGGTGAGCGGCAGGCGCGGGCCGCCGGCCAGCGGTTGCTCGGTGCCGACCTCGCCGGCGTCGTGTCCTCACCACTTCGCCGTACCCGCCAGACCGCCGACATCGTGGCGGAGCTTCTCGACCTACAGGTAGGCACCGACGACGATCTCGTCGAGACCGACTTCGGTGCCTGGGAGGGGCTGACGGTGACTGAGGCGGCCGAGGCGTACCCGGCCGAGATGGCAGCCTGGACAGCGTCGGCCGACGTCGCGCCGCCCGGCGGCGAGAGCTTCGCGGCGGTCGCCCGCCGGGTACGCGGGGCCAGGACCCGGCTGCTGTCGGCGTACCCGACCGGCGTCGTGCTCGTCGTCAGCCACGTCACGCCGATCAAGCTGATCCTGGCCGCTGCCCTCGACGTGCCGATCGAAGTACTGTTCCGCATTCACCTCGACCCAGCCGGTCTGTCCACTGTGGACTGGCATGACGGCGGGGCCGCTTCGGTCCGGCTCGTCAACGACACGAGCCACCTGCGATTAGGGTCGGGGGCATGAGTACGACGGCGTACGCCGACGACCGGAGCATGACCGCCTCGGCCTACGACACGTGGGCGGCCGAGGTGCGCGAGCTGGCAGCGCGGCGGGACGCAGTGATTCTCGCCCACAACTACCAGGTTCCCGAGATCCAGGACGTCGCCCACCACACCGGGGATTCGCTGTATCTGTCCCGGATCGCCGCCGAGACCACCCAGCAGGAGATCGTCTTCTGCGGCGTGCATTTCATGGCCGAGACCGCCAAGCTCCTGTCGCCGGGCAAGCGGGTGCTGCTGCCCGATCATGCGGCCGGCTGCTCGCTGGCCGACAGCATCACCGCCGACCAGCTGCGGGAATGGAAGGCCGAGCACCCCGGCGCGGTCGTCGTCTCCTACGTGAACACCACCGCGGCGGTCAAGGCGGAGACCGACATCTGCTGTACGTCGTCGAACGCCGCGGACGTGGTGCGCTCGATCCCCGAGGACCAGGAGATCCTGTTCTGCCCCGACCAGTTCCTCGGCGCCCACGTGAAGCGCGTCACCGGACGGCAGAACATGCACATCTGGGCGGGGGAGTGCCACGTGCACGCGGGGATCAGCCCGGCCGATGTGCGGGCGCGGGTGGCGGCCCACCCTGACGCGGAAATCCTGGTCCACCCCGAGTGCGGATGTACGACGTCCGTACTCGACCTCGTCTCGCGCGGCGACCTGCCGGCGGACCGGACCCGGGTGCTGTCCACTGGGGGGATGGTCGAGGCCGCAGCGGCCACGCGGGCGAAGACCGTCCTCGTGGCGACCGAGACCGGCATCCTGCACCAGCTCCGGGGGTTGAACACCGCCGGAACTGACTTCGTGGCGATGAACGAGCGGGCTGCCTGCCGCTACATGAAGATGATTACTCCACCGAAGCTCCTGCGCACCTTGCAGACCGGTGACGGCGAGATCGACGTACCGCCCGACATCGCCGTACGGGCCCGGGCCGCGGTCGAGCGGATGGTCGCGATCGGTCAACCTTCCCGCGGAGGCGAGTAGGCGTGCGGATTCAGAAGCTCGGCCACGCTTGCCTGCTCGTCACCGCCGAGTCGGGCAACAGGGTCCTGATCGACCCGGGCGTGTGGAGTCAGGGCTTCGAGAGCCTGACCGACCTGTCCGGCGTGCTGATCACCCACCAGCATGCCGACCATCTGGACACCGAGCGCCTCCGGCCACTCCTGGCCGCCAACCCGCGCGCCGTCGTACTGGCCGATCCGGCTAGCACGACGACGTTGCTCGAGCACGGCATGGACGTGACCGTGGCCGAGCACGGCCGGAGCTACGACGTGAACGGTGTCGAGGTCGAGGGGGTCGGGCGTACGCACGCGATGATCCATGCCGACATTCCGCTCGTACCCAACGTCGGGTACATCGTGGCCGAGCGGCTCTTCCATCCTGGTGACGCGCTCACCGTGCCGGACAGCGCCGTCGACATCCTCGCGCTGCCGGCTGGTGCGCCGTGGCTAAAGTCCGGGGAAGTCATCGACTTCCTGCGCGCGGTGTCGCCGCGCGTCGCCGTACCCATCCATGAGATGACGTTGGCCAAGCCGCAGATGGAGTACCAGCGGTACATCGAGCTTGGACCGGCCGGGACGGACCTCGTGGTCCTCGACGACGGCGAGCCACGCGACTTCTGAGGTCAGCCGGTGAAGAACAGATAGGCGGCTACCCCCACGCCGAAGATGACGACGCACCAGCGGAGCACAGTGTCGTTGAGGCGGCGGGCGACCTTCGCGCCGATGAAGCCGCCGACCAGCGTCGACGGGGCGATCACGGCCACCGCCAACCAGTCGACCGGCCCGAAGATCCCGAACGCGATGACGGTCACGGTGGCGACCACCAGCGACAGCGCGCTCTTGAGCGCGTTCAGCCGGCGCAGGCTGTCGTTGACGGTGAGAGCGAGTACGCCGATCAGAACCACCCCGAGCGCGCCCCCGAAGTAGCCGCCATAGATGCAGGCGACGAAAATGGCCAGGTGGAGCGGGATCCGCTTCCCCGCGGAGGAGTCCTCCGCCGGAGGAGCGACGACCTTGGCGATCAACGGCTGTACGGCGAGCAGCAGGCTGGCCAGCAGGACGAGCAACGGAACGATGGCGTCGAAGGCGGCGGCGGGTGTGGTGAGGAGCAGGACACAGCCGGCGGCGGCTCCCAGGATCGCCGAGAGGCTCAAAGCGAGCAGCCGGCCGCGTTGGCCAGCCAGCTCCTTGCCGAAGCCGAGCACGCTGCCGAGGTAGCCGGGCCACTGCGCCACCGAGTTCGTCACGTTCGCGGCCACCGTGCCGAACCCGGTGGCGAGCAGCGCGGGAAAGACGATCAGCGACCCGCCGCCGGCGACGGCGTTCACCGCCCCGCCGAGTAGTCCCGCAGCGACGAGCAGCAGGATGTCGGCGACGGTCACCGTGTGGACAGTACGGAGCACCCGCGGGCCGCCGCTGCACGTGGTCGGTCGTTGGTGCCAGGGGTTGACGCGGTGCGGGGGGAGGAGCCGATGATGACGGCTGTGCCGCGTACCCGGACATGTGCTGGCGCCCAAATGACGTTCCGGGTGTGCCCGGCGGAACTGCTCGATCAACCGCAGGGGGAGCTATGACGCCACCTTCCACGCAGCCCCCGGACCGCGCACACCTGCTGCCCGAGGAGCGTGCCGCCGGCAGTGACGATCCGCAGGCGCAGGCCGAGGCGATACTGGCCGATTCCGAGGAGCGAACCGAGCACCCCGACCCCGAGGACACCCAGTCCGGCCGGCGTACCTCCGAGGAGACGGTCTAGGCCCTACGATGACCGGTACGGCGGACGAGCCGGCCGGGCGGCCGCGTGCGGGAGAGATCTCGCCCGAGGAACGTCCGGGCTCCACAGGGCAGGGTGGTTGCTAACGGCAACCCGGGGCGACCCGCGGGACAGTGCCACAGAGAACAAACCGCCGTCTGGCTTCGGCTCAGGCGGTAAGGGTGAAACGGTGGTGTAAGAGACCACCAGCATTCCGGGTGACCGGGATGGCTCGGTAAACCCCACCCGGAGCAAGGTCAAGAGGGGCCTTCGGGTCCCTGCGCAGGCGTTCGAGGGCTGCCCGCCCGAGCCTGCGGGTAGACCGCTGGAGCCTGCCGGCGACGGCAGGCCTAGATGGATGGTCGCCCATCGCAGCGCCGCAAGGCGTGCGTTGACAGAACCCGGCGTACAGGCCGACTCGTCCGCCGTACCCCTCTGACCTGCGGGTCTACCGACAGAGGGGGTCCGCAGTCGCAGATAGTCCGCAGCAGCTCGATGCCGCAGGCCGGCAAGCCTGCCGTTCAGGCCCCAAGTGTCAGAACCGTCGAGCAGCATCGAAGCCGCACCAACGCCGAAGGAACCCCGGCTTGGGCCGGTGATACGACAGGATGGACGGGACCGATCCAGGAGGAGGGAGCACGCTGGTGACTGCCCTGCTGGACGAGCGCACCGGCGCTCCGGACCGCTTCCGCGCCCCGCTGTACACGGTGACGGAGGCGGCCCGCTACCTCAGCGTCCCGAAGTCCACGTTCAACGCCTGGGCCAACGGTTACCGGGTCCCGCGCATCGGGCGCCCCGCGCTCGCCGGAGAGCCGATCCTCACCGTCGTAGATCGCGGGAAGGCGCGGCGCGGCCCGGTCATCCCGTTCATCGGTCTCGCCGAAGGTCTCGTCTTGACTGCCCTGCGTCGGACCGGCGTGTCGCTGCAGCGGATAAGGCCGGCGCTGGACCGCCTGGACGACGAGTTCGGCCTGGCGCACGCGCTGGCCAGCACGCGGCTCTACACCGACGGCGCGGAGGTGTTGTTCGACTACGCCGAGCACGACCTGGATAGTGAGGTTTCCGGGGCGCTCCGCGAGCTGGTCGTGGTGCGCAGCGGGCAGCGGGTCTTCACCGAGATTGTCGCCGCCTACCTCCGGTGCCTGGAGTTCGGTGCCGACGGCTACGCCCGGCTCATCCATCTGCCGGCCTACGAAGTCGCTGACGTCGTCGTGGACCCGGCGCGCGGCTTCGGGCAGCCGATCTTCGCCAGGGGCGGCGCGCGGGTCGAGGACGCGCTGGCGATGTTCCGTGCCGGCGAAGACCTGGACACTGTCGCGGCCGAGTACCGGGTCCCACCCGCGCAGCTGGAGGACGCGGTTCGCGTCGCCACCTTCGTCGTCGGCTGACTTTCGTGGCCGGGCACCCGACCGGGTTGCCCGATCTGCTGCTGGACCGCAGCCTGGGCAGCATCCAGGTTCCGGCGCTGTTGCGAGCCGCCGGACTCCGCCTCCATACGCTGGTCGACGTGTACGGCTCTCCCGCGGATGAGGACATCCCGGACCACGAGTGGCTGAGCCTGGCCGGGCAGCGCGGCTGGCCGGTGCTCATGAAGGATCAGCGCATCCGGTACCGGCCGGTCGAGCGGGCGGCCGTGATCGCGAACGGGGTTCAGGCGTTCTGCCTCAGCGGCGGCAACCTGACCGCGGAGGTCATGGCCGACCAGTTTCTCGCCGTGATCGAACGGATCGCCGCGGCCTGCCAGACGTCAGGGACGGTCTTGCACGTCATCTCACAGACTGGCATGCGCGCGGTCCGGCTGGATCCTTAGGTGGTGTGCCACAGTCCGTCGGGCGAGCACCGGCCGGCCACGTTGGAGAATGCCGACGTGCTCGCCGGTGGCGCCGCGCATGCTCCGGGGCAGCCCCTCCGGCGTCAAGGGTCGCTACGCGATCGCTACGCGACGGCCTGCGGCCGTCCTTGACTCCGGAGACCTCTGCGGCCCCTCCGGGCAGGAAATACCGGGCAGGCTCCGCCCGCCCGGCCAGCCCGCGCGGCGCCACCGGCAGCATCAGCAGAACAGCAAGTCAGACGGGACTCGCCGTTCGCAAGCCGGCTGCAGCAGTTCCGAGTACTGAGTCGACAGCCTCGCGGGTCCGGTCATCGGAGTCGGGCCACAGGTGGGAGTAGGTGTCCAAGGTCTCGGCCGCGCTGGCGTGACC
>JACCZY010000033.1 GCA_013695685.1 Geodermatophilaceae bacterium | reverse complement strand
TGGCGGGACCGGCCGGACAAGCGGATCTACGTGTGGTTCGACGCGGTGGTCGGCTACCTGTCTGCGTCCATCGAGTGGGCGCGGCGCAGCGGCGATCCGGAGGCGTGGCGGCCGTTCTGGCAGGACGAGGACGCCCGCGGCTATTACTTCATGGGCAAGGACAACATCGTCTTCCATGCCGAGATCTGGCCGGCCCAGCTGTCCGGCTACAACGGCGTCGGCGCCCACGGCGGTACGCCGGGACCGCTGGGCACGCTGCACCTGCCGCACGAGGTGGTCTCCAGCGAGTTCCTGACGATGGAAGCCAAGAAGTTCTCAGCGTCGCGCGGAGTCGGGATCCTGGTCCGCGACTTTCTCTCCCGGTACGACGCAGACGCGTTGCGGTACTACCTCGCCGTCGCCGGCCCGGAGACCTCCGACACCGACTTCACCTGGGCGGAGTTCCTGCGCCGCAACAACGACGAACTCGTGGCCGGCTGGGGGAACCTGGTCAACCGGTCCATCTCGATGGCAGCGAAGAACGTCGGCGCGATCCCCGCCGCCGGTGAGCTGACCGACGTCGACCATGCGCTGCTCGACCGGTCGGCCGCGGCGTTCGGACCGGTCGGCGACCTGCTCGGCCGGTCCCGGCAGAAGGAGGCCGTCCGGGAGGCGATGAAGGTGGTCGCCGACGCCAACCGCTACCTGTCCGACCAGGCGCCCTGGAAGCTGCAGGACGACCCGGCCCGTCGGGATACCGTGCTGCACGTCGCGCTTCAGGTCGTCGACGACTGCAAGGCGCTGCTCACGCCGTTCCTGCCGCACTCCGCGCAGCAGGTGCACGAGCTGCTCGGCGGATCGGGAACCTGGTCGGCGATGCCTGTCCTGCGGGATGTCGAGGACCTCGACGGAGGTACGCCGTACAGCGTGATCACGGGGGAGTACGACGAGGAGCAGGCGACCTGGCAGTCGACGCCGCTGCCGGCAGGCCGCCCGCTCGTGCCGCCGACGCGGGTCTTCAAGAAGCTGGAACCGTCCATTGTGGACACCGAGCTGGAACGCCTTGAGTCCGCGGGAGGGTGACCCCGTCGCGGCACGGGAGCACACAACAGGAGCGGACCGGGCGGCGACGGGCGGGAAGCACAGTGAGCCACCGCCGGCGCCGGCACCTCTGAGGGTTCCGGCGCTGGACAGCCACTGCCACATGGACATCATGGACGTCCCGGTGCGGCAGATCCTCGACGAGGCGGCGGCGGTGGGCATCACCCGCATCGTCCAGGTCGGGACCGACGTGCTGTCCTCGCGGTGGTCGGCCGAGCAGGCCGAGACGTACGACGCCGTGCTGGCCACGGTGGCCATCCACCCGAACGAGGCAGGCCGCGGCGGCGCCAGCCCGGAGGCTCTCACAGCGATCGAGGAGCTGGCGTCCCGGGAGCGGGTGCGCGGCATCGGCGAGACGGGGCTGGACCGCTACCGCACCGGCCCGGAGGGGTACGCCGTACAGGAAGCGTCCTTCCGGGCACACATCGACATCGCCAAGCGACACGGCAAGGCGCTGGTGATTCACGACCGGGATGCGCACGCCGACGTACTGCGGGTGCTCGACGAGGAAGGCGCGCCTGAGCGGACGGTGTTCCACTGCTTCTCCGGGGACGCCGAGATGGCACGTCGGTGCGCTGATCGCGGCTACGTCATGAGCTTCGCCGGAACTGTGACGTTCAAGAACGCCGAGGCGCTGCGCGAGGCGGCGCGGGTGGCGCCCCTGGACCTTCTGTTGGTGGAGACCGACGCCCCGTTCCTGACCCCCATGCCTTTCCGCGGCCGACCGAACGCGCCGTACCTGATCCCGCACACGCTGCGCGTGGTGGCGCAGATCAAGTCGGTGGACCTCGACGATCTGTGCACTGCGGTGACGGCTACCGGACGGCGCATGTTCGACTGACGGCGGCGGGGTTGCTCGCGCGGGGGGAAGATGGAGCAGCCGGTCGGTCGAGTGGAGCGGGGTGGTGAGCGGTGGGACGGGTACTGGTGGTGTTGCTGCTCGCCGTCCTGGTCGTCCCGGCGTTGCTGATGTGGCGGCTGTGGCGCCATGCCGGCCAGCGCCGGCAGGTCAACGAGGGGACCCTCGGCTTCGTCGTGCTCACCGTCGACGCCGAGCGCACGTTGGCCCGGTGGCCGCTGCGGGCACGCGTCGTACGGACCGCGGGCCTGGGAGCGGGCCTGGTGGCTATCGTGCTGCTCGCGGTCATGGTCGGCACCCGTTCGGTGTTCTTGTGGCCGCTGGCGCTCGGGCTCGGCTACCTGCTGGGCGTTCTCGTCGGAGAGTTGACGCGTTCCCGGCCGCAGTGGGCGGTCGCCTCGACTTCCCGACAACGGCCGCCGGGTCGGGTCAGCGACTACATCCATCCGGGGCTGGTCTGGTCGCTGCGCGTGAGTGCGTTGCTCGCGATTGCGGCCGGTGTGACGGCGAGGCTGATGAGCGTGCCGACAACCGACGGCTCCGCCGCGCTGCTGATGAGCTGCCCGGGCGGCGGCTCGCAACTGGTTGGCGCGGGCGAGGTCGCCGAGTACGCGGTTTTCCTGTTGCTTCTCGCCGCCGGCGGGTGGGTGGTGAGCGAACTCACTCTGCTGCGCATCGTGCGCCTGCCCAGAGCCGAGGAGTCAGACGACGTTCCGGTCGACGAGGCGTTGCGCAGCGCGAATGCGCACGCGTCGGTGGCCGCGGCGAGCGTCCTCACTCTGCTGCCGCTCGGCGGATTCACGCTGGTCACAGGTCTGGCGGTGGTCGGCAGCTGCGCGAGCTCCGACCTGATCAGCACCGGGCTGATCGGAGGCGGACTGGCGGCCCTGGTGGCCGGCCTGCTCGTCGCCGCCTTCATACCGGGCTGGCTCAGGCCGGTGCGGCGCAGGGCTGACGTCCGCTCCTGAGACGACCATGGGTTGGCTACCTCGTGACATGTCCGTTATCGTCTTGTGACGAACAGCCGGGGTGGGGAAGCTCCGTGCTGCGGTGAACCCACCTGCAGTGCTGAAGGAACGACGTACGCGTCGTTCGCATGTCTCCGCGCCCGGACGACTCGACCGTTCGGAGTGAAGTGCGCCGCTCTTTCCAACTTGTCCTCTTCGGCATCGTACTGACGGGGTTGGTCGCAGGCTCGGTAGCCTGGGCCTCTTTCAGCAAGACCATCACGCTCACCATCGACGGCAGCGCCTCGAGTGTGAGCACCCGCGCCGGATCCGTCGGTGACGTACTGGCCGAGGCGGACGTGTCCGTAGGCGAGCACGACACGCTCGCTCCGAGTGCTGATTCGCCGGTCAGCGACGGCGGTGAGATCGTGCTCAACCGCGGCCGCCTGCTCACGCTGACAGTCGACGGCGTGGAGCGCGAGATCTGGGTGACCGCCCGGTCCGTGGACGAAGCCCTCGACCAGCTCGGCTACCGCCAGGACGACATCTACGTCTCCGCCTCGCGCTCCGATCGGTTGCCTCTTGACGGGCTCGCGCTGGAGCTTCGGATGCCCAAGCAGGTCGACATCCTCGTCGACGGCGAGACGCTGTCGGTGGTCACCACGGCGCCGGACGTCACGGCGCTGCTCGACGAGCAGGACGTCACCCTCGCTGCCACCGACACGATGTCGATGTACGGCGATCAGCCGCTGCTCAGCGGCATGAACCTGACCATCACCCGGATTCGCTTCCAGGAGGTGCAGGAGACCCGGCCGATCGCCCGGGCTGTCGTCGAGCGAGCGGACGACTCGCTGTTCGAGGGCGAGAGCGAGGTGGTCGAGGAAGGTGTCGACGGCACCGAGGTCCTCACCATCCGCATCACCCGGACGAACGGCGTGGAGTCCGCCCGCGAAACGCTGTCTACGAAGGTGACCCGGGCTCCGGTCGACAAGGTGGTCGCGGTCGGCACCAGGGAACGTCCCCCTCCGGCTCCTGCCCCGGCCCCGGCCCCGGCCCCGCCCCCGTCGGGTGGCGGTGGTGGAGGCGCTGAGCCGCCGCCCCGCAGTACCGGCCTGAACTGGGATGCCCTCGCGCAGTGTGAATCCGGCGGGAACTGGTCGATCAACACCGGCAACGGTTACTACGGCGGCCTGCAGTTCGACAAGGGCACCTGGGATGCCTACGGCGGCCAGCAGTACGCCGCCTACCCGCACCAGGCCTCCAAGTCACAGCAGATCGCTACGGCGGAGAACCTGTACGCCGACCGCGGCGACAGCCCCTGGCCCACGTGTGGATTCCACCTGTACGACTAGATGACCGGCTCGGCGGGCGGGCCGGCAGGGCACCGCCTGCTGGGCCCGGTGGAGATCCGGGAGCTGGCGCGCCGGCTGGAACTGCGTCCGACCAAGAGTCGCGGGCAGAACTTCCTGCACGACGCGAACACGGTGCGCCGGATCGTCCGCCTCGCCGACCTCGACCACGACGATGT
>JACCZY010000030.1 GCA_013695685.1 Geodermatophilaceae bacterium | reverse complement strand
GGTATGGCGTCAGTGAGCGGACCCTCCGCCGCAGAATTGCTGAGGGCAGGCTCCCGGCATACAGGGTTGGGCCCAGGTCCATTCGTGTGAGCGCAGAAGATGTGGCCGCGCTGGCGAAGCGCATCCCATCGGCGTAAGTGCCTGAAGCGATGTCGTTGCACAAACTGGCGAGTCCGCACGCCCCTGGATGAACAGGTGATGACGCTGATCTGAAACTCCCCAGACCTTCTCATGAAATTCCCCACTCCGGGGCGGCCGCCGGCGTGTCTGCCGGCATCCGCAAGGAGTCCCTTCGAGACCGCTTTGTCCCCTACAGCGATCCCCTCGTCCGCGCACAAGCGGACGCGTACCCGTGCGCGCCGAAGATCCTTCAGGGCTCCAAGTGGTTTTGAGTTATCTCATCGGCCAGCCACGCGCGTGGTGGATGGCTCATGGTAGGGGGGCGTTCGCGCCCTCGAAATGACCCGCCTCAGGAATGATGTCTCACCCGGCAAGCCGCCAGGTCAACGACGGACCGAACTTGTCCTTGGGGATGTCGACGGCTCCGAGCAGGGCCGGCGAGGCACGGAGCAGGACGGACGAGGTTCTCCGCCTGCAGCTCGGAGGATCCGGCGCCGGGCCGACCGCCTGCGCCTCCGCCTCCGAGGAGACACCAGCGGCGACCCAGGCGTCGATGCGTTTCCAGCGCCGCCCGAGTACAGCACCGAGTGCGCGATCTGCAGAGGTCGACACCAAACCACTTGAACTGGTAGGCGCGAGTGGAGTCGTCGCAACCAGTCGAGCGACCAGCCCATCCAGCGCAAACCTTACAGATATATTGCACGTGAGTTGCACGGTCGGCGAGGGAGGGCTTGAACTGGGCTCCTGAGCTGCAGTCTTATGGTGGGCGATACTGGGATCGAACCAGTGACCTCTCCGGTGTGAACGGAGCGCTCTCCCGCTGAGCTAATCGCCCGGGACGACTCGGAACCTTACCGGCACTGACGACACCGGTCAGCGCCAGAGCGGCACCCAGTCAGGGATCCACTCCGGTACGCCGGTCAGGTGCAGGCTGACCGCGACGACGCCGTACACGAAGGCGGCGGTCGCGAGCGTGATCAGCAGCCGCAGCCACAACGGTTGGTCCATCACCCAGTCGGTCCAGGCCCGGACCCGACGTTTGGTGTACTGCAGCAGCCTGTTCGCCCACTCGAACTCCGAGGCCAGGATCGCCAGGCCGGCGAGCACCATCAGCCAGCCAGGCCCGGGGAAGGGGATGGCTACCAGGCCGCCGATCACGACGAGGCTGCCGACGATGGCCACCATGATGCGGTAGGGCTGCCGGGTAGCCGGGTTGGTCCGCAGCCGTTGGCGGAGGCTAGATCTGTCCGGATCCGCGCCCGCGGCCTTCGAACCGCGGTCGGCCTGTCGAGTCAGCTTCCCACCGTCCCGGTCGCGATCGTATCCGTCGGGGTCGACGGAGCCCGGCGACCGGGCTCGAGGCTGATGGCATAGCCGTCGTACGCGTCCAGCACGGTCGACGTGGAGCTTACGGTGCGTACATCGAGTTCGGAATGCACCACATCGAATGTTCCGAGTGCCACGGGCGAGAGCTGGCTGCGCATGCCCCACAGCACCAGGGTCTCCCGCTCGGCGTCATTGACCGGCAGCCCGTCGGCCATCACCTTGGCCGCGCCGTCGTGTACGACGACCATGCCCACCGCTTGGCCGTCGGAGGTCTCCAAGGGCGCGACGTGATAGATACCGCGGTCGTTCAGTTCGTCGAGCACCTCGGCCTGTCGGGCGGCGAACGCCTGCGCCTCGGCACGGTCGTTGCGCAGATCGACGTTCCAGACCCCGAGGCCCACGACGAGCGCGAGAGCAGCCGCGAGCGCGACCCCGCGGGCCATCACGAGCAGCCGTGGACGTGGACGATGCCGGGGACGGACCTGCCTGCTGCCCGAGCTGATGACGCGGCCCGGCGGCCGCAGGGGCAACTGCAGCGGAGGGGCGACCTCGGCATCGCGGGGCGTCGCAGCCGCCGCCGCCATGATGCGTGCACGCAGGGCGGACGAAGGCTGCTCCATCGGCACGGCCATGGCCATCGCCGCGGTCATCTCCTGTGCCTCGCGCACCGTCTGGTTGCAGCGGGAGCACTCGTGCAGGTGCCTGGCGAACCGGCTCTCGTCGTCGGGCTCCAACGCCTTGAGCGCCCACCCGACCGCCAGCTCGTCGAAGGCCTCGTGGTCCCTGCGACCCGATCCGTCGCGGCTCACAGTCCTGCCCCCTCACCGAAAGCGAATTCGCTGGTGGCCATGCCGCCCAGGGCGTCCTTCAGCCGGCGCATGCCGGCGAGCATCCTGGTCTTGACGGTGCCGAGCGGAGCGCCGGTCAGCGCCGCCACCTCGCGTTGGGTGTAGCCGCCGAAGTAGGCCAGCGTGAGCGCTTCCCGCTGCACGTCGGGCAGCTCCAGCAGCGCCCGGCGTACGCCGTCACCCTGGATGCCGCGGATCACCTGGTCGTCGACATCGGGGCCGGCGGCAGCCGTGCCGAGGAGCGCCTCGTCCTCGTCGGCGGCGCGGGAACGGCGGCGGCGCAGCGTCTCCTCCCGGCGTACGGCGTCGACCGCCTTGTGATGGGTCATCGTCAGCAGCCAGCTGGAGAACGCGCCGCGGTCGGCGTCGAACCTCTCGGGCTGGCGCCAGAGCGCGAGGAACACCTCCTGAACCACATCCTCGGCCAACCCGTCGTCGGCCAGGATCCGCCGCGCCAGGGAGTACGCCGGCCGCCCGTACCGGTCATACAGTTGCTCCAACGCGGCGGTGTCTCCCTGGGTGAGCCGCCCGACGAGCGCGACGTCGGCATGCCGACCGGCGCTGCTCGAGCGATCCTCTGCCCGGGTCATAAGCGCCATCTTCACACAGTTCTTTCGTGCGCCGCGGCCGTTTCGGATTGGCCGGATACCCACCGTCACCGCTGGTCCGAGCGTTCGTTGAATCTCCTGCACCGATCGTGCGCAGAGTGGGAAGGTCAGCAGCGTGGGCTCAGGTCGTACCGAGATCCGGCTGCGCATGCGGATGATCACCGAGACAGCGACGACGCAGATGGTGACTCGGCTGCGGTACTGCGTCGCGGAGCCGTTCGCGGTCACACTCGTGTTCGACAACCACGGCGCCGACCGGATCGAGTGGGTCTTCGGCCGAGACCTGCTCGCCGCCGGGCTCACCGCGGCCTCCGGTGACGGGGACGTGCGGGTCTGGCCTGCCGAGGGCAGCGATCCCATCTTCTTTGAGCTGCGCTCGCCTTCCGGCCGCGCCGTCTTCGCCGCGGGCAAGACACCACTCCAGCGCTTCCTGGCGCACACAGAGAAACTGGTGCCCCGCGGTGGGGAGAGGGCGGTGATGGCCATGGACTATCACCTGGCGACGCTGCTGGGCGGCGAGTCCGGACTCTCGAGTCCGTTTGAAGCCAGCTGACAGCGTCGGCTACAGTCGGCCGGCGCCGATCACGGGTTAGGCTGGTCGAGCATCATGCGGACGTGGCTCAGTTGGTAGAGCATCACCTTGCCAAGGTGAGGGTCGCGGGTTCGAATCCCGTCGTCCGCTCGGGCAGGCCGCAGCGGCAGCTGTCGCGCTGGTGGAGTGGCCGAGAGGCGAGGCAACGGCCTGCAAAGCCGTCTACACGGGTTCAAATCCCGTCTCCACCTCGAGGTTCGACACCCGGCAACCTGCCGGGCTCAAGGCAAGACCCGGGCAACCTGCCCGGTCACGGCAACACCGGGTTCACCGCAGTCGAACCCGGCCAGGGCGATTAGCTCAGTGGGAGAGCGCTTCCCTGACACGGAAGAGGCCACTGGTTCAATCCCAGTATCGCCCACCACAGAACCGCAGCTCAGAGCAGCAGCACGGAGTGAGCGGCAGCTAACGCGGTCGGCGTGCTCGGTACCCAAGTTCGATTCTCGTGGCGCAGCCGATCGACCCAGCCGGCTGGGGACCGGCTAATCCGAAGCCAGGTGGCCCAGCGACCGAGCCTCCACGGGGAGCGGCACAAGCGTGAGCGCCAGAGCGACAAGGGCACGTACGCCAGGCGAGTCCGGTGCCGTGTCCAGCGGGGCCTCGCCTAGCCGCTCGGCGGCGACGATTGCTGGTTCGTCGGGGACGATGACGACATCGAGGCCAGGGAAGGCAGCGTGTACCCGGGCTTCGTCGTCTGCGTCGCGGACCCGATTGGCCGTCACCACCAGCCGGCCCAGTCGGCGCTCGCGCACCAGGTCAGCCGCTCTGCGCGCCACTTCCAGGGACTTGACGGTGGGCTCGGTCACGAGGACGACGACGTCCACCGGCTGGTCGCCCATCCGGATCACCGTGCCGAGTCCGGCCTCGAAGTCGGCGATGACTGCGCCCTCGGCGGCGGAGTCCAACTGCCCGA
>JACCZY010000016.1 GCA_013695685.1 Geodermatophilaceae bacterium | reverse complement strand
AGGTCCGTCCCGAGCACAGCACACCGCAGGTAGCAGTCAATGACATCGGCACCGCCGAAGACTTCATGGCCGCGATCGACGCCACCATCAAGTACTTCAACGACGGCGACATCGTCGAAGGCACCATTGTCAAGGTCGACCGGGACGAGGTCCTGCTGGACATCGGCTACAAGACCGAGGGCGTCATTCCCTCCCGTGAGCTGTCCATCAAGCACGATGTCGACCCCAATGACGTCGTTAAGGTCGGCGACGAGGTCGAGGCCCTCGTTCTCCAGAAGGAGGACAAAGAGGGTCGGTTGATCCTGTCCAAGAAGCGAGCCCAGTACGAGCGGGCCTGGGGCACGATCGAGAAGCTCAAGGAAGAAGACCAGGTCGTCGAAGGCATCGTCATCGAGGTCGTCAAGGGCGGCCTGATATTGGACATCGGGCTGCGCGGCTTCCTGCCCGCGTCGCTGGTGGAGATGCGCCGGGTCCGTGACCTGCAGCCCTACGTCGGCCAGCGGCTCGAGGCCAAGATCATTGAGCTGGACAAGAACCGCAACAACGTCGTGCTGTCGCGCCGGCAGTGGTTGGAGCAGACCCAGTCCGAGGTGCGCAGCGAGTTCCTGAACAAGCTGGCCAAGGGCCAGGTGCGTAGCGGTGTGGTGTCGAGCATCGTCAACTTCGGCGCGTTCGTGGATCTCGGCGGGGTCGACGGCCTGGTGCACGTCTCGGAGCTGTCCTGGAAGCACATCGACCACCCCTCGGAGGTCGTCGAGGTCGGCCAGGAGGTCACCGTCGAGGTACTCGACGTCGACCTGGACCGCGAGCGGGTCTCGCTGTCACTCAAGGCGACGCAGGAGGACCCGTGGCGGCAGTTCGCCCGGACCCACCAGCTCGGCCAGGTCGTCCCGGGCCGGGTCACCAAGCTGGTGCCCTTCGGCGCGTTCGTCCGGGTGGAGGAGGGCATCGAGGGCCTGGTGCACATCTCCGAACTGGCCGAGCGGCACGTCGAGATCCCCGAGCAGGTCGTCAACGTCAACGACGAGATCATGGTCAAGGTCATCGACATCGACCTGGAGCGACGCCGCATCAGCCTGTCGCTGAAGCAGGCCAACGAGGGGGCTGTGGGCGACGCGTCGTCGTTCGACCCGGCGGCGTACGGCATGGCCGCGAACTACAGCGAGGCCGGGGAGTACATCTATCCCGAAGGCTTCGACTCGGAGACCAACGACTGGTTGCCCGGCTACGAGAAGCAGCGCGAGGAGTGGGAGCGGCAGTACGCCGAGGCCCAGGCGCGATTCGAGACGCATCAGAAGCAGATCGTCTCCGCGCAGGCAGCGGATGCCGAGGCCACCGGGCCGACGTCGTACGCCTCCGACCAGCCGGCCGACGTCGAGAGCTCGGGGACCCTGGCGACCGACGAGGCGCTGGCCGCGTTGCGGGAGAAGCTCGCCGGCAACTAACCGCTTTGGTTGCGGCGGCGCAGCGAACCGCGGAGTTACCGTGGATTGATGCGCCGCCGACAGCTCACCTCGTCCATGACACGAGGCGTCTCCGGCGTGTGCGCCGCGTTGCTCGCGACCGGCCTCGCCGCCTGTACGGCGTCCTCCGACCCGTCCGGCGTACCCACGACAAGCCGGGTGCCGACGACCAGTGCTGCGCCGACGACGACCAGTGCGGAGCCGACCGCCGAGCCGGTCGGACTGCCTGCCAACTGCGGCGCACTGCTGCCGGTCACTGACCTCGATCCGGCGCTCGGCGTCGGCCTGCCCGGATCGGTGTCCTACATCCGGGGCGAGCCGCTGCCGGGTATCGGCCGTACCGACCGGATCACGTGTGGGTACGGCATCGTGATCGGGCCGGACGGCAACGCACAGCCACCCCTGCTGGAGGTCTCAATCGCCTCGTACACCGACGAGGCAGCGGCCGCCGACCGGATCGACGTGACGACCGTCGACAGACAGACCGCCGGCGACCGGGTCGAGTCCACCGAGGTACAGGGGCTGCCCGCCGTCATGCTGACCGGCGTCGCCGGTACGACGCTGGTGTTCGCCGACGGTACATGGACGTACTCGCTGACCCTGCTCGCAGCGGTCGTGCCACCCGAGCAGATGCCTACCCGGCTCACCGCCGTGGCCGAGGCGGTGCTGGCGCAGGCGACGGAAGCACCGCCGACGTGAAGCCGGAATCGCGGGACGGTCAGGCCGGCTCAGCGCTGCCATAGCTCTCCCGTGCGGGCGACGGCCCGGCCGGCGACGGCACGCCACCGGCTACAGGCTGAGGATGAGCGCGAACGCCGTTCGGGGCTGCCCGCCCGTGCGGGCGAGCCAGCCCCACGTGTGACGTCCGGCCGGGCGGACGAACCGCGACCAGTTCCAGCGCCGTTGATCGAGTCGGCTCGCCACCGCCAAGAGCTGCCGGCAGTGCACCCGATCGGCCCGCCCGAGCCGGTGCCGCCCGGACTGCTGAGGGGGACGCGTATGTCTGCCCATGGGGACGCACCCTTTCTCGGGCGGGAAGGCCGTCGAAATCACACCGTATGGTCCTGGCGAAGGCAGGCGGGGCAGGCGCGCCGCATCAACGCAGCGGAAGGGGCGGGCGGATGATCGTCGGGCTCACCGGCGGAATCGGCGCGGGCAAGAGCGCGGTGGCCGCACGGCTGGCCGAGCACGGGGCGCTGGTCGTCGACGCGGACGTCGTCGCGCGCGAGGTCGTCGCCCCCGGGACCGAGGGGTTGGCCGCGGTCGTCGCGGCCTTCGGATCGGGCGTCCTGGCCGACGACGGCAGCCTGGACCGACAGCGGCTCGGCGCACTGATCTTCGCCGACGACGAGGCGCGGGCAAGGCTCAACGCGATCGTGCACCCCCTGGTGTCCCAACGCAGCGCCGAGCTTGCCGCCGATGCCCCCCATGAGGCCGTCGTCGTACATGATGTGCCCCTGCTGGTGGAGAACGCTCTGGCGCCGGCGTACGACGTTGTGGTTGTCGTCCTCGCCGACGAGAATGCTCGCATCCAGCGGCTGCGCGACACCCGCGGCATGCGCGAGGAGGAGGCGCGGGCGCGGATGGCCGCGCAGACGACCGACGACCAGCGCCGCGCCGTCGCCGACGCCGTACTGGACAACTCCGGGACCCTCGCCGACCTGCACCGGCAGGTCGACGACCTGTGGCGGGACCGGTTGGCTCCGGCGGCTCGGTAGCATCGCTGGCACGCGGCTGGCGGGAGGGGCTGGGCGATGTCCTCGCGGGTCCTGGCTGCCTGGCTCGTGCTCGTGCTGGTGACCCTCACCGGCTGCAACACGATGGTCGACGGCACCGGCGCGTTGTCCGGCGTACCGACCGAAGGCCCGCCTCCCGCCTCGACCAGCGAAACCGGTGAGCCGGAGTCGAGCGGTGATCCGGACCCGGAGCCGCCTGCGGCGATCTTCGACATCGGGGAGACCGGGACGGCCACCGACGAGTCCGGAAGCCCGCTGGCCGACATCACCGTCGCCGAGGCGATGGAGACCGCCGAGCCGCCGGATGAGTTCTCCGATCCGCCTGCGAACGGGACGTTCCTGTCGGTCACCGTGACGATCGCCAACATCGGCGACGAGGTGTTTGCGGTCGCGCCGTTCGACTTCCTGGTCCGCTATCCCGACGGAGACATGGTGCGGTACGGCGATGGCAGCTCCGGCGTCTTCGGGTATGACGACCCGTTGGATGTTGTCGACCTTGCTCCGGGGGAGACGATCACCGGCACTGTCGTGTTCGACGTCGACCCGGATGTGGACGGGCAGCAGATCGTGTACTCCGATCTGTCCGGCCGGGTGCTCGGCGCCTGGAACGTGCCCTGACCGGTTCTCTCAGGTCATCCGCACGCCCCAAGCTGGTGATCAACTCGGGCT
>JACCZY010000283.1 GCA_013695685.1 Geodermatophilaceae bacterium | reverse complement strand
AGCGTGTCGTACCAGTGCTGGACGAACGCGGCTGCTCCGTCCGGAGTCTGCTCTTGCGCCTCCGCGGGCAGCGCCGGCGCACCGGTCACGACGGGCGTCGTGGGAACACTGGTCTCGGGTACCACCTCGGCCGTGGTCGCCGTCGACGACGGCGTCGATGACGGTGCCGACGAGGGAAGGCCGGCCGCAGGGTCCTCGCCCGTACAACCGACCATCAGGCCCAGCGTCACGACAAACACCGTGACCGCTGCCCGGCAGGACATGGCACGGAGCCTAGCCACGCCGCCGCGGTCCGGCAGCCCGAGATCGCGATCCTGTGGAAACCGGTCAACGCCGGCGGCGAAGCACCCCGTAGACCGTGACCAGGACGGCGGCCAGCACCCCAGCGATGGCCAGATCCACGCCAGTCGAGTTCCCGTCCTCCGCACCGCCACCGGAGGACCCGTCAGCCGAGGAGCCGCCAGCCGAGGAGCCAGAAGCCGACGCGCTCGCCGTCGATGCCGGCGGCCCAGATGCCGGCAGCTCAGAATCCGGCGCCCCGGTAGTCGGCGTAGCCGACGCCACAACAGGCAACAGTGTGACCTCGAACGGGCTCCCCTCACTGGTGACGAGCAGGTCCCGACCGTTCGCGCCGAACGCGATGGCCTCGCCCTGGGGCGCCGCGGGCAACGCCACCCGGACAGGCTCGCCGGCCAGGGCGGCCAGCACATCGCCGTCCGAAACCGCATACACATACGCGTCGGTGTAGGTCCGCACGACTGCCAACGCGCCGTCCGGCGAGAGCGCAGCGCCTGTGACCAGCACCTGCCCGATCTCCCCGAGCGGTCCGCCCGGCGTACCGGTTGGTGTGAACTCCAAGTCGCCCACCCGGGACAGCGGCGTCGACGCGAAGGGGGACGGCGCCGCTGACGGCGTGTAGATCCCGGCCCGGCCCAGCGGTTCCTTGGTGAGGACGAACGGCCGGCCGGACCCGTCAAGCAGCAATGCCTCCGCGTCATGCGGACCGTCGGGGTAGGTGAACCGGAACAGGACCGACTGCCCGTCCTCGCGCAGCGCGTGCAGCGCCACGGTGTCTCGGTTTCGGGCGTTGTCCCCGGTGTCGGCCAGCCACAGCGTGCCATCCGGCGCCCGCGCCAGGTCCTCGACGTCGTACGGGTCGACGGGCGAGGTGATCACCGACGTCACCCGGCAGGACCGGTCAGGGCCCCGATCGAGGACGTAGACCTCCAACTCCTCACCGCCGTCATTGACCATCAGCAGCCGGTCACCGTCGACGGCGAGGCCGCTCACCTCGGCCAGCCGAGGGTCGGTGACGGTGCACAGGGCAGAGGGCGGGCCGTACGCCGGGTCAGCCGCGTGGGCCGGAGCGGGAAGCGAGCACCCGATCACGATTACGGCCGCCAGCGCGGCCTTGCCTCGGCGCACTGCCCCAGTCTCCCAGCCGGGTGCCGAAGATCAGGTGCAGGACGCGCAGCAGCACGATGCCCAGTGCCAGACCGGCCAGTACGTCGGTCAGCCAGTGATAGTTCAGAGCGAGCATTGCAAGGCTGGTGAGCACCGGGGCGGCCACCGCGACGACCGTGAACAGCCGGACCACCCAGCCCGGCAGCTCGTAGGACCGGACCAGCCATACGGCCAGCCCCCACCACAGCACGGCGTTGGCCGAGTGTCCGGACGGGTAGGAGCGGCCGTCGACGTACAGCACGGAGGCGCCATGCCCGGGCGCCGTGCGACCCAGGCCGATCTTCAACGCATAGATCACGACAGTCAGCAGGACGAACGCCCCCAGCACGCGCAGCGCCGGCTGCCACACCCGGCGCTCGCGCATGATGTACACGGTCAGCAGCCCGACGACGACGAGGATCGTCGCCCGCCCTCCGGTCTGCGTCAGCAGCCACAGGACCGCGTTGGGAACTGGGGAATCGCGCAGCCCGAGCCCGTCGATCCAATCGGCGACCACGATGTCCGCGCGATGCCACGGGCCGTCGAGGACCACATCGACAGTCAGCCAGAGTCCGAACGACGCCGAGATCACGACCGCCCACAGCGGCGGACACCAGGCTCGGCGATCGGTGGCACCGGTGTCGCGCTCGGCGCTGACCGGGTCTGTCACAGACCCCACGGTACCGCCCGTTACCCGGCTGTGATTCAACAACAGGCAGCCGGGCGGTGGACCGCGGCCAGGTCAGACGGCGTACGGCGCGAGCTGCCCGGCGAGTTCGGAACCGACCCGCGCGCTGAGGACCGTGCCCTCGGGTTCGTGCTTCTCGGCCAGCACCTCACCACTGGCGTGCACCCGCGACACCAGGTCCCCGCGGTCATACGGCAGCAGGACGTGCACGTCGATCTGAGGGCGGGGCAGGCGCGCGTCCAGG
The DNA here is from genome assembly GCA_013695685.1 of Geodermatophilaceae bacterium. GTDB lineage: Bacteria > Actinomycetota > Actinomycetes > Mycobacteriales > Geodermatophilaceae > JACCTY01. The sequence continues at coordinate 25,052 of JACCZY010000283.1, read as the reverse complement.
ACGTCCAGCAGCCCGTCCAGCCCTTCCCCGGTAAGCGCGGAGACGAACACCGCGTCGGGGACCACCGAGCGCAACCGCAGCAGCGTCTCCGGTGACGCGCCGTCGATCTTGTTCACCACGATGACCTCGGGGACCTTGAGCGCGTCGATGTCGCCGAACACGTCGTGGACCGCGTTGATCTGCGACTCCGGGTCCGGGTGCGCGCCGTCGACCACATGCAGGATCAGTTCGGACTCCGAGACCTCCTCCAGCGTCGAGCGGAACGCGTCGACGAGCTGGTGCGGCAGGTGCCGGACGAAGCCGACGGTGTCGGTCAGCGTGAACAGCCGCCCATCGCGGGTCTGCGAGCGCCGGACCGTGGGATCGAGCGTGGCGAAGAGCGCGTTCTCCACCAGTACGCCGGCGCCGGTGAGCCGGTTCAGCAGCGAGGACTTCCCGGCGTTGGTGTAGCCGGCGATCGCCACCGACGGCACCTCGTGCCGGGAGCGCTCCTGCCGCTTTGTCTCACGGGTGGTCTGCATCTCAGCGATCTCGCGGCGCAGCTTCGTCATCCGGGTGCGGATCCGTCGGCGGTCGGTCTCGATCTTCGTCTCGCCAGGGCCACGCGTACCCATGCCCCCACCGCCGGCGACCCGCCCACCGGCCTGCCGCGACATCGACTCACCCCACCCGCGCAGCCGCGGCAGCATGTACCTCATCTGCGCCAGTTCGACCTGCGCCTTGCCCTCCTTGCTGGAGGCGTGCTGGGCGAAGATGTCGAGGATCAGCGCGGTCCGGTCGATCACCTTGACCTTCACCACCTGCTCCAGTTGACGCAGCTGACCGGGGCTGAGTTCGCCGTCGCAGACGATCGTGTCGGCCCCGTTGCCGGCCACGATCTCGCGCAGTTCCTTGGCCTTACCGGAGCCGATGTACGTCGCCGGATCGGGCCGGTGCCGCCGCTGCATCACCGCATCCAGTACGACGGAGCCCGCGGTCTCGGCCAGCGCGGCGAGTTCGGTCAGGGAGTTCTGGGCGTCGGTCGCCGTACCCTCGGTCCACACACCGACGAGCACCACCTGCTCCAGCCGAAGCTGGCGGTACTCGACCTCGCTGACGTCGGTGAGCTCGGTGGACAGCCCGGGGATGCGCCGCAGGGCGCCGCGCTCGGAGAGGTCGTAACCCTCGCCCTCGATGTCGTGGAAGACATCGTCCGGACGTACGTCGTCGGCCTCCTGGTCGATCACGGGATCACTCATACGCCTCCCAGCCTGACACGAGTTTGGCTGTGCGGCGAGCGGATTGCCTCAGAGCTCCTCGGGGTGCATGCCCACATAAACGGACCAGCGCTTCCCACCCGGTGTCATCGGGCGGCGTGCCCACGTGTTCAGCAGGCGCCCCAGCTGGTCCTTGAACTCCTCGAACTCCTCGGCGGACAACCGCAGGCCCAGCCGGGCACTGTCCAGGTTGGCCTCCCCCACCACCGCTACCTCCTCGAGGAAGGCGGCCAGCATGTGGTCGCGCAGGCCGGTGTCCCCCACCTCCATCAGCCACGACTTCCCCGTTGCCAGGTAGGGGATCTCACGAGCGCCGCGAGCCCCCCGGCGGGCTTCTGAAGGAGTCAGGAAGCCCTGCGCAACCAGCGTCCGCACGTGATGCAGCACCGTCGCCGGGTTCCGTCCGATTCGCTGCGCGATCTCCTTGTTGGTCAGCGGCTGGTCGAGGCAGGCCCGCAGAATGCGCAGCCTCGTAGCGCTGGCCAGCGCCCGCGCCTCCGCTGCTGTCGCCGTACGACGTTCCCCTGTCCTGAGTGCTTGAAGGGGGGTCGGATCGGTCACGCCGTGAGGGTAGCGGCTGGCCCGAATGAGTGATTGACAAGTCCCAATCAGTGGCGAAGGCTGTCGTCCGTGAGTCAGCAGACGATGTCGAAGCAACGCAGCCTGATGTTCCACCACAGCTTCCGGCAGCTGTGGATCGGCGACACGATAAGCCAGTTCGGCACGCAGATCAGCTTCATCGCGCTGCCCTACCTGGCGGTGACCATCCTGGGTGCCGACGAGTTTCAGATGGGTCTCCTGACGGCGCTGGAGTACCTGGCGTTCCTCGTGATCGGCCTGCCGGCCGGCGCGTGGATCGACCGCTGGCGGCGGCGGCGTGTCCTCGTCGCCAACGACCTCGTTCGCGCCGTGGCGCTCGGATCCCTACCGGTGGCCTACTACCTCGACGTACTCACCTTCGCCCAGCTGTGCATAGTCGCGCTGGCCACGGGAACCGCCACCGTCTTCTTCGACGTCGCCTACCAGAGTTACCTGCCCGCCATTGTGGACAGACATCAGATCACGGAGGGGAACTCGAAGCTGGAGATCAGCCGGTCCGTCGCGCAGGTCGCCGGGCCGGGCCTGGGCGGGCTGCTCATCAAGCTGCTCGGTGCGCCGCTGATGATCGTCGTCGACGCCGTCAGCTTCCTGTTCTCCGCTCTCTTCATCGCCCGGATTCGCCATGAGGAACCGGTGCACGACAAGTCGACGCGGCGTGCCCTGCGTGTCGAGATCGCCGAGGGACTGCGGTTCGTGCTCAGACACCCGTTGCTGAGCCGGATCGCGGCGTGCACGTCCCTGTCGAACTTCTTCTCCTCGATCGGGGCGGCGCTGATCATCCTGTACATGGTCCGGGATCTCCGGCTGGAGCCCGGCGTCATCGGGCTCGTCTTCTCCGCGGGGGCGGTGGGCGGGCTGCTCGGCGCAGTTGCCGCGACACCGCTTGCCAAGAAGGTGGGCGAGGGACGGATCATCCCGCTGAGCGCGCTGCTCTTCGGACCGTTCGCGTTCCTGACCCCGCTGGCCGCCTACGGCCCGCCGGTGCCGTTGCTGATCGTCGGCGGGCTCGGTGTCTCGTTCAGCGTGGTCGTGTACAACGTCACCCAGGTCAGCTTCCGGCAGCGGATGTGCCCGCCTCGGCTGCTCGGCCGGATGAACGCCTCCATCCGGTTCCTGGTGTGGGGCACGATGCCGATCGGCGCCTTCGCCGGTGGGCTGATCGGCGAGGCGTTCTCGATCCTCACCGCCCTGTCGACAGCCGCTGCCGGGGCCGTGCTCGCCGCGCTGCCGGTCGTCCTATCCCCGCTGATCCGGATGCGGGAGCTGCCCGACGAACTCGACGAGCACCGCACCGCCGCTGCTGAATCCTGATGAAGCGCTGCGCCATGCCATAGCGACAGACACAGCGGGCGCTATACAGCCCGCTGCGTCTGTCGTTGTTCGGCTAGGACGCCCGCCGGACGTTAGGACGCCCGCCGGAGCCAGACCGGGTCGAGCTCCCCGGAGCCGACGATCACCGCCGGCCCGGACAGCCAGGTGCGGCCCCGGTCGACACTGACGAGCACCCGGCCGCCCGGCTGGTCGACGGCAACGGTGCCGTCCGACCCGGCCAGCGCGGTGGCGGCGACCGCGCAGGCACCCGTCCCGCAGGCGTGCGTCTCCCCCACTCCCCGCTCATGGACCCTCATCCGGACGTGCGCGTCGGCACCGCTGACCGGATCGTCGAGCACGTTGACGAACTCGACGTTGACGCCAGAAGAAAAGACGCTGCCGTCGGCAACGGGTGCGCTCGACAGGTCAAGGTCGGCCACTGGAGTCGACGTGACGCACACCAGGTGCGGGTTCCCCATGGACACCACGGTGCCGGGATAGTCCTGCCCTCCGAGCCTCGCCACCGACGAACCACCCACAAGGGCGGGACCCATCTCCACACTCACCGTGTCATCGGCATGCACGACCGCCCGCCGTACACCGGCACGGGTACCGATGCGCTGCTCCCCGAACTCAGCGCGTCCACTGTGGACGAGGAACAGCGCGAACAGGCGCAGGCCGTTGCCGCACATCTCCGCCAGGGAACCATCTGCGTTGCGGTGGTCCATGTACCAGAGCGCGTCACCCGCCATCGTCGGGTCGGCAACCGCGGTCTGTACGACCCGCAGGACGCCGTCGGCGCCGATGCCGGCCCGCCGGTCACACAGGGCGCGGACAAGGCGGTCCGTCAGCTCCACCGAACCCTCCGCGTCCGGGAGCAGCACGAAATCGTTCTGAGTGCCGTGCCCCTTGACGTAGCGCACCGGGCCGGAGGTCACCGCTCGATCGTACGTGCGAGCGCGTCCGGGTCGACGGACTCGCCGTCGTACCAACGAATGCGCGGGTCGGGACGGAACCAGGAACGCTGCCGCCGGACGAATCGTCGCGTCGCTCGGGCGGTGTCGGCCTGGGCAACCTCCGCCGTCGTCAGACCGTCCACGTAGGACAGTGCCTGCGCGTAACCCAGCGCGCGGCTCGCGGTCACACCCTGTCGAAGCCCCAAGGGGAGGAGGGCGTGCACCTCCGCCACGAGCCCGGACGCCCACATCCTGCTGACCCGCTCTTCGAGCCGGGCATCCAGCACGTCCACGTCCATGCGCAGCCCGAGATGGTCGACGTCGTACACCGACTCGTACGACGGAAGCGTCGCGGAGTACGGCCGTCCGGTGAGCTCGATCACCTCCAGGGCTCGCACGATCCGGCGTCCGTTCTGGCGCTGGATCCGCGCCGCGGAAGGCGGATCGACAGCACGCAGCCGGTCATGCAGCAGCGCCGGGCCCAGCCGGTCGAGCTCGTCCTCCAGCCGTGCTCGGACCGACGGATCGGTGCCCGGAAAGTGCAGATCGTCCAGTACCGCACGGAGGTAGAGTCCGGAGCCGCCGACGAGCACGGGCAACGCCCTACGGGACTGGATCGCGGCGATCGCCGAGCGCGCCAGCTCCTGGTAGTCCGCGACGCTAGCCGTCCGGGACACCTCCCAGACGTCGAGCAGGTGGTGCGCTACACCACCTTGCTCCTCGGTCGACAGCTTCGCCGTACCGATGTCCATCCCGCGGTAGAGCTGCATGGAGTCGCCGTTGACGATCTCGCCGCCGAGCCGCTGCGCCAGCGCGATGCCGAGGGCGCTCTTGCCAACGCCGGTCGGGCCGACCACCGCCACGACCCGGCCGCCTGGCGACACGGTTGGAGGCTGGACGGGTTCGTTCACCGGACCACCGCCGCGGCCTGACACCGGCGCGGACACGGGTGTCGGCGAGGCTGCACAACGGCGATGGCGAGCACCGGGGCAGGGTATTCGGTCACGCGCGCCACCCTCGGCGAAAGCGAACGCGTGTGAGAATGCCACGGCAGACGGCAGCGAGGGAGTTCGGCAATGGGGCAGTCGACCGAGTGGGGTCGAATCGACGACGACGGCACCGTGTACGTGCGGACGGCGTCCGGTGAACGACCGGTCGGCTCATGGCAGGCCGGCGATCCGGCCTCCGGTCTGGCGCATTTCTGCCGTCGGTACGACGACCTGGCGACCGAGGTCGAGCTGTTGGAGAAGCGACTCGCCTCGGGTGCCGCCGATGCGGCCTCGACCCGCGCCAACGCAACGACCCTGCAGGAGACCCTGCCGACAGCAGCCGTGGTCGGTGATCTCGACGGGCTGGGCGTCCGGCTGGATGCGGTCACCGCCGCCGCGGACGGCAAGCTTGCCGAGGCCAGGGAGCGTCGCGCGCAGGCCAAGGCCGCAGCCGTCGCCGCGAAGGAGACGCTCGTGGCCGAGGCCGAGCAGCTCAGCCTGAGTTCCCAATGGAAGGCAAGCGGGGACCGGCTCCGGCGGATCGTCGAGGAGTGGCGGCTGATCAAGGGGATCGACCGGCGTACCGATGAGCAGCTCTGGAAGCGCTTCGCCGCCGCACGGGACGCGTTCACGAAACGCCGCGGAGTGCACTTCGCCGAACGCGATCAACAGCGCGACAGCGCCCGCCTGGTCAAGGAACGGATCGTCGCCGAGGCCGAGGAGCTCGCCTCGTCGAAGGACTGGGCACCCACGGCCGCCCGGATGCGTGACCTGCTGGCCGAGTGGAAGTCGAGTGGACGGGCCCGGCGGCAGGCCGAAGATGCGCTGTGGTCGCGATTCCGGGCGGCACAGGATGCCTTCTTCGTCGCTCGCAGCACCGTGTTCTCCGAGCGGGATGCCGAGCAGGTGGCGAACCAGAAGCGGAAGGAGGCGCTGATCACCGAAGCCGAGGCGCTGGACGCAGCGAATCTCGAGAAGGCCAAGGCTGCGCTGCGGGACCTGCAGGAACGCTACGACGCCGTCGGCCACGTGCCCCGTGACGCCATCCGCGGGCTCGACGCACGGATGCAGGCCGCCGAACGGCGCATCCGTGACGCCGTCGAGGACCGCTGGGACGCGAGTGCCGTCGTCGAGAACCCGGTCCTCGTTCAACTGCGCGAAGCCGCGCTCAAGGCCGAGTCGCAGCTGTCCAAGGCCCACGCCGCCGGCGACTCCTCCCGCGTCGCCGACGCCGAGGCCGCATTGGCCGCCCGGCGGCAGTGGCTCGCTGACGCGGAGAAGTCTGCGCGCCGGTGAGCCACCCTTCGAGGTTGTCAGTGGATTCGCGTCACCGGTGACGCGAATTCGCTAACAACTCTGCGTTGCGCGTGCACGCCGTGGTGACATATGCCCAGCTTGCCGCCACGATCCTCCGCCGGACGGCGCCGATTCCAGTCCGGCTTGTCGCTATCGACGGGCCGGGCGGCGCCGGCAAGTCCACGTTCGCCGCGCGGCTGGCGACCGCCCTGGGCGACGCGCCGGTCGTGCACACCGACGACTTCGCCTCGCACGACGAGCCGATCCAGTGGTGGCCGCTGCTCGAGGACGGCGTGCTCCGCCCGCTGGCGGCGGGCCGCCCGGCCCGGTTTCGCCCATACAACTGGCATTCCCGCCGGCGCACCGGCTGGGTGGAGGTCCCGCCGGCTCCCGTCGTACTCATCGAGGGCGTGTCGTCGGCCCGGGCCGCCGCGCGCGGCCGGCTCACGTACTCGGTGTGGTTGCAGACCTCGCGTGTTGAGCGGCTGCGCCGCGGCCTGGAGCGCGACGGTCCGGAGCTGGCCGGCTTCTGGGCGGACTGGATGGCCGAAGAAGACGCCTTCTACGCCGCCGACCCCACGGTCGACGTGGTGGACCTCGTCGTCGACGGCCATCCACGGCTCCCGCACGACCCGGAGCGGGAGTTCGTCGTCATCCGGTCCTGAGGGTGGGCATCCCCAGCGAGACACCGCGCCGTTGCTTGCCCGCCTCGGAGATGTCGCCGGCCCGGGTACGCCGGTGCGACAGCAGCGGCCCGTCGGCGACGAGGTGGTGCGGGGCGGCGTACGTCACCTCCGTCTCCACGACGTCGCCGGGCCGGACCCCGTCGTACGACGTCATGTGGCACAGCCGACCGTCCCGGGCGCGGCCGGTCATCCGACCCGTGCCGGAGTCCTTCCGCCCCTCCCCCGCGGAGATCAGCAGCTCGACGCGGCTACCCACGAGCGCACGGTTCTCCGCCCAGCTGATCTCCTCCTGCACGGCGACCAGCCGCTCGTACCGCTCCTGCACGACGGGCTTCGGCACCTGGTCCGGCAGGGTGGCGGCCGGCGTACCGGGGCGCGGGGAATACTGGAACGTGTAGGCGCTGGCGAACCGCGCCGCGCGCATGACGTCCACTGTGGACTGGAAGTCGACCTCGGTCTCACCCGGGAAGCCCACGATGACATCGGTGGTGAGGGCGGCCGCCGGCATGGCGGCGCGCACGCTGTCGACGATGCCGAGGAACCGCTCGCTCCGGTACGAGCGGCGCATCCGCTTCAGGACCGCGTCGGAACCGGACTGCAGCGGCATGTGCAGCTGGTGGCAGACGTTCGGAGTCTCGGCCATAGCCGAGATCACGTCGTCGGTGAAGTCGCGCGGATGCGGCGAGGTGAAGCGCAGCCGCTCCAGGCCGTCGATCTGGCCGCACGCCCGCAGCAGCTTGCCGAATGCCCGCCGGTCCCCGGACTCCACGCCGTAGGAGTTGACGTTCTGACCGAGCAGCGTCACCTCGAGCACGCCGTCGGCTACCAGCGCCCGCACCTCGGCGAGGACGTCTCCGGGCTGCCGGTCCTGCTCGGTGCCGCGCAGCGACGGGACTATGCAGAACGTGCAGGTGTTGTTGCAGCCGACCGAGACCGAGACCCAGGCCGAGTACGCCGAATCGCGCCGGGTCGGCAGCGACGACGGGAACACCTCCAGCGCTTCGACGATCTCGACCTGTGCCTCGCCGTTGTGCCTGGCGCGTTCCAGCAGCACCGGCAGCGAGCCGATGTTGTGCGTGCCGAAGACGACGTCAACCCACGGTGCCCGCCGAACGATCTCGCCGCGCTCCTTTTGGCCCAGGCAGCCGCCGACGGCTATCTGCATCCCTGGGTTGGCGGCCTTGACCGGGCGCATCTGCCCGAGGTTGCCGTAGAGCCGGTTGTCGGCGTTCTCCCGCACCGCGCAGGTGTTGAACACGACGACGTCGGGAGTGCTCCCGTCCGGTGCCCGCTCGTAGCCCGCGGTCTCCAGCAGCCCGGCCAGCCGCTCGGAATCGTGCACGTTCATCTGGCAGCCGTGGGTCCGGACGCCGTACGTCTTGGCACTCATGTCGTCTACGAGCGTACGGCGTCAGCGCCGGAGTTACCGTCCCGTGACCGCCGCCTCCCGACTTTGGCGCGGTCTCGGCGCTAGGGTGCACCGCATGGATCTGGACAAGACCGACCGGGCCGGCCAGCCCCTGGTCAGTCTGGACGGCGTCAACAAGTGGTTCGGCGACCTGCATGTGCTGCAGGACATCGATCTGCAGATCGCCAAGGGCGAGGTCATCGTCGTCATCGGCCCGTCGGGGTCGGGCAAGTCGACCCTGTGCCGCTGCATCAACCGACTGGAGAGCGTGCAGCAGGGCGAGATCTGCCTCGACGGCGTACCGCTGCCCGCGGAGGGCAAGACCCTCGCGAGACTGCGCAGCGACGTGGGCATGGTCTTCCAGAGCTTCAACCTCTTCGCCCACAAGTCGATCCTGGAGAACGTCACGCTCGGACCCATCAAGGTCCGCGGCACGTCCAAGGCAGAGGCCAACAAGCGTGGCCGGGAGCTGCTGGACCGGGTGGGTATCGCAGACCAGGCCGACAAGGTGCCCGCCCAGCTGTCCGGCGGGCAGCAGCAGCGCGCGGCGATCGCCCGCGCGCTGGCGATGGACCCCAAGGTGATGTTGTTCGACGAGCCGACATCAGCTCTGGACCCGGAGATGATCAACGAGGTCCTCGACGTGATGGTCTCGCTGGCCAAGGACGGCATGACGATGGTCGTCGTCACGCACGAGATGGGCTTCGCCCGGAAGGCCGCCGACCGGGTGGTCTTCATGGACCACGGGAAGATCGTCGAGGAAGCCACGCCGGAGGAGTTCTTCACCAACCCCAAGAGCGATCGGGCGAAGGACTTCCTTTCCAAGATCCTCACCCACTGAACGACCGCAGATCCGAGGAGGAGCTTCATGCGAGTACGACGGTTGACCGCAGCACTTGCCGCCCTAGGCCTGGTGGCTCTGGCTGCCTGCTCCAGCGAGGCCGGCGACACCGAGGGCAGTGACCCCTCCGTCGAGGTGCCGGAGGAGGTCGAGTTCGAGGAAGGTACAACCATGGCCGAGCTCGCCGAGGACGGCGCGATGACCGTGGGTACGAAGTTCGACCAACCGGGCTTCGGGCTCATCTCACCTAGCGACGTTCCCGAGGGCTTCGATGTCGAGATCGCCAAGATCATCGCCGCCAACTTGGGCATCGCCGCCGAGGACATCGAATGGGTCGAGACGGTGTCGGCCAACCGTGAGCCCTTCCTTGAGCAGGGCCGGGTCGACATGGTGGTGGCGACGTACACGATCAACGACGACCGCAAGGAGATCATCGACTTCGCCGGGCCGTACTACGTCGCCGGCCAGGACATCATGGTCGAGGCAGGCAACCCGCTCGGCGTCGAGGGCCCGGAGAGCTTCACCGACATCCGGGTGTGCTCGGTGAACGGATCCACACCCGCCGGCTTTGTTCAGGAAAACTACCCCGATGCGGACCTGACGCTGTTCGCGGAGTACTCGTTGTGCGCCGAGGCGTTGAAGAACGGCCAGGTTGACGCCGTCACGACCGACAATGTCATTCTGACCAGCTTCGTCTCCCAGGACCCGGACGCCTTTGAACTGATCGGGAACCCGTTCACAGAGGAGCCGTACGGTATCGGGGTTCCCAAGGGCGACGATGAGTTCCGGTCATTCATCAACGACGTGTTGGAGGAGTCCTTCGAGGACGGCTCGTGGGAAGCAGCCTGGGATGCCACCGCCGGGGCGATCACCGACACGCCGGCTCCCGAGCCGCCCTCGGTGGATCGGTACTAGACATCCGGTTGACCTCGGGGCGTGGACGGCGCCCCGAGGTAATCTCGGGAGGGAGTGATGGCCGCGCATGCAAGCGCTGTTGGCTAACTTCGACGCGCTCTGGTCGGGATTCCTCACCACGCTGGCCATGAGTGTGGCCGCGGCCATCGTCGCCACGGTTCTCGGCACGGTGCTGGCAGCTTTCCGAGTCTCCCCCATCCCGCCGCTGCGTGCCTTCGGCGCCATCTACGTGCAACTAGTGCGCAACACGCCGCTCACTGCGGTCTTCTTCCTGGTCATCTTCGGTCTGCCTGCGGTGGATGTGACGTTTCAAAGCTTTTTCATAGCCGCTGTCGTGGCACTGTCGGTGTACACCGCCGCCTTTGTCTGCGAGGTGATCCGTTCCGGTATCAACTCGGTGAGCGCCGGTCAGGCCGAAGCCGCCCGTGCCATCGGCCTGACATTCGGGCAATCTCTGCGCGAGGTAGTGCTTCCGCAGGCATTCCGCACCGTCGTGCCGCCGCTAGGCAACCTCTGGATCGCGCTGGTGAAGAACAGCGCCATTGCCGGCGGTGCGTTCGCGGTCGCCGACCTCACCCAGCTGGCTGCCAATCTGGCTCGTGACAACCCCGCTGAGGTGCTCGGGGTCTTCGGCGGTATCGCGCTGGCCTACATGGTCATCACGGTTCCCTCGGGGATCGCCGTCGGCATCATCGAGCGCAGAACGGCAATCCTACGATGAGCGCCGGCATGCCGTCCGCTGGGCAGGCTCCCCGATGAGTGCAAGCGTGCTCTTCGACGATCTCGGTCCTCGGGGACGGCGCAACGTCCGCCTCGGCAGCGTTGTCGGCGGACTCCTCGTACTCGGTCTGATCGCGCTCGGCCTGCAGCGGATGGCGGTCAACGGGCAGCTCGAAGCCGATCGCTGGGCGATCCTCTTCGACCCCCGGACCGGTGTTCCTCAATCCCTCGGGAGAGCCCTGATTGCAACGCTGCAGGCGGCAGGCGTCGCCATGGTCCTTGCGACCGCGCTGGGAGCCGTCCTGGCCTTCGGTCGGCTCTCCGACCATGCGGTATTGCGCGTGCCCGTGTCCGTGGTCGTCGAGTTCTTTCGGGCAGTCCCTCTGGTCATCCTGATTCTCTTCCTGTTCCTGGGCGCTCGCCCAGTACTGGGCCTCGATCTGTCGAGGTTCTGGACGCTGGTGCTGGGGCTGACCCTCTACAACATGGCGGTGCTGTGCGAGATCATCCGCGCCGGCATCCTGTCGATCGACCGTGGCCAGAGTGAAGCGGCGTACGCCATCGGCCTACGGAAGTCCCAGGTACTGGTGTCCATCTTGCTGCCGCAGGCAGTGCGCCGGATGCTGCCTGCGCTGGTCAGTCAGCTGGTAGTCCTCCTCAAGGACACCTCGCTCGGCTTCATCATCGCCTATCCGGAGCTGCTGCAGCGGGCCAGCGACAACATCAACTTCTTCGGCAGCCGGTACTCCCTGCAGCTCTATCTCGCCGCTGCGGCCATCTACATCGTGGTGAACTTCCTGCTGTCGACCGTCGCGCAGTGGCTGGAGCGTCGGGTCAACAGCAGTGGGCGTATCGCCGCCGGAAAGGCGCCGCTAGCAGGCGCCAACGAGGACCAGACGCTGTCCGCTGTGCAGGCCGACCGGGGCTAGTTTCCCGCTCGGATGGGCGCCTAGTGGGCGATCTCGGTGGCTCGTGACTCCCGGACGACGGTCACCCGGATCTGCCCCGGGTAGGTCAGCTCGTCCTCGATCTGCTTGGCAACCTCGCGGGCCAGCAGGTGCGCAGCGACGTCATCGACCTGGTCGGGGGCGACCATGACCCGGATCTCCCGGCCGGCCTGCATGGCGAACACCTTGTCGACGCCTGGTCGCTGTGAGGCGATCTCCTCGATCCGCTCCAGCCGCTTGACGTAGCTCTCCAGGCTCTCCCGGCGGGCGCCGGGTCGTCCACCGCTGCACGAGTCGCTGGCCTGGGTCAGTACCGCCACGACGGTCTGGGGCAGCACCTCGTTGTGGTGCGCCTCGATCGCGTGCACCACCTCCTCGTCCTCGCCGTACCGCCTGGCGAGGTCGGCGCCGATGATCGCGTGGCTGCCCTCGACCTCGTGGGTGAGCGCCTTGCCGATGTCGTGCAGGAACGCCGCCCGCTTCAACGGACGGGGGTCCATCCGCAACTCCGCGGCCATGATCCCGGCGATATGCGCGGTCTCCACCAGGTGCTTGAGGACGTTCTGCCCGTACGACGTGCGGTAGCGCAGCCGGCCGAGCAGCCTGACGAGCTCGGGATGCACGTCGCCGATCCCGACCTCCAGTACGGCGTCCTCCCCGGCGCGCTGGCACAGCGCCTCCACCTCGAGCTTGCTGCGCTCGTGCACCTCCTCGATCCGGTGCGGGTGGATCCGCCCGTCGGCGACGAGCTTCTCCAGGGTCAGCCGGCCCACTTCCCGGCGTACCGGGTCGAAGCAGGAAAGCAGGACCGCCTCGGGAGTGTCGTCGATGATGAGGTTGACGCCCGTGACGGTTTCGTACGTGCGGATGTTGCGGCCCTCGCGGCCGATGATGCGGCCCTTCATCTCGTCGCTGGGCAGGTGCAGGACGCTGACGACGCTCTCAGAGGTCTGCTCGCTGGCGATCCGCTGAATCGCCTCGACGACGATGGAGCGGGCGCGTTGCTCACCCTGCTCGCGCGCCTCGGCTTCCAATTCGCGGATCAGTAGCGCGGACTCCCGCCGTATCTGGCCTTGCAGTGACTCCAGGAGTTCTGCCTTGGCCTCGGCGGCGGTCAGCCCGGCGATCCGCTCCCGTTCGGCCTCGTGCTCATGCGCCCTGACCTCCATTGCTCTCCTGGCCGCTAGGACCGTCTGCTCGGCGGCGAGGACCTCCTCGTCGCGTTGACCCAGCCGTCGCTCGTCGGCATCGAGGCGCTCCTCCCGCTCGCTGAGCCGCTGGTCACGCCGCTGCAGATCGGCAGACTGGGAGCGGACCGCCTCTGCCATGCGGGCGGTCTCCCGGTCCACATGCTCGCGAGCCTGCAGAGTCGCCGCTGCGCGGTCCCGCTCGACGGCGTCACGGGCCCCGTCGAGCAGCTCCTCGCGCTCGCGATGCGCTTCCTCCCGGGCGGTATCGAGCAGTTTCTCGCGTTCGCGTTGCGCCGCCGTACGGGTCTGCGCGAGCAACGCATCACTCTCGGCTCTGGCGTTGGGCTGGAACTCTCCGACGGTGTCACGCTGGTCATGCTCTGCCGGCTGCAGCGAAACGCGCTCTCGTGGCGGGGAGGAAGGCCCCGGGCTCCCGGTGCGGGACCGTCCACGCAGAAACACCAAGACCAGCATGGCGACGACGATCAGCAGCGCAACGGCCAGAACAAGTTCGACGGGACCCAGCATGCCGACTCCCTCATGTCTGCCCCGCCGATCCGCTGGCGAGACACCGGTTCACACCGCACGCGAACGCGCGGGTGTGCAACGAGGAGTTCGGACACGCCGATCGTGGACCGACGTTCAGTTGGCTCCGCCGGCGGTCGCCGTCGGGGCCATCTCCGTGCAACTCATCGGGGCACCGCTGCCTGCGGCTCTCCCACCCCCTGCCTGGGCCTGTCAGACCCTCGATGCTTCAGCTCCGCGTGAGCCACGCAGAGCAGATGTCGCCTGTACGTGATGCTGTGTTCATTCGAACGTTGTATGCAGGCAAACCACGTATGGAACTCCTCGTGGCCTGAGGCTAGGGCGACGACCGCCGAAGATCAAGAAAGCGCGCCGCCGGTCGGCGCTATACGGCCTGCTCAGACCCTGCTTAACCCCGCCTCGGCGGCACCACGCTCGAGTTCGTCCAGGCCGAACCCGTCCACCGGGCCGAGCGCACCGCATCCGCGTAATCCGCCGCCGGCTGCCCGCTCCGCAGCCCACGCCAGGACGTTCGCGGTGAAGTCGTATCCGTTGCTGCCCTCCAGTCGTGCCGTCGCGAGCCGGCTTCCCCCGGCGGCCGTCGTGACGGCGAGGATCGTCGAGCGTGTCGTGGCGCGGCTTGCGGCGTCCGGGCCGCCGGTGGAGCCGGGCACCAGCCGACCGGCCGCGATCTGCAGGCCGCGGCGGACGCCGGGCAGCCGTGCGGCGGTGCTCAGGGCGTACGACGCACCCTGTACGGCACGGGTCGCCGTCCCGAACCAGCCGAGGTGGACGCCCACCTCGGCCAACTCCGGGTGATGCCGCGGTAGGGCGAAGTGCTCCGACCCGCCGACCGACAGCGCCGGCAGGCTCTGCCCGTCCACCTCGAACGTGCGCACCCGCCGCCCGGACGGCTCGGTGACGAGCCGGTGTCCGCGCCAGGCAAATGCCGGCTCGAGCAGCATCCCGGCCGCGGAAGCTCGGGTTCCGCCGCTGGCTGCGGAGGCTCGGGGTCCGCCGCTGGCCGAGCCGCTGCCGACCGGCCCGCCGAGGAAGTACCCGATGTCGACCCGGCGGGCATCGGGTCCGGCGTCACGCAGCGCCAGGGCGCCGGCGAGGTTGCCTGGTACCCAGTCGTAGCCGAACGCGGTCAGCAGGGCGCAGCCCGCCCTTTCGGCCGCAGGACCGTGCCGTTCGAACACCGTCCGGATGAACGGCGCCTCGCCGGTGCTGTCCAGATAGTGAGCGCCGGCATCCACGGCGGCTCGTACGGCTGCGTCGCCGTACCGGACGAACGGTCCGACCGTGGAGATCAGCACGTCCCCGGTACCGACCAGCGCTCGAACGCTGTCCGGTCGGGCGACGTCGGCGATCGCGGTCTCGAGATTGCCCAATGTGCGGGCGAGCGTCGCTAGTCGCTCGGGTGACCTCCCGGCCAGCACCGGCGTGCGCCCCCGCGCGACGAGGGCTCGCGCGGTCAGCTCACCGGTAAAGCCGGTCGCGCCGAAGAGCACGATCCGTGCCGTCATGCGCCGTGACGGTACCGGTGCTCATTCACACGTCGAGATCGGGCGGCGGTACGTCGGTTGCCCCGGACAGCTCCTCCTGGACGACGGCGTAGGCCAGACCGGGCGGGTAGCCCTTTCGCGCGAGCATGCCCACGAGGCGGCGCACCGCCACGTCCGGAGCCAGCCCGGTCAGCCGCTGCTTCCGCCGACGTACCAGCGTGCGGGCGGTCTGTCGCTCGGTATCGGCGTCGAGGCCGGCTGCTGCGTCGGCCGCCGTCTGCTGATCCACACCGCGCCGGCTGAGTTCCTGGCGTAGGGCCCGACTGGCCAGCCCCCGGCCGCTGTGCCGCGAGGAGACCCACGCCTCGGCGAAGGCCTGATCGTCGATCAGGCCGACATCGCTGAACCGGTTCAGCACCGTTTGCGCGGCGTCGTCGGGCACCCCTTTGCGGTGCAGTGCCGCGGCCAACTGAGCCCGGGTCCGAGGCGCGTTGTCAAGCAGCCGCAGGCAGATCAGCCGCGCAACGGACTCCGGGTCACCCGGCGGGTCCTCGGGCTCGCCGGCGCCTGGGCCGCCGGCGTCCAAGCGGCTGCCGTTGTCTGGGTGACTGTCGGCGTCCAGGCGGTCGACACCGCGGCTGCCGACGGGGCTCAGAAGTCCACCTTGACCGGGCTTGGTCCAGGACCGGCCGCAGCTGCGTCGGTATTGGAGTCGGTATCGAGCTTCGGTCCGATGCCAAGCTTCTCCTTGAGCTTCTTCTCGATCTCGTCGGCCAGGTCGGGGTTGTCGCGCAGGAACGCCCGCACGTTCTCCTTACCTTGCCCGAGCTGATCGCCCTCGTAGGTGTACCAGGCGCCCGACTTACGGACGATGCCCTGCTCGACCCCGACGTCGATCAGCGATCCCTCGCGGCTGATGCCCTGGCCGTACACGATGTCGAACTCTGCTTGTTTGAACGGGGGTGAAACCTTGTTCTTCACAACCTTGACCCGGGTCCGGTTGCCGACCGCGTCGCCGCCGTCCTTGAGTGTTTCGATCCGTCGGACGTCCAACCGGATAGAGGCGTAGAACTTCAGCGCCTTACCGCCCGTCGTGGTTTCGGGAGAACCGAAAAGCACACCAATCTTCTCCCGCAGCTGATTGATGAAGATCGCGGTGGTGCCCGAGTTGCTCAAGGCGCCGGTGATCTTGCGCAGGGCCTGGCTCATCAGCCGGGCCTGCAGGCCGACGTGGCTGTCCCCCATCTCACCCTCGATCTCGGCCCGTGGCACCAGCGCGGCGACCGAGTCGACGACGATGATGTCCAGCGCGCCGGAGCGGATGAGCATGTCCATGATCTCCAGCGCCTGCTCACCGGTGTCGGGCTGGGAGACCAGCAGGGCATCGGTGTTGACGCCGAGCGCGCGGGCATACTCCGGGTCAAGAGCATGTTCGGCGTCGATGAACGCGGCTATCCCGCCGGCCGCCTGTGCCTGCGCGACGGCGTGGAGCGCGACCGTGGTGTTGTGCGACAGAACGCCATTGGCGATGAAGCTGTGCGTCCCAGGCACGACGATGTCGAACGTCGGTTGACTACCTAGCTCCTCGGTGTCGACGATGCGCTCGTAGGTGTAGCGGGCCTCCGCCAGGACGCGCAGGTGCTCCACCATCGCTCGACAGGTGGAGTTCAGAGCGTCGGTGCGCCGGTCGAACCACGCCACCAACTGGGTGAGGCGACCGCGAGAGCACGCCAGGTCCAGGTCCGCACGAAACAGGTCCCCGGCCAGCCGATCGAACTCACGGCTGCCACCCAGGGCGTCGCGCAGATCGGTCAGCAACGTCGCCAGGTGCGGCACATTCTCCAGTTGCGGGTCATGCCGGGCGCGGCGGAGGCAGCGCCGCACTTGCTCGGCGCGGCGCGGCGACCGGAAACCGACCTCATCGAGGAACCGGTGGGTGACGGCGGGATTGACGATCACCGACCAGTAGTGGCGCTCGTACGTCTTGTTGAGCTTGCGGTAGACGCTGGCCGGGATACCAAGCCCGTAGAGCAGCAGCTGCACCTCGTGCGCCAACTGCTCCGACGCCGTTCCGAATCCAACGGTGGAACTCGGGTCGATCCACCCGTCGCCTTCGAACAACGCAGACAGGAAAGCCCGCTGAATCTTGTGCCCGCCGGTGCGTACACACGCCGGGACGGTCTTGTTCGGAGCGTTGACGTACGCCAGCCCGAACTCGTCGGCCAGGCGCTTGCGCAGCGTCGTGTCGAAGACGCAGTGCTCCTGACCGTTGTAGAGCCGGACCTCAGACCCGAAGAGCCCCTGCATCAGTCCGCTGAATTCAGCCGAGACGTACGGGTCCTGGTTGGTGAAGCGGATCGCGTGCTTCGCACCGGGTGAGCCCTCTGCCACGAGGTATCCGAGCAACACCGCCAGGTCCTCGCTGAGACCGTCTCCGCCGGACGCCTCGACGGCTCCGAATTCAGCCGAGACAAGAATGTCGCCGACCTGCAGTTGACCGGTCCGGCGCCACACGATGAGGCCTCGCTCGTTGAGCACCCGGAGCGGATGGTTGTACGTCGTGTCGACTCGCCGTCCAGAAGCGAGGCGCAACCGTCTGACCGGGCGCCGGTTGTTATGGGTCAACACCGAGACCTGCTCGAGCTCACCGCGCTCGTTGACGACGCGAACCCCGAGGTGAGAGACGTCGGTGGTGCGACTCGTACAGGAAGCCTCTTGACCGCAGCGGCGGAAGAGCTCGGATATGGTCTCGAGTCCGCTGTCGGTCCACAGGTAGGTGTCGGCCGGCAAGCACTTCCCGCTCGACTCCGGTCCGTATATCTCCACCACCCGTCCACGCGGGAGGCCGCCCACGCCCAAGGCGATGTCGAGGGCGATGGAACCCGTCGGAATCACCTTCATGGGCACCGCGACCTCGTCGCCGAGGCGCATCACCGCACCCTTGCCGTAGGCCTTCTCGATCTGCGCGAGGGCAACCTCGAGGGACTTCTCACGATCCAGTCCTGCCATCGTCTCCACTTTCGTCGTCGCTCACCAACCGGGTGCCGCTGACGCTAGGACGGCGTACCGACAAAAACCGCTCGGCCTGGCCGGCTGTGGATCGTCAGCGGGGCTGTGGACAACGTATCCGAACGCGTGTTCGAGTAGTGGCGACACGCCGCAGACCGCGTCAGCGCTCCCGGGAAGGGATCTCGAACGCCTCGCACACCGCCCGCCACACCGACTTCACGCTCCAGCCGGCATCCAGGGCCTGTACGACGGTCAGCCCGTCGAGCTGGCGCAGCACCTGATCCCGGGCCACTGATTCGGCGTACCGGGCGCCGAAACGGGTCTCCATCCGCTCCCAGAAGTCGGTCAGCCGCACGGCACCGAGCCTAATCACCGGATCGGACGGCGGCAGGGCCAGCCGGCGCACCTACAGTGGGCTCATGCCCGAGGGATCCGAGTTGTTCTTCGAGATCGGCATCGTCATCGCGTTGATCGTGCTGCTGGGGTTCCTGATCAAGCAGTACCGCGACCGGGACTGAGCACCACGGTCCACAGCGCCAGCACGAACAGCGGAGTGAGGATCACGCCGGCGGCGACATTGAGCATGCCGTAGCCTGCCCAGCCGACGATCGGCCCGGCCACGGCGCCGGCGAGGCCGGCGAAGAGTCCCATCACCAGGTCGGTGGCACCCTGGGCGAACGGGCGGTCGGCCGCCGACACGGAGTCGGTGACGAGCGTCGAGCCCGCGATCAGCCCGCAGGACCAACCCAGGCCCAGCAGGAAGAGTCCGACGCCGAGTTGGCCGGCTGCCTGCGGCGGCGCCGTACCGGCGATGAGCAAAGCGGCCGTCTGAACGCAGGCGCCCACCAGGATCACCCGACGGCGGCCGAGCCGGTCGGCGAGCCAGCCGACCAGCGGGCTGAACGCGTACATGCCGGCGATGTGGACGCTGATCACCAGGCCGATCACCTCGAGCTCGGCACCACCGTGCCCCAGGTGGACCGGCGTCAGCACCATCACCGCGACCATGACGGCGTGGGAGGAGACGACGGCAAGCAGTCCCAACCGGCCGTTGGCGGTGGACACGATGGCGGCGATGGACTGGCGGATCGTCAGCCGCGCCGCGGGTTTCTCGGGGTCCGGCGGATCCGCGCTCCGGGCCGTCAACAGGGGATCCGGCCGCAGCATGACCGCGACGAAGACGGCGGCCGCCCCGAGCAGGACCGCCGCCACGAGGAACGGCCCGGCGAGCGGGGGCAGGCCGATGCCCGTGGCTAGATCACCGGACGGCCCGGCGAGATTCGGGCCGAGTACGGCGCCGACCGTCGTCGCCCACACCACCATCGACAGTGCCCGTCCACGCTGTCCGGCGGTGGCCAGGTCGGTGGCGGCGAAACGCGCCTGCAGCCCCGCCGTCGTACCGCCGCCGAACAGGAACATTCCCGGCAGCATCAGCAAGAAGGAGCCCACCGCGGCAGCGACGACGACGATGACGCACCCGAGCACCGCCACGGCGTACGCCGTCACCAGACCGGGACGCCGACCGGAGCGCGACATGATCCGGGAGACCGGTACGGCGATCAGAGCGGACCCGATCACCGCCACCGTCTGCGCGAGCCCGGCCACCGCCTCGGTGCCGGAGATGCGTTCGGCGAGCAGACCCCCGATCGCGATGCCGATGCCGACGCCGACACCGCCGAGCACCTGGCTCGCCGACAACACGCGGACGGTACGCCGCTGCACGGCGCCATCGTCCGGGCCTGGACCGGCCGGGGCCGGCGCCCGCTGCAGCTGCTCAGACACCGAGAGAGCGTCCGATGATCTCCTTCATAATCTCGTTCGTCCCGCCGTAGATCGACTGCACCCGGCTGTCCCGCCACGCCTTGGAGATCGGGTACTCGCTCATGTATCCGTAGCCCCCGTGCAACTGCAGGCAGGCGTCGGCCACCACGTTCTGCAGGTCGGTGGTCCACCACTTGGCCATCGCCGCGTCGGTGACCGACAGCCGGCCGGCGTTCAGTTCGAGGATGCACTTGTTCAGGAACACCCTGGCGATCTGCACTTTCGTGGCGAGTTCGGCGAGGGTGAAGCGGTTGTACTGGAAGCTGCCGATCGGTTTTCCGAAGGCCCGGCGCTCCTTGACGTACTCCAGCGTCATCTCCAGCATCCACTCGCTGGCCGCCACCGCCGCGACGGCGATCGACAGCCGCTCCTGCGGCAGGTTGTGCAGCAGGTGGACGAAGCCGCGGTTGAGTTCCCCCAACAGGTTGGCTGCCGGAACCCGGACGTCGTCGAAGAACATCTCGGCGGTGTCCTGCGCCTTGAGCCCGACCTTGCTCAGGTTCCGTCCCCGCTCGAAGCCGGGCATGTCCCGCTCCACCATGAGCAGGCTCAGGCCCTGCGAGCCCGGCGCATCAGCGTCCGTGCGTACGGCGACGATGACGAGATCACTCAGGATCCCGTTGGTGATGAACGTCTTCGAACCGTTGACGATGAAGTCGTCCCCATCGCGTACGGCGGTCGTCGCGATGCCCTGCAGGTCGCTGCCGGCCCCCGGCTCGGTCATCGCGATCGCACTGATCGCCTCACCGGAGACGAACCCGGGCAGCCACCGCCGTTTCTGCTCGTCGTCGGCGAGGTCGCGCAGGTACGGCGACACCACATCGTTGTGCAGGAAGAACCCCACGCCGGTCGCTCCGGAGCGAGACAGCTCCTCGGTGAGTACGGCGTTGTACCGGAAGTCGCGGATGCCTCCCCCGCCGTACTCCTCGGGCAGGTCGAATCCGAGCAGGCCGTGCTTGCCCGCCTCGAGCCACACCCCGCGGTCCACCATCCCGTCTATCTCCCACTGATCGTGGAAGGGCGTGACGTGCTTGGCGACGAACGACCGCACCATGTCCCGGAACGCCTGGTGGTCGGCCTCGTACAGGATCAATTCCATGGACCCGAGTGTGCCAGCAGCCCGTCCGCGGGAGTGATCGAGCGGACTGAATGCGGGGAAATGTACCTATCCCGTCGAGCTGATGCGACCGTTTCCCCGAGTTGATCTTGGCGGCTCGGCGGTACTGTCGGAAGGCTGGGTCAAGATGGCTGCGTGCCCGCAAACCCCCCATCGATCCTCGACCGGTTCTCCCCCGCCACCCGGGCGTGGTTCAGCGGCGCCTTCGACGCCGCCACGCCCGCTCAGATCGGCGCGTGGGAGGTGATCGCGGCCGGGCAGCACGCCCTCGTCGTCGCACCGACGGGCTCCGGCAAGACGTTGGCGGCCTTCCTCTGGTCCCTGGACACGTTGGCCGCCACGCCGCCGCCGGAGGATAGGATGCGCCGCTGCCGGGTGCTCTACGTCAGCCCGCTCAAAGCCCTGGCCGTCGACGTCGAGCGGAACCTCCGCTCACCGCTGGCCGGAATCGGCCAGGCCGCCGCGCGGTTGGGTGACCCGCCCCCCGACGTCCGAGTGTCCATCCGCTCCGGGGACACTCCCGCGGACGAGCGAAGGGCATTCGCCCGTACGCCGTCGGACATCCTCATCAGCACGCCCGAGTCGCTGTTCCTGCTGCTGACCAGTGCCGCCCGGGAGGCGTTGCGCGGGGTCCGGACGGTGATCGTGGACGAGGTGCACGCCGTGTGCGGAACCAAGCGCGGCGCCCACCTCGCACTGTCCCTGGAGCGCCTCGACCATCTGCTGGACGAACCCGCCCAACGGATCGGGCTGTCAGCCACCGTCCGGCCGGTGGACGAGGTGGCCACCTTCCTCGGCGGCGGCCGCCCCGTGACCGTCGTGCAGCCTGCCTCGGACAAGCAGGTCGAGCTCGAGGTGGTCGTCCCGGTCCCCGACCTCGGCGCTCTGGGGGAGCCCTCCGGGGACGTGTCCGGGGCCGCGGCCGGAGCGGAGCGGCGTACCTCGATCTGGCCGGCCGTCGAGAGCCGGGTGCTGGACCTGATCGAGAGCCATCGCTCGACGATCGTCTTCGCGAACTCGAGGCGGCTGGCCGAGCGGCTCACCGCGCGGCTGAACGAGCTGGCGCACGAGCGGCTGACCGGCGAGTCGCCACAACCCGGGGACAACGCCGCGGAGGCGATAGGCCAGTCCGGCAGCGGCACCGTCATGCCGACGGTCGTCGCCGCCGCACACCACGGCTCCGTCTCCCGCGAGCAGCGCGCCGTCGTCGAGGAAGCCCTCAAAGCCGGCCAGTTACCCGCTGTCGTCGCGACCAGCAGCCTCGAACTCGGCATCGACATGGGCGCCGTCGACCTCGTCATCCAGGTCGAGGCCCCGCCGTCCGTCGCCTCGGGGCTGCAGCGGATCGGTCGGGCCGGACACCAGGTAGGGGCGGTCAGCCGCGGCGTGCTGTTCCCGAAGTTCCGTGGCGACCTGGTCCAGTGCGCGGTGGTGGCCGAGCGGATGCAGGCCGGCCAGATCGAGTCGATGCGCTACCTGCGTAATCCGCTCGACGTGCTCGCGCAGCACATCGTCGCCATGGTCGCGCTCGAGCCATGGACGGTCGAGGAACTGACGACGGTCCTGCACCGGGCGGCGCCGTTCGCGTCGCTGCCGGAGTCGGCGCTGAACGCCGTACTGGACATGCTGTCCGGCCGGTACCCCTCCGACGCGTTCGCCGAGTTGCGACCACGCCTGACCTGGGACCGCGTCGGCGACGTCCTGTCCGCCCGCCCGGGCGCCCAGCGGCTGGCCGTCACCAGTGGCGGAACGATTCCGGACCGCGGTCTTTTCGGCGTGTTCCTCGTCGGGGACCCCGGTACGCCGGGGCGGCGCGTCGGCGAGCTGGACGAGGAGATGGTCTACGAGTCCCGGGTGGGTGACGTGTTCCTGCTCGGCTCCTCGTCGTGGCGGATCCAGGAGATCACCCACGATCGGGTCATCGTGTCGCCGGCACCCGGACAGCCCGGCCGGATGCCGTTCTGGAAGGGCGACCAGCCGGGCCGACCGATCGAGTTGGGCCGCGCCCTCGGCGCGTTCCTGCGTGAAGTCTCGGCGGCGAGCGAGCCCGTTGCCCGGGCGCGAGCGCGTGCCGCCGGGCTGGACGAGTGGGGCGCGGACAACCTGATCGCATACCTGTCCGAGCAGAAGCGGGCGACCGGTCACCTGCCGGACGACCGCACGATCCTGGTGGAGCGCTTCCGCGACGAGCTCGGCGACTGGCGGCTGGTCGTGCACTCTCCCTTCGGGGCGCAGGTCAACGCGCCGTGGGCGCTGGTGCTCGCCGCCCGGCTGCGCGAGCACTACGGGACCGATGTGCAGTCCATGCACTCCGACGACGGCATCGTGCTGCGCCTGCCCGACACCGACGCCGCGCCGCCGGGCGGGGAGCTGGCCGTCCTCGACCCGGACGAGGTGGAGCCGCTGGTCACCGCGCAGGTCGGCGGCTCGGCACTGTTCGCGTCTCGGTTCCGCGAGTGCGCGGCCCGTGCCCTGTTGCTGCCGAAACGCGACCCGCGCCGGCGTACACCGTTGTGGCAGCAGCGCCAGCGGGCAGCGCAACTGCTCGGCGTCGCGAGCGACTACGGGTCGTTCCCGATCGTGCTGGAAGCGGTCCGGGAGGTCCTGCAGGACGTGTACGACGTCCCCGGCCTGGTCGCACTCATGCGGGACGTGCGGGCCCGGCGCGTCCGCCTGGTCGATGTCGAGACCCCGCAGGCGTCTCCGTTCGCGCAGTCACTGCTGTTCGGCTACGTCGGCGCATTCTTGTACGAGGGTGACGCCCCGCTGGCCGAGCGGCGCGCCCAGGCCTTGGCGTTGGACACCGCCGTACTGGCCGAGCTGCTCGGCCGGGCGGAGTTGCGCGAGCTGCTGGACCCCGAGGCACTGGCCGAGGTCGAGGACGAACTCCAACGCCGTACGCCGGAGCGCCGGGCCAAGGATGTCGAGTCCACTGTGGACCTGTTCAGGCTGCTCGGTGATCTGTCCACTGTGGAGGCCGTCGAGCGCGGCGCCACCGAGGAGTGGCTGGCGGAACTTCAGCGGAGCCGGCGGCTGTTGCAGGTGCGGGTCGCCGGGGAGCTGCGTTGGATCGCCGTGGAGGATGCCGGCCGGGTGCGGGACGCCCTCGGTACCGCCTTGCCGGTCGGTGTCCCGGAGACGTTCACGGAGCCGGTCGCCGACCCGCTCGGTGACCTCGTGGGCCGGTTCGCGCGCACGCACGGCCCGTTCACCGTCGAGGACTGCGCCGCCCGCCTGGGCCTGGGCGTCGCGGTGGTCACCGCCACGTTGCAGCGGTTGGCGTCCTCCGGACGGGTGGTCAGCGGGGAGTTCAGGCCGGGTGGCAGTGGGATCGAGTGGTGTGAGGCCGAGGTGTTGCGCCGGCTGCGCCGCCGGTCGCTGGCCCGGTTGCGCGAGGAGGTGGAGCCGGTTCCGACGCAGACGCTGGCGCGGTTCCTGCCGGTGTGGCAGCAGGTCGGGGCGACGGCGCGTGGCGCGGACGCGGTGCTCGCCGTGATCGAGCAGCTGGCCGGTGCCATCCTGCCTGCCTCGGCCGTGGAGACGCTGGTACTGCCGTCGCGGGTGCCGGGCTACGCACCGGCGATGCTCGACGAGCTCACCAGCGCAGGTGAGGTGATCTGGTGCGGCGCCGGCGACCTGCCCGGCCAGGACGGCTGGCTGGCTCTGGCTCCGGCCGACCTCGCCGAACTCCTCCTGCCGCTGCCCCCCGACGAGGCGCTGTCCGATCCGCTGCAGGAGTCCGTGCTGGCCACCCTCGACGGCGGCCAGGCGCTGTTCTTCCGGTCCCTGTCCGCGGCGGTCGGGAGCGTCGACGACGCAGCTCTGGTCACGGCTCTGTGGGAGCTCGTCTGGGCCGGGCGGCTTACGAACGACACGCTCGCTCCCGTCCGCGTGCTGCTGTCCTCGGGTCGAGGGGCGCATGGCCGGAGGGCGTACGGCCGAGGGGCGGCGCCGGCC
>JACCZY010000270.1 GCA_013695685.1 Geodermatophilaceae bacterium | reverse complement strand
TCGACGTCGCCCGCGGCGACGAGGGCGTCCGCCGCGGCGCACTGTGCCGCGATGTCGTCTGGGGCGGCGTCGGCCGCGGCGACGGGGTCCGGCCCGGACTGGCCGAGCCGCTGCATCAGCTGGACCTGACGCAGCGCGTCCGCCGCGAACGGATGCGCCGGCTCGGCGGTCACGATGTCGGTATAGATCTCAGCCGCCGCATCGTAATCGCCGCGCTGCAGGGCGTCTTCGGCGGCGATCACCCGCGGGTCCTCCGGCTCCGGCGGCACGTCCGCCGCAGCCGCGGGCTGGCCGCCGGCCGCCTGCACCAGCGCGGCGATGAACTGCCGCACCTCGGCCTCCGGGATGGCGCCGCTGAACTCCGCGGCGAGCTCACCTTGCAGGACCGCCTTGACCGCCGGGATGCCCTGGACCCGCAGCGCCTGAGCGATCCGCTGGTTGGCATCGACGTCGATCTTGGCCAGGATCCAGGACCCCCCACCTTCGGCGGCGAGCCGCTCCAGGATCGGCGAGAGCTGCTTGCAGGGCTGGCACCACTCCGCCCACAGGTCGATGACCACCGGCACCTGCATGGACCGGTCGATCACCTCGGTCTGGAACGTCGCCTCGGTGACGTCGACGACGTGCGGTGCGCCGGCCTGTGCAGCCGCGCCAGGCGCAGCTGGCGGGGCGGTGGCGCGAGCCTTGAGGGCGGATAGGTCGAGTGCGCCGGCCATCGACGCGGCCAGCCGGGTCTGTCCAGGTTGCATGCCAACGAGTCTCCCAGACGCGGCTCCTACGCGGACGCCGCCCGTCCCTCCGCCACTTTGCCTGCCGACTGGCCCCGCAAACCGGACATTTCGGCCGGTGCGGCGGCCACGCCGCAGGCAAAGTCGCCAGAAGCGGGCGAGCGACGGCTAGAAGCGGGCCGGCTCGGTGTACGCGCCCCACTCCTCGCGTAGGGCATCGCAGATCTCGCCGAGGGTCGCCTCGGCCCGGCAGGCGTCGAGCATGGCCGGGACCATGTTCTCCTCGGTCCGCGCCACGTCGACCATCCGGTGTACCGCGGCCCGTGCCGCCGCATCGTCGCGGGAGCTCCGGCGCGCGCCGAGCGCCCGGTTCTGCTCGACCTCGACCTCGTGACTGACCCGCAGGATCTCCAGCGGATCCTCCACGCTGCGGGTGAGCACGTTGACCCCGACCACCTTCTTCTCGCCCTTCTCCAGCTGCCGCTGGTAGACGAATGCCGCCTCGGCTATCTCGGCCATGAACCAGCCGTCCTCGATACCGCGCAGCAGCCCGGAGGTCATGCTGCCGTCGGTCCCCATGTCCCGGATACGGATGAAGATCTCCTCGGCCTGCCGCTCGAGTTCGTCGGTGAGCGCCTCGACGTACCAGGAGCCGCCGAGCGGGTCAGCCACGTTCACCACGCCGGTCTCCTCGGCGATCACCTGTTGGGTCCGCAGCGCGATCTGGGCCGCCCGCTCCGACGGCAGCGCGAGCACCTCGTCCAGTGCGTTGGTGTGCAGCGAGTTCGTGCCACCGAGCACGGCTGCCAGCGCCTCGATCGTCGTACGCACGATGTTGTTGTCCGGTTGCTGAGCGGTCAGGGAGACCCCCGCTGTCTGGGTATGGAATCGCAACGACTGAGATCGCGCAGACTTCCCGCCGTAGACGTCCCGCACCCAGCGTGCCCAGATCCGCCGCGCCGCACGGAACTTCGCGATCTCCTCGAAGAAGTCGATGTGAGCGTCGAAGAAGAACGACAGCCCGGGCGCGAACTGCTCGATGTCGAGGCCGCGGGACAGGCCCAGTTCGAGGTAGCCGAAGCCGTCGGCGAGGGTGAACGCGAGTTCCTGCGCGGCGGTCGAGCCGGCCTCGCGGATGTGGTAACCCGAGACCGACAGCGGCTTGTACGCCGGAACCTCGCGGGCGCAGAACTCCATCAGGTCGCCGATCAGGCGCAGGTGCGGCTCGGGCGCGAAGAGCCACTCCTTCTGGGCGATGTACTCCTTGAAGATGTCGGTCTGCAGCGTGCCGTTGAGCGCGCCGATATCGGCGCCCTGGCGCTCGGCCGCGACCAGGTACATGCAGAAAACCGGTACGGCGGGACCGCTGATCGTCATCGACGTCGTGGTCTGCGCCAGCGGGATATCCGCAAAGAGGAGGTCCATGTCCGCCGCGGAGTCGATCGCGACGCCGCAGTGCCCCACCTCACCGAGAGACCGCTCCTCGTCGCTGTCGCGGCCCATCAGCGTCGGCATGTCGAATGCCACCGAGAGCCCGCCGCCGCCCTCGGCGAGAATCATCTTGTACCGCTCGTTGGTCTGCTCGGCGTTGCCGAAGCCGGCGAACTGCCGAATCGTCCAGGTCCGGCCGCGGTAGCCGGTCGGGTACAGGCCCCTGGTGAACGGGTACTCCCCCGGCCACCCGATCCGGTCGAACCCGGCCACCTCGGCGCCCTCGGGCGGACCGTAGACCGGGTCCACCTCGACCCCGGACAACGTGCTGAAGTCCGCGTCCCGTTTCGTCGCCGCATCGAAGCGCTCCTGCCAGCGGCGACGCCCTTCAGCTGTGCCTGCGGTGGAGGGGCTGGTGTCCATGGCGTCTCCCGGCTCGTTTCGGCGCATCGACTTCTGATGTTCCCACAGGCTCACAGCGACTCGACGATCTCCGCGGCGGCCGTGTAGGGATCGGTCTCCCCCGCGACCACCCGCTCGGCCAGCGCCGGCAGCCCGGCCGACCCGTGCACGTCACCCATCCGCTCCCGGAGCGTCTGTACGGCGATCGCCTCGATCTCTGCACAGGCCCGGGCGGTACGCCGTCGCGCCAGCTCACCCTTCGCCGCCATCCAGTCGCGATGCTTGGCAATCGCATCGAGGACCTCCTCGACGCCCTCCGACCGGGATGCGACCGTCTTGAGGATGGGTGGCCGCCACGAGCCGGCCTCGGAGTGCCGGCCCCCGAGGGAGAGCATGTAGCGCAGATCGCGCACGGTGGTGTCGGCCCCGTCCCGGTCGGCCTTGTTGACCACGAAGATGTCGGCGATCTCGAGGATGCCGGCCTTGGCCGCCTGGATGCCGTCGCCCATCCCCGGCGCCAGCAGGACGACGGTGGTGTCGGCGGAGGAGGCGATGTCGACCTCGGCCTGCCCGACGCCGACGGTCTCGACCAGGATGACGTCGCAGCCCGCCGCGTCGAGCACGCGCAGCGCCTGCGGCGTGGCCCAGGACAGCCCGCCGAGATGTCCGCGCGAGGCCATGGACCTGATGAACACGTCCTTGTCGGTCGCGTGGTCCTGCATCCGCACCCGGTCACCGAGCAGCGCGCCGCCGGAGAACGGCGAGGACGGATCCACCGCAAGTACCCCGACGCGCAGCTCCCGGTCCCGGAACGCGCGCACGAGCGCCGTCGTACTGGTGGACTTACCGACGCCGGGCGACCCGGTCAGTCCGATGATCCGCGCGTTTCCGGTGTGCGGCGCCAGCGCTGCCGCTACGTCGGGCAGCAGCGGACTGGCGTTCTCCACCAGAGAGATGAGCCTGGCCACCGCCCGCGCGTCACCCTCGCGGGCGCGCGTGACGAGGTCGGGGACGTCCGGCGTACGGCGCGATGCGTCGCGCGCGGTCACGTAGCGGCAGGTACGCGCAGGATCAAGGCGTCGCCCTGGCCGCCCCCACCGCACAGGGCGGCCACTCCGACACCGCCGCCTCGACGCCGCAGCTCCAGCGCCAGGTGCAGCGCGATCCTGGCCCCGCTCATGCCGATCGGGTGGCCCATCGCGATCGCGCCGCCGTTCACGTTCACCACGTCAGGGTCGAGGCCGAGCTGCCGGGTGGAGACGATCCCGACCGCGGCGAAGGCCTCGTTGATCTCCACCAGGTCCAGATCCGAGGGTTTGATCCCCTCCTTAGCGCAGGCCTTGGCGATCGCGTTGGCCGGCTGGGAGTGCAGCGAGGCGTCCGGCCCGGCGACGACGCCGTGTGCGCCGATCTCGGCCAGCGGGGTGAGTCCGAGTTCGGCCGCCTTGGCGCCGGACATCACGATTACCGCGCACGCTCCGTCGGAGATCTGCGAGGCCGAGCCGGCGGTGATCGTTCCCTCGGGGGCGAAGGCCGGCTTCAGCTTGGCCAGTGACTGCGTGGAGGTGTCGGCCCGGATGCCCTCGTCATGGGCAAACTCGATCGGGTCGCCGCGTCGCTGCGGCACCTGGATGGTGACGATCTCCTCGTCGAAGAGCCCGTTCTTCGCGGCGAGGGCGGCCTTGTGGTGGGAGGCGGCCGCGAACGCGTCCTGCTCCTCGCGGGTCAGCTCGTGCGAGGCGTTGTGCGTCTCGGTGGAGGCGCCCATTGCCACGAGGTCAAAGGCGCAAAACAGCCCGTCGTGCGCCATCGAGTCGACGAGCGTGGCGTCGCCGAACTTGGTTCCCTCACGCGACTTGGCCAGCAGGTGCGGCGCATTCGTCATGGACTCCATGCCGCCGGCGACCACGATCTCGTACTCACCGGCGCGGATGAGCTGGTCGGCGAGCGCGATGGCGTCCAGGCCCGACAGGCACACCTTGTTCACCGTGAGCGAGGGCACATCCATCGGGATGCCGCCCTTGACCGCGGCCTGGCGGGCGGTGATCTGCCCGGCACCGGCCTGCAGCACCTGACCCATGATTACGTAGTCCACCTGGTCTCCCCGCAGGCCAGCTCGCTCGAGCGCGGCCTTGATGGCGAAACCGCCGAGGTCTGTCCCGGAGAAATCCTTGAGCGATCCCAGTAGCCGTCCCATCGGCGTACGGGCTCCGCTGACGATCACCGACATGAGGGACCCTTTCGTTCTCGCCCACGTGAATGACATCCAGACTACCCAGTTACGGTGTCGGCCATGTTCACCGAGCTGGACCACGTGGGCCTCGCGGTCAGGGACCTCGACGAGGCCATCGACTTCTACGCCCGCACGTTCGGCATGCGCGTCGTGCACGAGGAGGTCAACGAGGACCAGGGCGTCCGCGAGGCGATGCTGGCCATCGGTGACAGCGACTCGCGTCTGCAGCTGATGGCACCACTGTCACCGGAGTCGGCCATCGCCAAGTTCCTCGACCGGCACGGTCCGGGGCTCCAGCAGGTCGCCTACCGGGTCGAGGACGTGGACGCAACCGCGGCCACGCTGCGCGAGCGTGGGATCCGCCTGCTGTACGACGAGCCCCGACGCGGGACTGCGGGATCGCGGATCAACTTCGTCCACCCCAAGGACGCCGGCGGCGTCCTCATCGAGTTGGTCGAACCGGCCGCCGCGCACGCCTCCCCACCCGGACGATCATGAAGTTCCGGCGGACCCATCTGGGGCAAACCGGGCAAATCGGGCCACACATCTTCATGATCGACGAGAGATTGGAGCGTCAGGAAGGTGTCGCTCGAGGTCGGCGGTGATCTGCGCCATGACCTCGTTGACCAGGCGCCGGGAGTTCAACGCGCCGGCCGGCTCCGCGGGTGGCTGGATCAGCGCCAGCCCGCGGACCGTCACCCGCGCCCGGCGCGGCGGCCGGCCGAGCCAGGCGAGCTGCCCGCGGCCGACGACGTGCTGTGCACCCCACTGCGCCACCGGCAGCACCGGAACGCCGAGTTCGATCGACAGCCGGCCGAGGCCCGGCAGGGCACGCCCCGGCCGGTAGCCCGCGTCCTTGCTGATCGCACCCTCCGGGTAGAAGACCACGCATTCGCCGTCGCGCAGGCTCCGGCGAACCGGCTCCAGGACAGCTGGATCGAGCGGGCGGGTGCGGTCGAGGGCGACGTGATCGAAGTAGCGCAGTACCGGTCCGACGACCGGCAGGTCCATCACCTCGGCGGTGATCACGAACCGCGGGATGCGGCCGGCTCGGACCACCGCCATCGCGACGGCGATCGGATCGACCATCGACACGTGGTTCGGCGCTACGAGCAACGGGCCGGTTCGCGGCAGTGGCGGGATCCGGTAGTCCCGGCGGGCGGCGAGTCCCAGGATGGCATCGAGCAGGCCGACTACTACGCGGTAGATCCGCAGCCGCCGGGGCCGGGCTGGTCGTCGGGACGGCGTCACGCAGGGGCACTCTAGCCAGTCCGGCTCCGATGACCGGGCGGGCGCGACACGACGACCCGCGAGCTGCATGAGACGGCGATCAACCGGTCAAGGATCGCTAAGCTGGCCCCGACGGAAGGCAGGTACGGCGATGGATCGCGAGCAGCCGACGGAGATGATCCAGATGCCGGCAGTCAGCGAGTTCGAGGTCGTGCTGCGAGGTTATGACCGGGCGCAGGTCAGGGAGACCGTCGAGCGGCTCGACGCCGACGTACGCATCGCGTTGACCGACCGGGACGCCGCTGTAGCCCGGGCCTCGAACCTTGCCAGCCAGCTGTCGGCGGTCCACGCGGAGATGGAGTCGCTGCGCCGGAAGCTGGCCAGTACCGCGGCGCCGACGTACGAGACGATGGGCGAGCGGATCGCGCACATGCTGCGGCTGGCCGAGGAGGAAGCTGCCGAAATCCGCCG
Source organism: Geodermatophilaceae bacterium (assembly GCA_013695685.1). GTDB lineage: Bacteria > Actinomycetota > Actinomycetes > Mycobacteriales > Geodermatophilaceae > JACCTY01. Next base: position 2,354 of record JACCZY010000270.1, on the reverse strand, counting down.
CACCGCTCACACCGATACGGCGACGCTGCGCGAGGAGGCGCAGGCGATGCGGGAGCAGAGCGACGCTCAACGGCAGCGAATCGCTGCCGAGGCGGAGCGGATCCGGACCACTGCCGAGCAGAAGGCCGTCAGCGTTCTCGCCGACGCCGAGCGGAAAGCCACCGCCCTGGTCAGCGACGCCGAGGCCCAGCGCGAGCAGCTGACCCGGCAGACAGCAGAGCGGAACAAACGGGTCGAGACCGATTTCGAGATCTCGCTACGGGCGCGGCGCAGCGAAGCCGCCCGCGCCGAAGCCGAGCGGCTGCGGGCGTCCGCGGAGGAGGCGAACAAGCGCGTCGCCGAAGCAACAGCCGAGGCCACCAGGCGCACCACGGAGGCTCAGACGCACAGCGCCGAGCTGATCGCGCAGGCCGATCACGAGCTGCGGCGCATCGAGGGAATCCGCCAGCAGACCCTGCGCCAGCTCACCGCGATCCGTTCGCTGCTGGGCAGCCTGCCGGCGGTGACCGAGCAGGGGGCGGCGGAGCCGGCGGTCGAGCAGGGGGCGGCGGAGCCGGCGACCGAAGCGGCGAAGCCGCAGGGGACGGAGCCGGCGACCGACCAGGAGGCGACCGAGCAGGCGACTGAGCCTGCCGGCTCCGGAGTGAAAGCGCCTGATCACGGGCAGACACGCCCGGTGCGAACGCGTTCCCGTCAGGGCTCCTGACCGAAGCGATCCCGACCGGGTGGAATCTGAGCGCTCACCGGACAACGTGAACCTCGCGTGCTTACCATCGCCGCAGCAACCCTGTGGAGGACTGATTACATGGCACGCCCATCCGGCATTCGCTCCTGCCTCGCCACGGCGACGGTGCTCGCCCTCAGTGGGCTCAGCATCGCCCTCGCATCACCAGCGGCTGCGGCCACCGGGTCCTATCTGCGCCTGGCCCATCTGTCCCCGGACACCCCCGAGGTGGACGTGTACGTCGTGTCGGCGGCCGATCCGCAGGACAACATAGTCCTGGAAGGGGTCGGCTACGGGTCGCTGTCGGAGTATCAGGCAGTCGAGGGCGGCACGTACACGATCAGCATGCGACCGGCCGGAGCGGACCAGAGCACCCCCCCGGTCATCGCCACCACGCTGACCACCGAGGAGGGCAGCGCCTACACCGTCGCCGGCGTGGGCCTGTTCAACGACCTCGGCCTGACCGTGTTGTCCGACGACCTGACGCTGCCACCTGCCGGCCAGTCACGCGTGCGGGTGATCCAAGCCTCGGCCAGCCAGCCTGAACTCGACATCCGCGTCGACGGCGGGCCGATCCTGGGCGAAGCCGTACCCTTCGCCACCACGACGGACTACGAGACGGTCGATCCGGGTGAGTGGACGCTACGGGTCGACGGCGGTACCGGTCTGGCTGCGACGCTGTCGCTGTCGGTCGACCCCGGAACCGTGTACTCCGTACTCATCCTCGACGAGTCCGAGGGCGGCCTTACCCTCGTCACCCGCGTGGACGCGGCCAGCAGCGGCAGCGGTGGCACCGTCCCGACCGGCAGCGTCGAGACCGGCGCCGGGGGAACTGCCACAGCCGACTCCGGTACGGCGCTGGCCATCCTGGCCGGTGCCGCGGGCGTAATGCTCGTGCTGGCTGGGGCTCTCCGGCGCCGCGCTGCCGCGGCGTAGGGCGACGTCGTCCCGATGCCCCTTCCGACCACACTGCCGGCCGCGCCCCGAGCGCGCCGTACCCGCCTCGTCGTCGTCGTGGCTGCGGCGGCCCTCGTGGTTCTCGCCGTGGTCGCCACTGCAGTGGTGGCGCTCAGCGGCCCGCGGAACTCTGCTGCTGTCGCCGACCAGGCCCCTCGCAGCTCCTCCGTGCCTGCACCGCAGAGCACCGCGCAAGGTATCGCGACAGCTGCGGACTCCTGGGCTCCGACGACGCCGAACCCCGAAACTGCGGCTCCCGCCGAGCAACGCGCCGTGCTGACCCCAGTGTCGGTCGAGGTGCCGTCGATCGGCGTACGCAGTGATCTGCTCTCCCTGGACGTCGACGCCACCGGCGTCCTTGTCCCGCCCGAGTCGTACGACGTCGCAGGCTGGTTCACCGGCGGCCCGGTGCCCGGCGAGATCGGTCCGGCCATCATCGCCGGTCACGTGGATTCCCGAGCCGGGCCCGGTGTCTTCTTCCGGCTGGAGGAGATGCGGCCAGGTGAGGCGATCATGGTGACTCTCTCGGACGGCAGCGTGGCCACGTTCACCGTCGCTCGGGTGGAGCGCTATCCCAAGGTCGACTTCCCGACCCAGCAGGTGTACGGCCCGACCCCGGGCCAGGAGTTGCGCCTGATCACGTGTGGAGGGGACTTCGACCCGGGTCGGCGGT
>JACCZY010000252.1 GCA_013695685.1 Geodermatophilaceae bacterium | reverse complement strand
GACGTGCGCTTCCTCGACATCTAGCGCCGGGATGCGGGGTTTTGTACGTATCAGAGGCCGGGGATGAGTCCAGTTCCCCGCATTCCGCCGTACCGGAGAGGTAAGAAGTGACCGAACCAACCAGGGACCGCGTCGAACCTGTCGACATCCAGTACGAAATGCAGCGCAGCTACATCGACTACGCGATGTCGGTCATCGTCGGCCGCGCCCTGCCGGACGTGCGGGACGGCCTCAAGCCGGTCCACCGCAAGATCCTCTACGGCATGTACGACGGGGGCTACCGCCCCGACCGCGGTTACGTCAAGTGCGCCCGCGTGGTCGGTGACGTGATGGGCAACTACCACCCGCACGGCGACACCGCGATCTACGACACGTTGGTGCGGATGGCGCAGCCGTGGTCGCTGCGCGCGCCGCTGGTCGACGGGCAGGGCAACTTCGGCTCGCCCGGCAACGACCCAGCAGCGGCGATGAGGTACACCGAATCGCGCCTCACGCCGTTGGCGATGGAGATGCTTCGGGACATCGACAAGGACACCGTCAACTTCAACCCCAACTACGACGGCAAGAGCCAGGAGCCGGAGATCCTGCCCGCCCGGATCCCGAATCTGCTGGTCAACGGCTCGGAGGGCATCGCGGTCGGGATGGCGACCCGGATCCCGCCGCACAACCTGCGCGAGGTCGCGGCTGGCGTCGAGTGGGCGCTGGACCACCCGGACGCCTCCGACTCCGAACTGCTCGAGGCGCTGATCGAGCGGATCAAGGGTCCGGACTTCCCGACCCACGGGCTGATCGTGGGCCTGGACGGGATCCAGGAGGCCTACCGGACCGGACGCGGGTCGATCCGGATGCGGGCGGTGGTGACGGTGGAGGAGGACAGCAAGGGCCGTACGACGCTGGTGGCCACCGAACTGCCCTACCAGGTCAACCCGGACAACCTCGCCGAGAACATCGCCGCGATGGTCAAGGAGGGCCGCATCGCCGGCATCGCCGACATCGCGGACGAGTCCTCAGACCGGATCGGCCGGCGGCTGGTGATCAGCCTGCGGCGAGACGCGGTGGCCAAGGTGGTGCTGAACAACCTCTACAAGCACACCCAGCTGCAGACCACGTTCGGCGCGAACATGCTGGCGATCGTCGACGGCGTCCCGCGCACGCTGCGCCTGGACGAGATCATCCGGCACTACGTGGCGCACCAGATCGACGTGGTGTTCCGGCGTACCAAGTATCTGCTGCGCAAGGCGGAGGAACGCGCGCACATCCTGCGCGGCTATGCCAAGGCGCTGGACCAGCTGGACGCGGTGATCGCGCTGATCCGGGCGAGTGAGTCCGCCGAGACAGCGCGGGGCGGCCTGATGCAGCTGCTGGACATCGACGAGCTGCAGGCGACCGCGATCCTGGACATGCAGCTGCGGCGGCTGGCGGCGCTGGAGCGGCAGCGGATCATCGACGACCTCGCCGAGATCGAGCGTGAGATCGCCGAACTGCAGGCGATCCTGGCGAGCGAGCCGCGGCAGCGGCAGCTCGTCCGCGATGAGCTCAAGGAGATCGTCGACAAGTACGGCGACGAGCGGCGTACCCGCCTGATCCCGCACGAGGGTGACGTCTCGGTCGAGGACCTCATCGCCGAGGAGGAGGTGGTCCTCACCATCACCCGGACCGGGTACGCCAAGCGGACCAAGTCCGACTTGTACCGGTCACAGCGCCGCGGCGGGAAGGGTGTGCAGGGGGCGAGCCTCAAGCAGGACGACATCGTCGAGCACTTCTTCGTCGGCTCGACCCACAACTGGATCCTGTTCCTGACGAACAAGGGCCGGGTCTACCGGGCCAAGGCGTTCGAACTGCCAGAGGCCAACCGCAACGCGCGCGGGCAGCACGTCGCGAACATCCTGGCGTTCCAGCCGGATGAGCGCATCGCCCAGGTCATCCAGATCAAGGACTACAACGTCTCGCCGTACCTCGTGCTGTCGACGCGGCGGGGGCTGGTCAAGAAGACCAAGCTGACCGACTTCGATTCCGCGCGGCAGGGCGGGCTGATTGCGATCAACCTGCGTGAGGACGACGAGTTGGTCGGCGCTGCGTTGATCAGCGCCGACGACGACCTGCTGCTGGTGAGCAGGGCGGCGCAGTCGATCAGGTTCAAGGCCGACGACGAGTCGCTGCGGCCGATGGGGCGGGCGACGTCGGGCGTGATCGGCATGCGTTTCTCCTCCGACGACGAGCTGCTGGCGATGGAAGTCGTGCGGGAAGGCGTCGACGTACTGGTGGCGACCGAGCGCGGGTACGCCAAGCGGACCGGCATCGAGAACTACCCGAGCCAGCATCGCGGCGGTCGAGGCGTTCTGACGGCCGATCCCAAGTCACGCAAGGGGCTGCTCGTGGGGGCGTTGGCGGTGCGGCTCGAGGACGACCTGTACGCGATCACGTCGAACGGCGGGGTTATCCGCACTTCGGTGCGGGGGGTCCGGCGTACGAAGGAGCGGGCGACGATGGGCGTGAAGCTGATGAATCTGCCCGACGACGTGACCATCGTGGCACTGGCCCGCAACGCCGACGAGCCGGAGGCGTAGCGCGGCTTCGCCGGTCGGTGGCTGTCGGTGTGGGATGATCGATCGAGCGCTGTCCGCGTGATCATGAACGGAGTGCCGCAGTCGGGCTCGGAGTGAGAACGGCTGGGACGCTCACAATCTGTCCGAGGGTGTGACGCGAGTGGTGCTGGAGAGCATCAGGAACGAGCTCGATGGTCGGGGGGTTCGATGAGCAACCCCCGGTCCGGTTCGGACACCGAGGCGATCAGCACATCCCCGCAAGGGGAACGGGACAAGGACGAGACGCAGACCATCGCCATTCCCACTCCTGCTCAGAAGGGCGAACCGGCCGCGTCCGACTCGTCCGCGGCTGGTTCCGCGGTCCGGACATCGTCTGGTGGTACGTCGTCCACGGTCCCCGTCTCTCGTAGTAAGCCCGCTGCGGCGTCCACGCCGTCGAACGGCAACTCGTCCCGTACGCCGTTGTCCCCCGCTGCTCGGGCCGCGGCTGCCTCCTCCCGACCGGCTGCTGCGCCCGCCGGTCCGTCTGCTGCTGCGTCTGCCCGCCCGGCCGCCGGGGCGCTTGTTAGTTCGCCGGTTGGGGCGCCTCCTGGTGCGCCTGCGGGTACGCCGCCTGTCGTGCCACCACCGGCCGCGTCGCCGTTCGCCGGATCGCCGCCGGCCGAGGCCCGCGCTGCGCATGGCCCGTCGGGCGGGGGTACGCCGTCGAGTTCGGCTGGGGCGACCACCCGCATCCTGCCGGCTGTGCGGGGTGCGCAGTCGC
>JACCZY010000169.1 GCA_013695685.1 Geodermatophilaceae bacterium | reverse complement strand
ACATGAACCAGGTCAGGCTGGCGCCGGTGGACACGGTGACGATCACGACCCTGGTGGACAACGTCATCGACGTCTTCATGCCGGGCCAGCACAACGTCACCCGCTTCACCGACGGGTCCTCCCCCGAGCAGCGGTCGGCCAGCACCTTGGCGGGTGGCGAGGTTGCCGAGCACCCACGGACCGAGCACGGGTTCTCCGCATTGATCGAGGTCCACACGGCCGATCGAAAGTCGGTGCTGCTCTTCGACGCCGGCCGTACCCCGGACGGACTAGCCCACAACATCAAGGTCCTGGGCGTCGACCCCACCGGCATCGAAGCCATCGTCCTGAGCCACGGACACTTCGACCACACCACCGGCCTCGACGGGTTCACCCGCAGGCTCGGGACGGCCAACCTGCCGGTGGTCATCCATCCGAACTTCTGGAGCCGCCGCCGGGTCACCTTTCCCGGCCGCGAGCCGTGGGAGCTGCCGTCCACCAGCAAGTCCGCTCTCGAGGCGGTTGGCTTCGACATCCTGGAGCACCGGCAACCGTCATTCCTGCTGCACGATTCGGTCCTGGTCACCGGCGAGATCGACCGTACGAACTCCTTCGAGCTCGGCTTCCCGCTGCAGGAGGCACATGACGGCTCGGGATGGCGACCCGATCCGCTGGTTCTGGACGACCAGGCGATCGTCATCCATGTGCGCGACCTCGGACTGGTCGTGATGACCGGCTGCGGTCATGCCGGGGTCGTCAACACTGTCACCTACGCCCAGCGGCTCACCAGCGTCGAGAAGGTGCATGCCATCATCGGTGGCTTTCATCTCAACGGGCCGATCTTCGAGCCGCTGATCCCGAAGATCTGCGAAGCCTTCGCCGGCTGGGCGCCGGGCGTCATCATGCCCGCGCACTGCACCGGTTGGCGGGCCACCCATCAGCTAGCGGCGAGCTTTCCGGAAGCGTTCGTACACAACAGCGTCGGCAGCCGACTGCATCTTGGCAGCCCTGCGGCAGCGCCGCTTGCCCCGCCGCCTTTCCCCACGTAGTTCTGTACTACCTGATCCGGCAGTCGTGAGTACAGGGTCACATAGACCCGGTCGGGACGCCGCCAGGTGAAGTCGAATCCGTGCGGATCGGCCAGCAGATCCTCGGGGTCGGGCAGGCGTGATCGCCGCCCTGGGGACGCTCCGCCGGGTGCAGGCGGCCCGCCGGGCCACGTCGGCGGGCGCGTAAGCCCCGTCTGCCAGTGCGGTGATCGCATTGCGGGGGCACCCCGGTCTGCAATTACCCCGCCCGGGCAGCAGGATGGGTCCGGTCCAGCTCGGTGTCGGTCCAGCACAGCCAGACCGCGATGTCCTCATCCGGAACAGCGGCCAGGGTCCTCGCGATCCAGGCGAAACTCGGCCGCCGGCTGATCGCACCGAGATGGAACCAGACCGGCATCGGCGGGCCCTGTGGCCACACGCTTCGTGCAGCCGGGTGATCACCTCCGGATGAATCTCTGTCTCCCAAAGCCTTCGATGCCGTTCGTTCGCGCACCTCCCCAGCCGCAGCCCCGACGTCGGACGGTGGGGCGTAGAACCTCGTGCCGTACGCCTCCTGCACCGCGCGCAGCAGACGCGCCAGCCGCCCCGGCACCAGACCGTGCAGCCGGGCCACGTGGAACGGGTCCCGGGCATGTTCGGCCGCCTCGGCGGCGGTCCGAAGCCACTTCGGTGGCCGCGGCAGCCTGCTCGGCGAGGACGTGCCGCCTCCAGTGGCCCAAGGTACGGCTTCCGGGAGGGCTACGCCCGGCACCTGCGTGACGCGCTGCCGAACGCCACCTACCTCGGATTCACCGGTACGCCGATCGAGTCCGCGGACCGCTCGACCCGCAGCGTCTTCGGTGACTACATCGACGTCTACGACCTGACCCGCGCGGTGGACGACGGCGCGACCGTGCGGATCTTCTACGAGTCCCGGCTAGCGAAGGTGTCCCTGCCCGACGAGGTGCACGTCGAACTCGACCAGCTTGCCGACCAGATCACCGAGGGCGCCGTCGAAGCCGATGCCGACGCCGCCCGGTCGAGGTGGGCCCGGCTGGAGGCCGTCGTCGGCGCCGAGGAGCGGCTCGACCTGATCGCCCGCGACATCGTCGAGCATTGGGAGCCCCGCCGCGGCGAACTGCTCGGCAAGGCGATGATCGTCACGATGAGCCGCCGGATCGCGGTCGACCTGTACGCCGAACTCGTCGCGCTGCGCCCGCACTGGCACGACGACGACCCGACGGCCGGGGCGATCAAGGTCGTCATGACCGGCTCGGCGGCCGATCCGCCGGCGTACCAGCAGCACCTGCACGGAAAGGAGGTCCGGAAGAAGCTCAAGGCGCGCGCCAAGGATCCCGACGATCCGCTGGAGATCGTGATCGTCAGGGACATGTGGCTGACCGGGTTCGACACCCCGGCCCTGCACACGATGTACGTCGACAAGCCGATGCAGGGGGCAACCTGATGCAGGCGATCGCCCGGGTCAACCGCACGTTCCGCGACAAACCCGGTGGGCTGATCGTCGACTACATCGGGGTGGCCACCAACCTGCGGCAGGCGCTCGCCGAGTACTCACCGACCGACCGCGAGCAGGCCGGCGCACCGATCGAGCAGATGGTCCAGGCGATGGTGGAGAAACACGACGTCGTTCGGACGCTGCTGCACGGCTGCGCGTTCGACCCGGACCCGCGGCTGCCGGCCGGCGAGCGGCTCGTTCAGTACGCCGTCGTCCTGGACTTCGTGATGGGCGATCCGGACCGCAAGACCCCCGTGTACAAGCTGGCCGGGATCGAGACGCCGGAGCTGTCGATCCTGTCCGATGAGTTCCTCGACGGGCTCGCCGGCAAGGAGCGGCCGAACCTGCAGATGGGCCTGCTGCGTCGGCTGCTCAACGACCAGATCAAGTCGGTCCAGCGCACGAACGTCGTACAGGCAAGGAAGTTCTCCGAGCAGCTGGACGAGGCGATCAACCGTTACGCGAAACGTGCGTTGACGACCGCCGAGATCATCGCCGAACTCGTGAAGCTCGCCAAGCAGATGCGCGCGGAGAACACGCGGCACGAGCAGCTCGGGCTGTCGGTGGCCGAGGCCGCCTTCTACGACGCGATCCCGCTGGTCCGGAATGCCGTCAACTCTCAGCGCGACGGCGGCTGCGCTACCGCAGCTCGGCCGGCAGCCAACACGGCCAGTTCCCCGGTTCGGGATGGTCAGCCGCCCATCG
>JACCZY010000113.1 GCA_013695685.1 Geodermatophilaceae bacterium | reverse complement strand
CGCCGGCCGGCTGCCGCTTTCACACCCGCTGCCCCTGGCGGCAGCCCGAGCGCTGTGACACCGAGATCCCCGAACTGCGGGTGTTGCGGCCCACGCACAAGGTGGCCTGCCACTACGCCGAGGAGATCGAGGCGGGTTCGATCCGCCCGAAGAGCGCTGAGGAGGTAGCCGCCGACCAGGACGTTTACTCGGCCGGAGCGGGCAGGGGGATGGTAGCCGATGAGCTCCTCGACGCCGGCCGTAACATCCCCCAGCAGGGATTCTAATGGGGCGGTTTCACCTTGCCGTGCCAGTCGATGACCTGGTCGCGGCGCGGGCGTTCTACGGCGGCGTCCTCGGCTGCCCGCAGGGCCGCTCCTCGGACTCGTGGGTGGACTGGGACCTGTACGGCCACCAGTTCGTCACCCACCTCGCGCCGCGGTCGCTCGCTCATACGAACCCGGTCGACGGCCACGACGTACCGGTGCCTCACTTCGGCGTACTGCTGTCTGTACCGGAGTTCCAGGCGCTCGCCGCGCGGCTGCGAGCAGCCGGTACGGAGTTCCTCATCGAGCCCTACCTGCGTTTCGCCGGAGAGCCGGGCGAGCAGTGGACGATGTTCTTCACCGATCCGGCGGGCAATGCGCTGGAGTTCAAGGCGTTCGCCGACGACACCCAGGTCTTCGCCACCTAGACCGACGCCTCCACTCGACTTTGCCTGCCGGATGGTCGCCAGAGTGCCCGAAATGCCCGAGTTCGGCGGCCACCGGACAGGCAAAGTCGCACGGTAGATCAGCGGTGCGCGCGGTTGACCGCCGAGACCACCGCCTGCAGCGAGGCGGTGACGATGTTGGGGTCGATCCCGACTCCCCAGAGCACCCGGTCACCCACCGCACACTCGAGGTACGCCGCTGCGGTGGCATCACCACCGGCGGACAGGGCGTGCTCGGCGTAGTCCAGCACCCGTACGTCGAGGGCTGCACCGTGAATGTCCACGGTGGACAGTGCGTTGACAAAGGCGTTGATAGGCCCGTTTCCGAGCCCGTCGACGGTACGCCGTACGCCGTCCACGCTGAGCTCGACCGACAGCTGGTCATGTTCGCCCTCTACGGCGACGTTGCGGTGCGAGTGCAGCGCCAGCCGGCCCGCGCCGGGCAGGTACTCCGCGCCGAAGCTCGACCACATCTGCTCCGGTGTCACCTCGCCGCCCTCGCCTTCGGTGACCCGCTGGATGACCTGGCTGAACTCGATCTGCAGCCGGCGCGGCAGGTCCAGCTGATGCTCGCTCTTCATGATGTAGGCGACGCCGCCCTTGCCGGACTGCGAGTTGACCCGGATCACCGCCTCGTACGTGCGTCCGACGTCGCGCGGATCGATCGGCAGGTACGGCACCGCCCAGGGGATGTCGTCCACGGTGACCCCCGCCGACGCGGCGTCGCGCGCCATCGCCTCGAAGCCCTTTTTGATCGCGTCCTGATGCGAGCCGGAGAACGCGGTGTAGACCAGGTCGCCGCCGTACGGGTGCCGCTCGCCCACCGGCAGCTGGTTGCAGTACTCGACCGTACGGCGTACCTCGTCGATGTCGGAGAAGTCGATCTGCGGGTCGATGCCCTGGCTGAACAGGTTCATACCGAGGGTGACCAGGCAGACGTTGCCGGTGCGCTCGCCGTTGCCGAACAGGCAGCCCTCGATCCGGTCCGCACCGGCCAGGTAACCCAGCTCGGCGGCGGCGACGGCAGTGCCACGGTCGTTGTGCGGGTGCAGCGACAGGACCACGTTGTCGCGGTGTGCCAGGTGCCGGTGCATCCACTCGATCTGATCGGCATACACGTTGGGGGTCGCCATCTCCACGGTGGCCGGAAGGTTGACGATCATCGGCCGGTCGGGGCTCGGCTCCCAGATCTCGTTCACCGCGTTGCAGACCTCGACCGCGTACTCGATCTCGGTCCCGGTGAAGGACTCGGGGGAGTACTCGAAGCGGACGGCGCAGTCGGCCGAGTCGGCCAGTTTCGCGCACAGCCGGGCGCCGTTCACGGCGATGTCGGTGATCCCTTCCCGGTCCAGGCCGAAGACCACCCGTCGCTGCAGCGTCGAGGTCGAGTTGTAGAGGTGCACGATCGCCTGCCGCGCGCCGCGGATGGACTCGAAGGTCCGCTCGATCAGCTCGTCGCGGGCCTGGGTGAGAACTTGGATCGTGACGTCGTCGGGGATGACGTCGTCGCTGATGATCTGTCGGATGAAGTCGAAGTCGGTCTGGCTGGCCGCCGGGAAGCCGACCTCGATCTCCTTGTAGCCCATGGCGATGAGCAGGTCGAACATCCGGCGCTTGCGGGCCGGCGTCATCGGGTCGATCAGCGCCTGGTTGCCGTCCCGGAGATCGACGGCGCACCACAGGGGTGCGGTGGTGATGGTGCGGGTCGGCCAGCTGCGGTCGGGCAGGTCGACCGGCGTGAACGGGCGGTACTTGCCGACCGGCATGGCCGAAAGTTGCTGAGAACTCATGAAGGGCTCCTGTACGGCGGGGGGTTCACATCAACCAGCAACGCAGGGTCCCGCGACGAGGGAGCCGGTCTGCTACGGGCCCTCGGCGCGGCGCGGAAGGAGCAGGTCGCCGTACACGATGACCCGAGGCTACTCCTCCCTTTCGTGATCATGGGCTTTGGCCGGTCAGAGCCGGTCCAATCCCATGATCACGAGCGCTGAGCCTCGCGGTGAGCGGAGTCCGACCCGGTGGCGGCTACGCTGGGGCGCGTCGTCTGGGCATGAGGAGGATGCGCGGTGAGCCTCGTCGTACAGAAGTACGGCGGCTCCTCGGTCGCCGACGCCGAGCGCATCAAGCGGGTGGCCGAGCGGATCGTGGCCACCCGCCGTGAAGGCAACAGCGTGGTCGTCGTCGTCTCCGCGATGGGCGACAGCACCGACGAGCTGCTGGACCTGGCCAAGCAGGTCTCCCCGCTGCCGCCCGGCCGGGAGATGGACATGCTGCTCACCGCCGGCGAGCGGATCTCGATGGCACTGCTGGCGATGGCGATCTCCACTCTGGGCTTCGAGGCACGCTCGTTCACCGGCTCTCAGGCCGGCGTCATCACCACCTCTGTCCACGGCAGGGCCCGCATCATCGATGTCACGCCGGGCCGGATCCGTACGGCGCTGGACGAGGGCGCAATCGCGATAGTCGCCGGATTCCAGGGCGTCAGCCAGGACACCAAGGACATCACCACCCTGGGTCGCGGCGGATCGGACACGACGGCGGTGGCGTTGGCCGCGGCGCTCGGCGCGGACGTGTGCGAGATCTACACCGACGTCGATGGCGTCTACACCGCCGATCCGAGGATCGTGAAGAACGCCCGCCGACTGGACACCGTCAGCTACGAGGAGATGCTCGAACTCGCCGCGTGTGGTGCGAAGATCCTGATGTTGCGCTGCGTGGAGTACGCCCGCCGGTACGGCATCCCGGTTCGGGTGCGGTCCTCGTTCAGCAACCTGCCAGGCACCCTCGTCTCCGGTTCGATGGAGGACCTTCCCGTGGAACAGGCGATCATCTCCGGCGTTGCGCACGACCGCAGCGAGGCGAAGGTCACCGTCGTCGGCGTACCGGACAAGCCCGGCGAGGCCGCTGCCATCTTCCGCGCCGTCGCCGACGCCGAGATCAACATCGACATGATCGTCCAGAACGTCTCCGCCGCGGCGACCGGACGCACCGACATCTCCTTCACGCTGCCGACCACGGACGGGCCCACCGCGATCGCTGCCCTGCGCAAGGTTCAGGGCCGGGTCGGTTTCGACAACCTCCTGTACGACGACCACATCGGCAAGGTGTCGCTGGTCGGCGCCGGCATGCGCACGCACCCCGGTGTCTCGGCGACGTTCTTCACAGCACTCGCCGAGGCCGGTGTGAACGTCGAAATCATCTCCACGTCGGAGATCAGGATCTCGATCATCTGCCGGGACACCGACCTCGACGCCGCCGTCCGAGCCGTGCACGACGCCTTCGGGCTGGCCAGTGACTCCGAGGCCCAGGTGTACGGCGGTACCGGCCGATGACGGCCCCATCACGTCCCCTGAGGCTTGGCGTCGTGGGCGCGACGGGTCAGGTCGGGGCTGCCATGTTGCAGATCCTGGCCGAGCGCAGCTTCCCGGTGGATGAGATCCGGTTCTTCGCCTCGGGTCGCTCCGCCGGCTCGGTGCTTCCCTGGCGCGGCACCGACGTCGTCGTCGAGGACGCCGCCACCGCCGATCCGAGTGGGCTGGACCTGGCGCTGTTCTCCGCCGGCGCCACCGCCTCGCGGGCCCTCGCCCCCCGGTTCGCCGAGGCCGGTGCGGTGGTCGTGGACAACTCCTCCGCGTGGCGGATGGACCCCGACGTGCCGCTCGTCGTTAGCGAGGTCAATCCGGGCGCGATCGGAAAGGCCGCCAAGGGGATCATCGCCAACCCGAACTGCACGACGATGGCCGCGATGCCGGTGCTCAAGCCGTTGCACGACGAGTCCGGCCTGCTGCGGCTGATTGTCAGCACGTACCAGGCGGTCTCCGGTGGGGGCCGCGCGGGTGTCGAGGAGCTGGACAAGCAGGCTCGGGAGGTGGTCGGCCGGGCCAGTGAACTGACCTACGACGGGAGTGCTGTCACGTTCCCCCCGCCGTCGCTGTATGCCCGGCCGATCGCGTTCAACGTCGTGCCGATGGCCGGCTCGATCGTGGACGACGGCTCCTTCGAGACCAACGAGGAGCAGAAGCTGCGCGAGGAGAGCCGCAAGATCCTGGAGATTCCGGATCTGCTGGTGTCCGGGACGTGCGTACGAGTGCCGGTATTCACCGGCCACTCCCTGTCCATCAACGCGGAGTTCGCCCGCCCGCTGTCGATCGAGCGGGCCGGTGAGCTGCTCGCGGCCGCACCCGGGGTGGCGCTGAGCGACATCCCGACGCCGCTGCAGGCGGCCGGGCGCGACGCCAGCTACGTCGGCCGGCTGCGGGTCGATCCGGGCGTGGACGGCGGCCGCGGTCTCGCGCTCTTCGTCAGCGGGGACAACCTGCGCAAGGGGGCGGCGCTCAACGCCGTACAGATCGCCGAGCTGGTGGCTTCCCGGCTCGGCTGAGCCGCCGGGACCCGATCAGAGCATGATCGTGAGGCCAGATTGCACGGTTTTCGCACAATCCAGCCTCACGATCATGAAACCGGGACGTGCCGGCGGAGGAAGTCGAGCTCGGCAGCCATCTGCCTGATCTGCTCCTCGACGACGAGGCTGCCGTGCCCGGCGTCGAAGCGGTACACCTCGTACGGCGTACCCAGCCGTTCCAGCTCGGCCAGGTAGTTGTCGATCTGCCGGATCGGGCAGCGCGGGTCATTGGCCCCAGCCAGCACCAGCAGCGGTACCCGCATCCGGTCGACGTAGGTGAGCGGCGAGCAGCGCTCATACACCTCGGGCACGTCGGCGGGGGAACCCCCGAAGATCGCCCGGTCGAACGCGCGCAACCCCTCCATCTCGTCTTCGTACGCCGCCACGTAGTCGGCGACGGGGACCGCGGCGAGCCCGGCCGTCCACAGCTCCGGCTGCGTCCCGAGGCCGAGCAGGGTCAGGAAGCCGCCCCACGACCCGCCCTCCAGCGCACACCGCGTCGGGTCGACCCGGCCATCGTCGACCAGAGCTTTCCGCACGGCCGCAATGTCCTCCAGCTCGGTGAGCCCCGGGCGGCCTTCCAGCGCGTCCCGCCACACCGAGCCGTATCCACTGGAGCCGCGGTAGTTCACATGCACGACGGCATATCCGGCTTCGACGAACGCGGCCCGGCGGGCGCGGAAGGAGTCGTCGTCTGCCGCCTCCGGCCCACCGTGGATGGCGAAGACGGTCGGGTACGGCGGCGTACCGGCGGGCCTGCACAGCAGAGCGTGGATGCGGCCGGCCGGTCCGTCCACCCAGAGGTCCTCCACCGGGTACGCCGCGGGTGGTGGGGCTCCCGGCGGCCGCAGCACCGTCCCACCGCCGACGGCACGGACGACCGGAGGCTCGGCCGAGGACGACCAGGTGAACTCCACCCGGCCGTCCGGGCGAGCGGTGGCCGAGCCGACGATTCCCGGCGGGGTGTCGAGCCTGCTGAGTGCCCCGTCGGAGAGCTGGTAGCGGTACAGCTCCGAGCGGGCCTCGTGATCGTGGCTCACCAGCAGCGCCTGGCCGTCGTCGTACCAGCCGGCGTCCAGCTCGCCCGGCAGGTCGATGGCCAGCTCGGTCTCGCCGTCCGTCGCGACGTCCCAGATAAGCAGCTCGGCCCGGCCCAGGCGCTCGTGCTGTACCAGCAGCCGGCTGTCGCCGGGGACCGGGCTGAAACCGAAAGCATCCAGGCCCTTGCCCGCACCGTCCCACCGGTCGGCGACCGGATGCCCATCGGCGTCGTAGACCCGCAGCGCCATGTGTCGCGAGTCGCCGTGCTCGGCGTGCCCTATCGCGATCAGGGTGTCGTCGCGGGACAGGGCGCCGACGTGGGCATCGTGTTCGCTGGCGTAGAGCAGTCGCGGCTCGGCGCCGTCGCGGCTGAGGTGGATGCTGGCGCCGTCGTCGGTGGACCGGCCGACCACCACCGTCCGCCGGCCGAGCGCGAGGCCGGACGGGTAGGCCGGGTCGACGCCCGGGACCGCCGGTTCATCGGCGCCGCCGTCGAAGGGCTGGCGCATCCAGACGCCCCACTCGTCACCGTCGGTGTCGGCGAACCACCAGATCCACTCGCCGGCCGGGTCGAGCGCGGCCTGCGACGTACCGTTCGGTCGGTCGGTGACCTGGCGGTGCGTGTCGCGGCCCCGGTCCCAGGCGTAGATCTCGAACACGCCGGTCGCGTTGGACACGTACAGGCACCGTTGCGGTGCGTCGTCGGCCCAGTCCGGCAGCGACACCCGGGTCGCGCGGAACCGCGCCTGCCACTTCTCGGAGACATCCACCGGACCATCATGCACAAGCCGAGGCCCACGTCCCGACCGGGCCGCAACGCTGCACATCGGCGATCCCACGCTCCGAGACACGTCCCGCGTCCGGTCGCTGACCCCGGAGCTGTCGAAGGGGTTCGAGTTCGACCTGGTCGTCCTCATCGACGCCGAGACATCAGGCACGGGGGCGTTCGGCAAGGGCATCGAAGGAGCGGTCGACCGCTACGTCGCGATGACCCGAGCGACCCAGCGACTCGTCATCCTCACGAGCTCCTGACCTCGGCCAAGTCCACTCGGTGACGATGGCTGGGTTGGTGTCCCGCGCAGCGAAACCCCAGACCCGCCTGGTCTGCGGGTTGGGGTCCACTGGTCGGGATGGCGGTGTCCTGGCTCAAGACATCCCGGACAGGTGTCTCACGACATCCCGGACTGATGTCTCAGGACATCGCAGACGCCTGGTCGAGGCTCGACTATGTCGAAAGCCAGACTGGTCATCACCGCCATCGAGGTCGAGGGCCGGACGCCGGCCGAGGTCATCGCCGAGTACGGAGTCTCCCGGTCCTGGCTGTATGAGCTGCTCGCCCGCTACCGGGCCGAGGGCGACGCCGCGTTCGAGCCACGCTCACGCCGCCCGCTGTCCTCACCCAGAACGACACCCCAGGCGAGGGTCGACCTGGTGCTGCGGCTACGTAAGCAACTGGCCGAGGTTGGCCTGGACGCCGGCGCGGACACCATCGACTGGCACCTGACCCACAAGCACTCCATCACCGTGTCGCGGGCCACGATCAACCGGATCCTGGTCCGCGCCGGCGCCGTGGTCCCCGAGCCTGCAAAGCGACCCAAGTCCTCCTACATCCGCTTCGAAGCCTCGATGCCAAACGAGACCTGGCAGTCCGACTTCACCCATTACCGCCTCACCCGCCCCGAGGGCACCCCCGGCGCGGACACCGAGCCCATCAGCTGGCTCGACGATCACGCCCGCTACGCCCTACACATCTCCGCCCACCACCGGATCACCGGGCCGATCGTGCTGGACACCTTCCGAGGAACCTGCGACCTACACGGATACCCGGCCTCGACGCTGACCGACAACGGCATGGTCTACACCGTCCGCTTCTCCGGCGGCCGCGGCGGCAGGACCAGCCTCGAGCAGGAACTACGCCGACTGAACATCGTGCAGAAGAACAGCCGACCGAACCACCCCACCACCTGCGGCAAGGTCGAACGCTTCCAACAAACGATGAAGAAGTGGCTGCGCGCCCAACCGGCCCAGCCGAGCACCCTGGCCGAGCTGCAGACGCTGCTGGAGGCGTTCGCCGCCGAGTACAACCACCGCCGCCCGCACCGCTCCCTACCCCACCGGGCCACCCCAGCCACCGCCTACGCCGCCCGCCCGAAGGCGACCCCCTCCGCGGACCGGATGCGCGAGCCCCACGACCGTGTCCGCACCGACCGCATCGACAACTCCGGCGTCGTCACCCTGCGCGTCAACGGACGCCTACACCACATCGGCGTCGGCCGAACCCACGCCCGAACCCACGTCCTACTCCTCGTCCACGACCTCAAGGTCACCGTTATCAACGCCGCCACCGGCGAGCTCCTCCGCGAGCTCACTATCGACCCGACCAAGGACTACCAGGGAACCGGGCAACCACCCGGACCAACCCCGAAAAAACAGTGAGCCCGAACCTACATCCGTAGGTTCAGGCTATGCCGATGTCCTGAGACATCACATGGTCGGGATGGCGGGATTCGAACCCACGACCTCTTCGTCCCGAACGAAGCGCGCTACCAAGCTGCGCCACATCCCGAGTTGCGCGGCGCCAGTCTAGACCACCCGGCGGAACCTCAGTTTCGAGATACCAGCGTCAGCAGCGTGGCCTCGGGACGGCAGGCGAAGCGGTACGGGGCGTACGGCGACGTGCCCAACCCGGCCGAGACATGCAGCCACGAGCTGTCGGTCCACCGTGACAGCCACCGGCTCCGGGCCCGGTCGATGCCGCAGTTCGTCACCGGAGCGCCGTAGAACGGCACCCGCACCTGACCCCCGTGCGTGTGCCCGGCGAGGATCAGGTCGTAGCCGTCAGCGGTGAACCGGTCGATCAGCCGTGGCTCGGGGGAGTGCAACAACCCGAGCCGCAGATCTGCGTCGATCGGGGCGACCCCGGCGATCTCGTCGTACCGGTCGCGGCCCAGATGCGGGTCGTCGAGGCCGGCGAGTGCGATCCGGCGGCCATCGGCCTTGACCTCGCCACAGCGGTTGGTCAGATCCACCCAGCCGCGGCCGGTCATCACCTCGCGCAGATCGCGCCACGGCAGGGGTTCCCCGATGATGCGCTTGTCGTCGGGGAAGAAGTACCGGAGCGGATTCTTCGGTCGGGGCGCGAAGTAGTCGTTGCTGCCCATCACGAACGCGCCCGCACGATCCAGGAGTGGGCCGAGTGCCGCCACAGTGGCCGGTACGGCGTCGTGGCCGGCCAGGTTGTCTCCGGTGTTGATCACCAGGTCCGGCTCCAGTGCCTCCAGCTCGCGCAGCCACCGCTGCTTGCCCCGCTGGCGGGCGAGCATGTGGATGTCGGACAGGTGCAGAACGGTCAGCGGCCCCTGGCCCGGCGGCAGGACGGGCACGGAGAACCGGCGCAGCGTCCACTGGTTGCGCTCGTACAGTCCGGCGTACGCGGCGGTGGCCGCGCCGAGACCGGCGAGGGCTGCGGGGACGGCGTACCAGCGCATATCGGCGATACTACGTCGCCCCGCCGAGGTGGGCCGAGGTAGCTTGACCGGCATGGCGACTCTGCAGGGCCGGTTGCGGCAGGACCTCACCACCGCGATGAGAGCGCGGGACGGCTTGGCCACCGCCACACTGCGGATGGCGCTGGCCGCGGTACAGCTGGAGGAGGTCGCCGGCGCCGCCGCGCGCGAGCTCAGCGATGACGAGGTGCTGGCCGTGCTGCGCCGGGAGACGAAGAAGCGCCGCGAGGCCGCGGATGCCTTTGCCGGAGCGGGGCGCGAGGAGTCCGCAGCACGCGAGCGGGCCGAGGGCGAGTTGCTCGAGACGTACCTGCCGGCGCAGGTGTCCGACCAGGAGCTGGCCGAGCGGGTACGCGCCGGCATCGCGGAGTCCGGTGCCACGAGCATCCGGGACATGGGTAGGGCGATGAAGGCGGTGCAGGTGCTGGTGGCCGGTCAGGCAGACGGAGCCCGGGTCGCCGCCGAGGTCAAACGGCAACTCGCTTAAACGCCGACGCCGACGCCAAGTTGGACCGACCCGACTGCGACCACACTGGCCGACTCAGGCAGGCCCTATGCCGTCGCGTTCACCGGGAGGCTCCGGCCGGGGGGGCGGCGAGGGACCGGGTCCTGGACCGGGAGGGCCTGGACCTGGACCTGGACCTGGACCTGGACCGGGTCCAGGCCGGTCCGGTGGCGGCTGCGGGCGCGGGTCCGGTTCCGGCCGGGGTCGCGGCGGTGGTGGTGGTGGCACCTGCGAGCCGTTGCTGATGAAGATGGTCACCGTCTGCCCCGGCACGACCCGGCCGCCGTTGTCCGGTGAGGTGAAGGCGACCGTCCCCTCTTGCCGGGCGCTGTCCACCCGGCCCGGGGCTACGAGCGGCACGAGCCCGAGCTCCTCCAGCGCCGACGAGCATGTCGAGACCGCGTATCCGGCGCACGCGGCACGCAGCGGGAAGGTGTTGCCGTCGTCGTACTTCTTGCTCGACGGGGGGAATCGCGCCGGCGGTATCGGTCCGAGGATCGGCGTCATCGCTGCAGCGAAGATCGTCGCGGGCAGGCCACCGCCGAAGGATCGTTCACCCAAACTCGTGGGTGTGTCGGGGTTGTAGACACCGACGCTGGCCAGCAGCTGCGGGGTGTAACCGACGAACCACACGCCCTTGTTGTCCTGGGTGGTCCCGGTCTTGCCGGCGAGCACATGACCCTCTACCCGCGCCCGGCTGCCGGTCTGGCTGGGGAAGCAGCACTCGACGTCCTTCACCAGAATCTGGTTGATCGTGTCGGCCAGGCCCGGCGGGATCACTTCGGGCGTGCAGTTGTCGTTCTTGACGACCGGCTGGCCGTCAGCGCCGAGCAACACCTCACCGGTGCGGTCGAAGACCTGCTCGATCGGGGTGGGCCAGCACCGCGTTCCGCGCGCCGCTACGGTGGCGTACGCAGTGGCCAGCAGCAGTGGGGAGGTCTCGACCGGCCCCAGGGTGAAGGAGCCGTTGTTCTCCGCGATGATGCGTTCCGGGCGCGGGTCCTCCGGGTACCACAGGCCCAGGCGCTGGCCCATCCGCACGGAGGACTCGATGCTGCCGAGGTCGTCCTCCAGGTGCACGAAGTATGTGTTGGAGGACTGGTAGAGCGCGGTCTCCAGGTTCAGAGTCGCCCGGTAGTTGCCGGCGTTGCGTACGTCGTACGGCTCGTCCCCATCCTTGTAGACGCGGGACACATACGGGTCGGAGGACGTCAGTGTGTAGTCGATCCCCTTGAGCTGCTCGAGCGCGCTGGCCGCAACGAACAGTTTGTACGTCGAACCCGCTCCGGACGAGGGTGTCGTGAACAGCTTGACATTCGTCTGGGCCCGGTCGTCCGGGTTGGTGCCGTACACCCGGTTCGTCGACATCGCGCGTACCTTGCCGGTGCCAGGCTCGACCAGCGTGAACAAACCCGCGAACTGGTCGGCCGGGGCGAGTTCGGACACGACCGCCTGGTCGCCGGCCACCTGCATCCGCGGGTCGAGCGTGGTCCGGATCCGCAGCGCCCCCTCGTTGATCTGCTCGGAGGTCAGGCCCAGCCCGAACGGCGGGGCAGCGGTGAGGTATTCGTACATCCAGTCGCAGAAGAAACGTCCCACCACCGCGCTGGTGCAGCCGCGCGCGGTCGGGGGGCTGGGCACGAGAACCGGCGCGACAGCCTGGGTGGCATCGGCCTCCGCCCTGGTGATGTAGCCCTGCTCGGCCATCCGGTCCAACACCAGGTTGCGCCGCAGGGTCGCCGCTTCCAGCCCGTTGGCCAGCGGGTCCAGACTCCCCGGCGACTGCACCAGACCGGCCAGCAGCGCGGCCTCGGCCAGGGACAAGGCGGTGATCGGCTTGTTGAAGTAGAGCCGGGTCGCTGCTGCAACGCCGTAGGCGTTGTTCCCGAAGTACATCAGGTTGAGGTACTTCTCCAGGATCTCGTCCTTGGTGTACTGCGCCTCGAGCTGCAGCGCGAGGTTCGCCTCGCGAAGCTTGCGGGCGATGCTCTGGTCGACGGCGGCGTCGCGCTCCTCCTCGGTCTCGGCTTGGTAGAGCAACACGTTCTTGACGTACTGCTGCGTCAGCGTCGATCCGCCCTCCTGGATCGCTCCGGCGGAGACGTTCTGCACCATCGCTCGAGCCAGGCCCTGCGCGTCGAGGCCGCCGTGATCGTAGAAGCGGGCGTCCTCGATGGCGATGATGGCCTGCTGCATGACCGGGGGGATCGCCTCCAGCGGCACCGGTGACCGGTTGAAGTTGAAGAAGTACGTCAGGAGCGACCCGTCGGCCGCCTCGACCCGGGTGACGGCAGGCGGAGTCTCCTCCTCGAGGGACGCGGTCCCGTCCAGCAGCGTGGAACCGCTTCGGGCCACCAGCCCCAGCCCGCCAACGACCGGCAGCATCAGCCCGGCGACGAGTGCACCGGCAACCGCGATGGTGAGGGCGAGCTTGGCGGCCGCCCCGAACTTTCTACTCACGGTTGTCCCTGACACGTCATCCAGAGTACGTGAGGACGCGGCTGCGCAACCTCAAGCGGTCGGCGTCGTTGTTCTGGATGGGACCGCCGGACAGTGATCTCGATGCCAGCATTGCGACGTCTGACAAAGGATTTACATGGCTATGAGCGCGACTGTGTCAGCAGGGGTGTCCTCGGGGGCGATGGCCTGGGCCGAGCGCGGCGCATGCCGCAACGTAGACCCGGACTCGCTGTTCGTGCCCGGTGCTGCCCAGCACCGAGCCAAGCGGGTCTGCGCCGCTTGCCCCGTCCGGGTGGACTGCCTGGCCGAGGCGCTGGACAACCGGCTGGAGTTCGGCATCTGGGGCGGGATGACCGAACGGGAACGGCGCAGCCTGCTCCGCCGGCGCCCGGACGTCGTATCATGGCGCCCGCTGCTCGACGCCATGACAGTCCGCTCTGCTGCCACCGCCCGCTGAGCGGGTCCTAGCCAGCCTCTCCGGCCAGCGCCGCTCCCACTGTGCGAAGCGCCGTCAGGTCATGCACCTCACCGGTCAGCACCGGGACCTCCCGTAGCCGCACCTCTGGATGCGCCTTGGTGAAGCGTGAGGTGAGGCGCTGTTCCCGGCGGGCGGTGAACATCAACTCGACGTGGATACGCAGGACCGCTGCGGTCAGTTCCTGATCGCCCATCTCCTCCAGCGTCTCGGCTGCGGTCTCCGCGCGTTGCCCAGACAGCTTGGCTACCGCGCTGCGGTGCACCCGGTTGATGATCACACCGGCCAGCGGCATCGAATCGGCGTAGAGCCGCGCCACGAAGTAGGACGCCTCCCGCAGAGCGTCCGGCTCCGGGGTCGCCACGACGAGGAATGCGGTGCCGGGCTGGCACAACATCTCGTACGTCGCTTCCGCCCGCTCGCGGAAGCCGCCGAACATGGTGTCCAGCGCGCCGACAAAGGCGGAGACGTCGGTGAGCACCTGGGTCCCCAGAATCCGGGTCAAGACCCGAGCGAAGACCGTGAAGCCGACGCCGACGACCTTGAGGTACGCCCGCCCGCCCGCCTTGGCCGGCGCGGCGAGCAGCCGCAGCATCCGGCCGTCGAGGAAGCGGGCCATCCGCTGGGGTGCGTCCAGGAAATCCAGCGCGGACCTGCTCGGCGGGGTGTCGACGATGATGAGGTCCCAGTCGCCCCTGGTCCGCAGCTGGCCGAGCTTCTCCATCGCCATGTACTCCTGCGTGCCGGCGAAGGAGGACGACAGCGATTGGTAAAAGGGGTTGGACAGGATCTGTCGGCTGCGCTGGGGCGTGCTGTGTTCCTCAACGATCTCGTCGAAGGTCCGCTTCATGTCCAGCTGCATCGCCCACAACTGGCCGCCACTGTCGGAGCCGACTCCCTGGACCACCCGCGGCACGTTGTCGAGTCTCGTCAGGCCGAGTGCCTGGGCCAGCCTGCGGGCGGGGTCGATCGTGAGTACCACGACCGTGCGTCCGGCGTCGGCAGCGCGGACCGCGAGTGCCGCCGACGCCGTCGTCTTGCCCACCCCCCCGGCGCCGCAGCAGACCACGATCTGGATTGTCGGGTCGGACAGCAGGGCATCAACGTCAAGAGCGGCATGGGCTGTCATCGGACACCGGCTCCGTGCAGGATGTCGGCGAGTTCGAACAGGTCCGATCGGTCGATGGGTCCGGCCAGTAGCGGCAGCTCGTACGTCGGCCGCTTCACCTCCCGGATCCGCTCGCGGGACTCGTTCTGGATCGCGTAGCGCTGCGCATCCTCGACAGCCTGTGCCGTCAACGGCTTGGCCAGCGCCTTGCCGTCGAGACCTGCTAGCTCCAGCCCGGCTGCCACCCGGGACACGCCCAGTCGACCGGCCGTCGCCCGCCGGGCGTCGGCCGCCGGCAGCAACGAGGGCCGGGCGGCGTTGATGAACACCGCACCCACGGGCAGACCTGTCGCACTCAGATCGGCTATCGCGTCGATGGTCTCCTGGACCGGCATCTCCTCGAGCAACGTCACGAGGTGTACGGCGGTCTGCGAGGAGCGCAGGACTGCCATCACGCCGTCGCTCTGGCTCTTGATCGGCCCGACCTTCGCCAGACCGCCGACCTCTGCTGTGACGTTGAGGAACTTCGTGATCCGCCCCGTCGGGGGGGCGTCGAGCACCACCGCGTCGTACACCCGCTTCCCCTCGGATGTGCGGGTGGTCGCCTCCTTCACCTTGCCGGTCAGCAGCACGTCGCGCAGCCCGGGTGCGATCGCTGTCGCGAAGTCGATGGCGCCCATCTTGCGCAGCGCCCGACCGGCCCGCCGCAGGCCGTAGAAGATGTCGAGGTAGTCCAGCAGCGCGGCCTCGTCGTCAACCGCTAGTGCCAGCACCTCACCCCGGCCGGGCGCCACCGCAACCCGCTTCTCCCGGTACGGCAGAGGCGGGACGTCGAACAGCTGGGCGATGCCCTGCCGACCCTCGACCTCGACGAGCAGCGTCCGTCGTCCGCCGCACGCCAGGGCGATCGCCAACGCGGCGGCGATCGTCGTCTTACCGGTCCCTCCCTTACCCGTGACGATGTGTAGCCGGGCAGCCGGGAAGTCCTTGGCGATGGCGGTCACCGGCGAAGCCTAAGCGGGCGGCAGGTGCGCCGCCTCGTCAGGCGGGTACGGCGGGCAGCGCTTCCAACGCCCGGGCCATCGCGTCGGCGTCATGGTCGGCCCACTCGCTGTCGGTCATCCGCCCGGACAGGTACGCGTCGTACGCCGGCAGGTCCAGGTGCCCGTGCCCGCACAGCGCGGTGAGGATGACCTTCTCCTCACCGGTCTGGGCGCACCGGCGGGCCTCGTCGATGGCGGCGGCGAGCGCATGGGTCGGTTCGGGCGCCGGCACGATGCCCTCGGTGCGGGCGAACTGCACGCCCGCCGCGAAACAGTCCGACTGCGGCTTGGACACCGCCTCGAGCAGCCCGAGCTCGTAGATGTGGCTGATCAGCGGGCTCATACCGTGATAGCGCAGCCCGCCGGCGTGGATGGGGTCAGGGATGAAGTCGTGGCCGAGGGTGTGCATCTTCATCAGCGGCGTCATACCTGCGGTGTCACCGAAGTCGTAGGCGTATGTCCCCTTGGTCAGCGACGGGCAGGCGGCCGGCTCCACCGCCAGGATCGCAGGCGACATCCGGCCGGCCAGCTTCTCCCGGATGAACGGGAACGCCAGCCCGCCGAAGTTCGATCCGCCGCCGGTGCAACCGACGATCAGGTCCGGCGTCTCCCCGACCTTGGCCAGTTGCAGCAGCGCCTCCTCGCCGATGATCGTCTGGTGCAGCAGCACGTGGTTGAGCACGCTGCCCAAGGCGTAGTTCGTGTCGGCATTCTGGGCGGCCACCTCCACGGCCTCGCTGATCGCGATGCCCAGCGATCCGGTCGAGTCCGGGTGTGCCGCGAGGATGGCCCGCCCGGCCTCGGTGAGATCCGACGGGCTCGGATGGATCGTCGCGCCGAACGTCTCGATCATCATCCGGCGGTACGGCTTCTGGTCGTAGGAGGCCCGCACCTGCCAGACCTCGCACTCCAGCCCGTACTGCGCGCACGCGAAGGCCAGCGCCGTACCCCACTGCCCGGCGCCGGTCTCGGTGGTGAGCCGGCGGATTCCGGCGTCGGCGTTGTAGAAAGCCTGCGGTACGGCGGTATTCGGCTTGTGTGACCCGGCGGGGCTGACACCCTCGTACTTGTAGTAGATGCGCGCCGGCGTACCGAGGGCGCGTTCGAGCCGGTGCGCCCGGTAAAGCGGGGACGGCCGCCACAGCCGGTAGATGTCGAGCACGTCGCCGGGGATCTCGACGTAGGAGTCGGTAGTCACCTCCTGCCCGATCAGGGCCATCGGGAACAGCGGGGTGAGGTCGTCAGGCCCCACCGGCTCCAGGGTTCCCGGATGCAGGACGGGCGGCGGCGGCGCCGGCAGGTCGGGAATGACGTTGTACCAGCGGGTGGGCATCTCGTCCTCGTCGAGGAGGATCTTGTGCCTGAGTTGCTTGCTCATGGCGGAACCGTACGGCGAGCGCACCCTCGTGGATAGGGTCCCACCATGCAGACATGGGAGTACATGACGGCACCGCTGTTGATCCACGCGACCAAGCAGATCCTCGACAACTTCGGTGTGGATGGGTGGGAGCTCGTGACGGTGATTCCGGGGCCGAACCCCGAGCAGCTGGTCGCCTACTTCAAGCGGCCCAAGCAGTGAGCGAGCTCAGCGGGCAGGCCGTCAGTGAGCGGCTGGCCGAACTCGGCATCACGCTGCCGGAGCTGACCGCTCCGGTCGCGTCGTACGTGCCCACCGCTCGGACCGGCGACCTGGTGTTCACCTCCGGCCAGCTACCGTTCGTGGACGGCAGCCTGCCGCGGACCGGGCGGGTCGGCGCAGAGGTCAGCGCCGACGACGCCCAGACTGATGCGCGGCAGTGCGCGTTGAACGCGCTCGCTGCCGTGCACGCGGAGGTGGGGATCGACAACGTCGCCCGAGTGGTCAAGGTCGTCGGATTCGTGGCGAGTGCGGCGGGGTTCACCGGCCAGCCCGGTGTCATCAACGGTGCGAGCGACCTGCTCGGCGAGGTGTTCGGCGACGCCGGCAAGCACGCCCGCAGCGCCGTAGGGGTGGCGGAGTTGCCGCTCGGCGCGCCCGTCGAGGTCGAGCTGATCGTCGAGGTGCGGTGAGGACCACCGCGCTGGCCTCCCAGACAGCGGCCAGCGCGTGAGCATCCCCACCCGGACCCTCGGCCAGGGCGGGCCGACCGTGGGCGCCATCGGCCTGGGCTGCATGGGCATGTCGTGGGCGTACGGCGAGCCCGACGACGAGTCCTCCGTTGCCGTGATCCACCGGGCACTCGAGCTCGGCGTCACCTTCCTGGACACCGCGCAGATCTACGGCCCGTTCACCAACGAAACCCTCGTCGGGCGCGCGCTGCGCGGCCGCCGGGAGGAGGTGGTGCTGGCGACCAAGACCGGTCTGGTTCTCGACGCCGATCGGCAGATGCATCGCGACGGCCGGCCGGAGCACGTCCGCGGCTCGCTCCAGGACTCCCTGACCCGCATGGGCACCGACCACATCGAGCTGTACTA
Organism: Geodermatophilaceae bacterium; assembly: GCA_013695685.1. GTDB lineage: Bacteria > Actinomycetota > Actinomycetes > Mycobacteriales > Geodermatophilaceae > JACCTY01. Next base: position 3,505 of record JACCZY010000113.1, on the reverse strand, counting down.
CCTGCACCGGGTCGACGAGGCCGTCCCGCTGGAGGACAGCTGGGCGGCGATGGCCGAGTGCGTCGCCGCCGGCTCCGCGCTGCGGCTCGGTCTGTCGGAGGTCACCGTCGCGCAGGCCGAGCTGTGCCACCGCATCCACCCGGTCTCGGCCATCCAGTCCGAGCTGTCGCTGTGGACCCGCGGTCCGCTGTCCGGCGTACTGCCGTGGTGTGCCGCCAACGGGGCCGCCTTTGTCCCGTTCAGTCCGCTCGGCCGGGGGTTCCTCACCGGCACCGTCGGGAGCGGGACGTTCGGCAGCGGTGACCTCCGCGCCCGCAATCCCCGCTTCACCGACGAGGCGATGGCGGCCAACGAGGCGCTCGTGCAGGAGGTACGCCGGGTCGCCGCGTCCGTGGGCGCCACTCCCGGCCAGGTCGCGCTCGCCTGGACGCTGGCGCAGGGCGAGCACGTCGTGCCCATTCCGGGGACGAAGCGGCTGGGCTACGTGGAGGAGAACGCCGCCGCGGCCGGCGTGCGGCTGTCCGCCGCCGACCTCGGCGCCCTGGATGCGCTGCCGGCCGCTGTCGGCGAGCGGTACTGAACTACCGGGCCTTCTTGGTTGCCTTCTTCGCCGGCTTCTTGCCGGGGCTCTTGGAGACCGACTCGGCTGCTTCGGGTTCGCTGGACGCCCCCTCGGAGATCAGGTCGCCGGAGCTGCGCTCGAGGTGCGCGCGGATGAACCACTGGAACCGCTCCAGCTGAGCCGACTGACCGATCAGCATGTCCTGCGTGACGGGGTCCGGATCCTCGGTCTCGTTGATGGCCGCACGGTGGTCGCTGATGATGCCGTCGTACACGAGGTTCAGCGCGGCGAGGTGCTCGATCGCACCGGCGCGGTTGATCGAGTAGTCGTCCCAGCTGCGCGCTCGGACGAGCGCACCGGGTACCCCGATCGGCTCGAAGCCCAGCGTCGCGATCCGCTCGGCCACCGTGTCGGCCATCAGCCGTACGGCGTCCACCTGCGGGTCGAGCATCTCGTGCACGCCGATGAAGTGCGGGCCGACGACGTTCCAGTGCACATGCTTGAGGGTCAAATGCAGGTCGGTCAGCGCGTTGAGGCGGTCCTGCAACAGAACCGCAACGTCTCCTGCATCGGACCTGTCCATGCTCGGGATCGTGAAGCTCACGGGTTTCCTCCTGGCTGCCGACGTGTGGGTTGTCAGGTGCCCGTTCGGTGCGTCGCCAAACCGGTCGTTCGGCGGAGGTGGATCAGCAGGCCTCTACGTGCTGGCGGGGCTTCACCGACCGAGCCACCAGGGCCAGCAGCGCGTCCTTGCTCACCGGTTTGGCGAGGTAGCTGTCCATGCCTTCGGCCAGGCAGCGCTCCTGGTCCTCCAGCCGCGCTCCGGCGGTCAGGGCGATGATAGGCGTGCGCCGACCGGAACCTTCCTGGGCGCGGATCGCTGCGGTCGCCTCATATCCGTTGAGCTCCGGCATCTGGCAGTCCATCAGGATGGCGTCGTAGTGGCGAGCCGCCACCGCCTGCACTGCCGCCGCTCCGTCGAACACCGTGTCGACGTGGTACCCGGCGCTGGAGAGCATGGCGACGGCGACCTTCCGGTTGATCGCATTGTCCTCGGCCAGGAGCAGCCGGCCGCCGTGGGGTCCGCTGGCAAGGACGGCGGTTGGCGCCACCATCGCAGCGAGGCCCACGTCCGCGGCGGACGTCCCCGACGCGATTCGCAGGGCCGCCCGTAGCTGCTCCACATGGACGGGCTTGGACACGACGGTGACCCCCTCGACGTCTGCCCTGCGATCCTGATCGCATTGTTGAGCTGAGCCGGTGAGCAGCACCACCCGGGTGCCCAGGACAGCATCATCGGCGACGGCACCCTGCAGTTCGGCACCGCCCGGTCCGGGTGTCGACATGTCGATCAGGGCCACCGCGAAGGGCCGGCCCTGATCTGCCGCAGTGCGCAGCGTCACCAGGGCGGCCGGGCCGGAGTCGGCGGTGCTGACAGCCATGCCCCAAGCGGTGAGGTATCCGGCCAGGGCGCTTCGTTGAGTGGTGCTGTCACCGACGATCAGCGCGGTGATCCCGTCTAGGACCACGTCTGGCGACAGTTGGCTGGCCCTCACCTGACCGCTGTCGACTTGAGCGCGAATCGTGAACCAGAACTGGCTTCCGGTGCCGAGCCGGCTGGACACGCCGCAGTCACCACCCATGAGGGCCACCAACTGCCCGCTGATGGCAAGCCCCAGGCCGGTGCCGCCGTACTTCCGGGATGTGGATGTGTCGGCTTGCACGAAGGGTTGAAAGATGACGGCAAGCTTGTCCGGCGCAATGCCGTCGCCGGTATCGTCGACCTCGAAGCGCAGGACCTTATCCGTGCCCACGCCGTCGGCCGCGGTGGCCCGGACAACGATCTCTCCGGCCTGGGTGAACTTGATGGCGTTGCCAATGAGGTTGGTGAGGATCGGCGGACCCGACCCGGGTCGCCTTTGACCGCCGAGGGAACTGAGCTGTCGACGACCGAGACCAACTCGAGCCCCTTGGCCAGTGCGGACTCGGCCAGCAGGTCCACTACATCCTCGAGGATGGTCAGCGGGTCGTATTCGATGTCCTCGATCACGAGCATCCCGGCCTCGACCTTCGAGAAGTCGAGGATGTCGTTGATGATGGTCAACAGCGCCTCCCCGGAGTTGCGCACGGTCTGGGCGTAGTCGCGCTGGCGGTCATCGAGACCGGTCTCGTGCAGGAGATCGGTCATGCCGATGACGCCGTTCATCGGAGTACGGATCTCGTGGCTCATGTTGGCGAGGAAATCGGACTTGAGTCGTGACGCCTCGGTGGCTTTGTCGCGGGCCTCGGACATGGCCGCCTCCGCGCCCGCCTCGGCGGTCACGTCCGCCAGGGTCCCGACCCAGCCCGATATGACGCCGTCGATGCCCGAGACGGACTTGGAGGTGATCAGTACGATGCGGTTGGCCGAGTCCGGCAGCCGTATCTCGACTCGATGGCAGCTCTCGGCAGGATGCACGGCAGGGTCGGACGGCTCCGTGATCAGGTTGTCGAGCTGCTCGGAGCTGAACACCGTGTTCCAGTGCCGCCCGGTGGCCTCGTCCGGGGAGATGCCGGTGATCTCCGTCCAGCGCGGATTGGTGTACACGTACCTGTTGTGGGTGTCGGTCTGGAAGATGCCGATGGGGGCGGCATCAGAGAGCAGCCTCCATTGGTCGGCGGAGGACTGGATCTCGCGAGCCTGGGTGGCAAGTGTCTCGGCCTTGCTGAACAGGTTCGCGAAGACCGAGACCTTGGCGCGGAGCTCATCCGGCGGGATGGTGGCAAAGATGAAGTCGACAGCACCTTCGACGTAGCGGTCGGTCGGCGCTATCTCATTGCTCGCGTAGGCGGTGATGAAGATGATCGGGGTCAGCTCGGACTGCCAACGCTGCCGGATCAGCGCGGCGGTCTCGAATCCGTCCATGGTGGGCATCCGGACGTCGAGCAGGATGACGGCGAAGT
>JACCZY010000148.1 GCA_013695685.1 Geodermatophilaceae bacterium | reverse complement strand
GTCGATGTGGTGACCCGCTCGCAGGCGAGCGTCGGCAGCCTGTACCACCACTTCGGCGGCAAGGCCGATCTCTATCTCGCGTTGTTCGAGGCGTTCGCCGGCGAGCAGATGGATCGGGCGAACGCCGCGGTGACAGCCGAGCGTACGGCCGGCGAGCAGGACCCGATGGCGCTGTTCCTGGCCGGGTCGAAGGCCTACCTGCAGTCATGCTGGGAGGGGCGCGATCTGGCTCGGCGGTTCCTCGACGGCGGCGGCCCGGTCGGCTTCGAGGAAGTGGTACGCCGTCGTACCTGGGGCTGGATCCGTCAGAACACCTCGCTGCTGCGGGCGGAGGAACGGCGCAACGGGGAGGCGCTCGTACACACGCTGACGACGGTCGCCGGCACCGCCGGCCGCGAGGTCGCCAAGTGCTCGTCGGCCGATCGGGCCCGGCGGCTGTCGGAGGACTTCCTCGAGCTGATGGCGCGGATCGCCACGCCGCGCGACGCCTAAGGAGACGGGAATGGACTTCGGACTGAACGAGGAGCAGGTAGCCGTCCGCGACACCGTCCGCACGTTCGTCCAGCGCGAGGTGATGCCGCTGGAGTCGGAGTGCCTGCGCAACGAACGGGCCGGCCGCCCCGGCGTATCCCAGGACCAGCTGCACGAGCTGCAGGACAAGGCGAAGAAGTCCGGCTTCTGGGGCGTCAACACCCCCGAGGAGTACGGCGGGATGGAGCTCGGGCCGGTGATGACCGCGATCGTGCTGATGGAACTGGGCCGTTCGTTCGTCCCGTTCAGCTTCGGCGGGTACGCCGACAACATCCTCTACTCGTGCAACGACGAGCAGAAGCAGCGGTACCTGCTGCCGCTGCTGGCCGGTGAACGCAAGTCCTGCTTCGCCATCACCGAACCCGGCGCCGGTTCCGACGCCAAGGCGATCACCACATCCGCGCGCAAGGAGGGCGACTCCTACGTCATCAACGGCGAGAAGACGTTCATCACCCGTGGCAACGACGCGGACTTCGTCATGGTCTTCGCCGTCACCGACAGGGCGTTGGGAGCCGACGGCGGTGTCACCTGCTTCCTCGTCGACCGGGACATGGGCTGGAAGTCCGAGCCGATCGACACCATGGGCGAGTGGGGCCCGGCCGCGCTGGTCTTCGATGACGTCGTCGTACCGGCGGACAACGTCCTCGGGGAGGTCGGGCAGGGGTTCACCCTGGCAATGCAGTGGATCAACGCCGGGCGGTTCACGCTGCCGGCACGTGCCGTCGGGTCCTGCGAGCGGTTGCTGCAGATGGGCGTGGACTACGCCAACACGCGTTCGACGTTCGGGCAGTTGCTCAGCCAGCGGCAGGCGATCCAGTGGATGATCGCCGACTCCGCGGTCGAGATCGAGGCGATGAAGCTACTGACGCTCAAGGCGGCGTGGCAGTTGGAGAACGGCACGGACAACCGGCACGCCTCGTCCATGGCGAAGCTCTTCGCCGGCGTCAAGGCGAACGAGATCGTCGACCGGATCCTGCAGATCCACGGCGGCATGGGCTACACCCGCGAGCTGCCGATCGAGCGGTGGTATCGCGAACTGCGGCTGCTGCGGATCTACGAGGGCACCGACGAGATCCAGCGCCAGTCGATCGCCCGCAACGTGCTCAAGGGCAACGTCAAGATCGGCGCCTGAACGCGCGACGATCTGCTGTACCCACGGCAGCAGCCAGCCTGCCGCGAACCCGGTGAGAGGTGGGTCCCCTTGACAGCCGCAATACCCGTACATTGTTCGCTCAACGCCACCGCACGAGGGGATGGGCCTGCTCATGACGACACAGAACATTCCCATCCCGGGTGCCATGGACCCGATGGAGCAGGACTTCCGGCCCACTCCCGTTCCGGGTGATCTGACGCCGTACCTCATCGACACGCACGTGTGGACCGACGAGATGGTGCACCAAGCCGGCATCCCCATCGTGGACACGCCGTTCGTGACCGTGGGCGGCGGGATCGGCTCGTTCGTCACCGTCGACTACCTGCGCATCTGCGGGGTGCCGGCGTCCTCGCTGACCGTGCTGACCAACCTGGACGTCCCCTGGTCGAGTTACGAGTACCTCACCCGGGTCTCCCAGATCCCACGCCAGGAGCGGCTGCGCTCGGACTCCGCCTCCACGCCGGACAACATCTGGGGCTTCCCCAGCTACGCCGTACGGGAGGCGTTCAGCGCGAAGTCGGTCAAAGGCTTCTTCAGCCCCCTCTGGAACGTCCTCACCGAGCCGATTATCGCCGACTACTACACCCCGAAGGCCGGCCACGCGTTCGAGTCGATGGAGCGGGAGTACCACCGCATCGGCTACGCCCAATGCGTTCGCAAGGGTCAGGTCCGGATGGTCAGACGCCGGTACGGCGGGGGCTACTTCACCATCCTCACCCCGCCGGCCGGTGCGGCCCCGACCCGTCGGATCGCCTACCGCAGCCAGTTCGTGCATGTGGCGGTCGGCTATCCGGGGCTGAAGCTGCTGCCCGACCTGCAGCGCTACCGCGAGCAGCACCGTGATCCGAGCAAGGTGATCAACGCCTATGAGCCGCATGAGCACGTCTATCAGCAGCTCGCCCGACGGCCGGGAACGGTGATGATCCGCGGCGGCGGCATCGTGGCATCCCGGGTCCTGCAGCGGCTGATCGACGACCGTGACCGGTTGGGGTTGCAGACCCGGATCCTGCACGTCTTTCGCACGTACATCACCGGCGCGCACGGGCCGAACATCTTCCGGCGCCGCAAGGGTGGTGACGGCTGGGCGTACCAGGGCTTCAACTACCCGAAGTCGGTGTGGGGCGGCCAGCTCAAGGCCAGGGTCCGCAAGCTGGAGGGTGCCGAGCGGGCCGAGGAGTACAAGCTCATGGGCGGCACGAACACGCCGGTCCGCAAGTCCTGGCAGGAGCAGCTCAAGCGCGGTCGCGCCGAGGGGTGGTACCACACGATCACCGGCGAGATCGCCGAGCTGGTACCCGGCCCCGCCCAGACCGTCGTCACACATATCAAGGCGACGCAGGGTTACGTGCAGGCACAGGCCGACTTCGTCATCGACTGCACCGGTCTGGAAGCCGACATCCGCGAGCACCGGCTGCTGGCCGATCTGCTCGACCACAGCGGCGCGGGCCGTAACCCGACCGGACGCCTGGACGTGGAGCGCACGTTCGAGCTGCGCGGCACGCGCAGCGAGCCGGGCCGGCTCTACGCCTCCGGCAGTGCGACCCTCGGTGGCTACTTCCCCGGCGTGGACACCTTCCTCGGCCTGCAGATCGCCGCGCAGGAGATTGCCGACGACCTGGCCGAGCTCGGCTTCTGCGCCAAGCTCGGAGTAGGACGATCTACCAAGCAGTGGTGGCTGTGGGCGCGCCACCGACCCATCTGAGGAGGAAGCGTTGGTACCCACGCTCAACGGGCGCATCCAGACTCGGATCGCTGTACTCGCCGTAGTCGGCGGGCTTTGGACCCTGCTGATCACGCCGCTGCTGCCCGACGGTGCGCCGCTGTCGGCATCCTATCGGGCGACGTTCACGGTGCTGCTCCTCGTGATCGTGCTGGGGGTGCTGTGGGAGCTGCTGTACCACGGCCTGCAGCAATTTCGCTGGGAGAAGGACTGGCCCACCCTCTTCGGCCTGCTCACCGCGATCAACGAAGGGCTGCTGGTCTGGCTCCTGCTCGCCGCAGGCATCGGGCCGGACATCCCAGGCGGTGCCTTTCTGCTGCACTTCGTGTCAGTGTGGCTCGTGACCTGGCTGGTGGTGAACGGACCGATGCGGGTGCCGTTGATCCACTGGCGCTTCCGAGGCGGAAGGCTGATATGACCCAGCGCCAGCCCGCGCATCAGGCCGCCGTACCCGCCTTCGACGGCGTCCGCGCCACAGTGCAGCCCGGCGAGCACGTCGTCGGCCGCTACCCCGGCGTACTCATCGTGATCCGCCGGGACGCACCCGAAGCCGAGGGGCGGATCGCGCAGCTGCTGGAACTGTGCCGCGAGGCCACAGCGGTGGCGCCCAGGGCTCCCGGCCGACCACTGGCCCGCCGGCTCACCGGTTGGCTCGCTCAGGCCGACGACGCCCCGGGATTCGGGACGGTCGCCGCGACCGAGGACGGTCTCGCTGTGTTCCTGTACGGCGCGGTGACCGTCACGATCCCGACCCAGAACCTGCAGTTGGCCGGTCGGACGGCTGCGTTCTCGGTGGATCGACTGATCGACTGGCCCGAGGGCGTGGTGTCGCTGCGCGCAGACTCCTCGGACTCCTCGGACGAAACGGCCTCCGACGACCTGCCCGACTGGTTCGGGTTCCGGCTGGGCGTGGTGGCCGGGGCGGGTGTGCTGCTGCACGCGGGCGCCGCCCACACGGCTCTCCCGGCGGCTGCCTCGCCACCGGCTGCCGGGACAGCTGCGGACGAACTGGTCGACGAACCGGCTGCCGGACCGGCTCACGACAAGCCGGAGTCGACTGCCCAGCCGGCGGATGCCCGCAGGCCGGCCGAGCCGGACCGGCGACGCGAGCCGGACGCGTCGGAGGCGAGCGCCGACCCGGAGCCGCAGACCTCGGCTGAGGGCATCTCGGCCGCCCCACCGCCACCGGATCGGGAGGTGCAGGGTCTGGCCCAGCTGGCCCCGCCACCGCCCCCGGCGGTCTTTGACCAGATCCGCGGTGTCGCGCCGGACGAACCGCAGCGGCCGCCCCTGGCGGTCGCCTACGCCCCGGCGCCCCAACCCGGCCAAGCGCAACCCGGCCAGCCCCAACCCGGCCAGGCGGCCGGACCCGGGCGCCCGCCCGCCCCGCCTACCGGCTTCCTCCCCACCCCGCCGCCACAGGACGAGGGGACCGTCGTGCTCGGCTTCCGCTGCTCGCGGGAGCACCTCAACGATCCGCGGGTGTCCTTCTGCGCCACCTGCGGCATTCGCATGGACCAGCGCACCGGCGTACTGGTCCGTGGCCGGCGTCCACCGCTGGGCCTGATCGTCCTCGACACCGGCTCCACGTTCGTGCTCGACGACGACTATCTTCTTGGCCGCGATCCCGAACACGACGCCGAGGTTCAGGGCGGGCGGTTGCGGCCGCTGCGGTTGGACGACAACAGCGGCACCTTGTCCCGGGCGCACGTCGAGATCCGGCTGCACGACTGGGACGTCACGCTGGTCGACCGCGGGTCGGCGAACGGGACGTTCGTCGCTGCGCCGCAGCAGCAGGCTTGGGTGGCCGTCGTACCGGGTCAGCCGTTCGCACTCACCGCCGGCAGCCAGATCGGCATCGGGCGCCGGACGTTCACGTTCGAATCACCCCACGGGCGGCTGTAGCGCCTCCCCGGGCATGAGTCCGGTCAGCGCCGCGGTGAGGTCGAGGTCGGCGTCGGCCTGACCGGCGCGCACCGTGAGCACCGAGGCGAAGGTCAACCCGACGAGTGGGTCGCTCGCTGCCCCCTCGGAAAGCCCGGTCCCCGCGCCGGCCGGGACCACCAGCGCGGAGGCGTCGGCTCCGGCCGCTTCCTCGCGGGTCACCAGCCGGACGTCCAGGCCGGTCCGCCGGATTTGCTCCGCAGCAGTTGTGAGCCGGCGCCCGCCGCGGCCCGTGCCGCTGGCATCGATCACCCACAGGGCTGCCTCGCGTTGGATCGCCACCTGCGCGGCCAGTCGCAGCGCCGTACGCCCGTCCGCACTGAGGTCGGCGGCGACCACGACGGGCCGCCCCGACGCGCTCCCGTCGTCGGCCGCGCCGAGCCGCACCGTGACCACGGTCCGCGCGACGGCGTCCGCGGTAGTCGGCCCGTCCGTCCGCGCCGCCGACCACGCCTCGCTGACCAGTACGACGTCGGCATCGACGATCTCGGCCTGCGATGCGAGGTCCGCCCACGGGTCGGAGGAGAAGCGGGACAGCACGTTCGTGGCCACGCCGCGCTCGGAAGCCGTCGGTGTCAGCTGCTTGAGTTCATCCACTGCCGAGGCCATCGCCGCGAGATCGGGCAGCAGTCCGGTGCCGAGTTCCAGCTGTGAGCGGGGCGCGGGAACCAGCCGGTCCAGGACCAGCCCGGACGGCGACTCGTTGCCGAGCAGGTCGCAGCCGAGTTCGACCAGCCGGTGTGCCCGGCCGGGCTCGTCGACGACGGTGAGCACCTGGTAGGAGTCCGGGATGCCGAGACTCGCCCGTTCGGCCGCCTCGATGTCGCGGCGCAGAATCCGTTCGGGGTAGGCCAGCCGCAGCAGCGGTTCGGTCATCGCGGTGGTCACCAGTGCCATCAGCACGAGCATCGTGAACAGTTCGTCGTCCAGTACGCCGAGATCCCGGCCGATCTGCAGGATGACGAGCTCGGTCAACCCGCGGGTGTTCATCAGCACGCCGATCACCGAGGACTGCCGGCCCGACAGCCCGAGCATCCGGGCGCCGCCGAAGGCGCCGAGGAACTTGCCGCCGATCGCGACCGTCATGATCAGCGCGAGCTGCCACAGCCCGTCGAAGCCGAGGCCGCCGATGTCCGTGCCGAGGCCGGCGATCACGAAGAAGACCGGCAGCAGGAGCAGCACGCTCACCTGCTCCAGCCGCTCCAGGATGTCGCGGGTCAGGTCGGCTGCGCCCTCGCGCGGCATGATGGCGCCGAAGATGAACGCCCCGAAGATCGAGTGGATGCCGATCTGATCGGTCGCGTACGACGAGAGCAGTACGCCGATGAGCACCACGGCGAGCACGTCCGGGGTCAACCGGCCCGCCGCCTGGTGCCAGTACGTCAGCCGGCGCAGGAGCGGCTTGACGCCGAGGAACATCGCGGCGGCGAAGAGGGCGGTCAGCGCGACGATTCGTACGACGTCGAACGGCGACTCGCCCTGCGCCACAGCCACGACGAACGCGAGCAGCGTCCAGGCCAGGATGTCGTCGAAGGCGGCGCAGGCGAGCGTCAGCACGCCCGCCGGGGTGCGGTGCATGCCCCGGTCGCCGAGGATGCGGGCCAGCACGGGGAAGGCGGTGATGGACATCGCGACGCCGATGAACAGCGCGAGCGCCAGCAGGGACACCGGCTCGCCGGCCACCTCGTCGTGCAGCGGGTGCAGGATCAGGGTGAGGCCGGCGCCGAGGGAGAACGGCAGCACGACGGAGCACAGCGAGATCGCGCCGGCGACGCGTTCACGGCCCTTGATGAGAGCGACGTCGAGCTCGAGCCCGACGATGAACATGAACAGGATCAGGCCGAGCTGGGCAAGGATGTAGAGGTAGGGCCGTACGTCGCCCGGGAAGAGCACCTGGTCCAGATCACCGGGCAACGCCCCGAGCAGGCTCGGGCCGAGAGCGATCCCGGCCACGATCTCGCCGACCACCGCGGGTTGCCGAATGGCGCGGGCCGCCCGCCCGAACAGCCGCGCTGCGATGATGATCACGGCGATGTCGAGAATGACGAATGCCGCGATCTCAGACGGGCTGAGCTCTTCCATTGCACCGACCCGTCTAGCCAGCGAGGTGCGGTTCTCGACCGCAACGATTGGCGGATACTACGCTGCACTAGCCGACCGGACCACGGTGGATCTGGCACCGCGACGGCACAGTCGGTCGGTGTCGATGCTGACGAGGGAGAGGCCGCATGGTTCTGGAAGTGGGTGCCTCCAAGGCTCCTCAGATGCTTGCCGATTTCAGCGTCGTCCGCGTGCTCGGCGAGGGCAACCACGGGAAGTTCTACCTCGCCAAGCCGCCGCCCCGGCTCGGGGTTGACGCCGAGTTCGTGGCGGTCAAGGTCTTCGCCGGGCAGTGCAGCGAGGATGCCTACCGCCGCGGGGTCCGGGAGCTGCGTGCCTTCGCCGCCGTCGATTCGCCGTACCTCGTGAAGGTGTACGACGCCGTACTGCAGGACAACTTCCTGTACGCGATGGAGTACCTCCCGCTCGGTTCCTTGGCGATGCCGGCGCGCCCGCTGGACCGGCATGAGGTGGTGCGTGCGGTGGAGCACGCCGCCCGGGCGGTGCACGCGCTGCACGAGGCGGGGCTCGTGCACGGCGACATCAAGCCGGGCAACGTGATGCTGCACGCCGACGGCGGCAAGCTGTCTGACCTCGGCCTGGCGCGGGTGTTCACCAGCGGTGCGGCGCTGACCGGAATGGCCCCGGAGACGTCGGTGGAGTTCGTCGACCCCGCCCTGCTGCGGGGGGATTCACCGTCGCGGGCCAGCGACATCTGGGGGCTCGGCGCGACGCTGCACCGCGCGCTGTCCGGTGCCGGCCTGTACGGCGAGATGCCCCAACGACAGCCGCTGCTCGCGATCCGCCGCGTGCAGTCAACTCCGCCCGAGATCAGCGCGTCCCTTAGCGCCGACGAAGCGGCGGTCGTCGCGGCGTGCCTCGCCGAAGGCCCCGAACGGCTGCAGACCGCAGGTGAGTTGGCGGATCGGCTGTCGGACCTGCGCGCGCAGGCGGTCGGCGCCGGCACGTAGCGATCAAGGATCACTAGAACGGCGCCGGCAGCCACCAGGTGTCGAATAGTTCGTCGCTGGTGTGCCCGGGCCAGGAGACGTGCAGGGCGAAGAGCGTGAGTTCGGGCGCCACGAACGTGGCCCAGCGGAAGGCTGGCTCCTCCCCCTCCACGTTGGAGTAGACCGTGCCGCCGTCGATCAGGCTGTCGTCGTCCTGCCGGTATTGCCACGTCTCCGGCGCCGCGGCGTCGGTGGCGATCTCTTGCTCACGGGCCTGCAGCGCTTCGACGCTCGGGTAGTGCAGCAGTTCCAGGTGGATCCCGTTCGGATAGTCGCAGACGGCCACCCCGTCGGTGTGGATGTCGTCCGCATCCGTCTCCACCCCGCAGGTGGACATCTGGTACCCCTGCTCGAGCGGGTTCGCCGGGAGCAGGTTCGGGAACGCCGCCACGATGTAGACCAGGTCGCCCCATGTGTCCGACAGCGTGATCGGCGCGACCAGGCTGCGTTCAGACTGGGTGCCGTCGGCGACCGAGGCCAGCACCGAGTAGCTGTTCGTGCCCAGCGGGGCGTTCTCGTCGACGTACGTGGTCTCCGGCCCGCCGTAGACCCGGACCGTGCCGCGGAAGAGGTTGTACGACGATGCTCCGTCGACCTCGTCCCACGTCACCGTGACCACGCCACCCACCGACGAAAGGCTGAGCCCGGTCGGCGCCGCTGGTGCGGCCCGCGCCTCGGGCACCGTGACGGTCTGCTCGCGACTCGCGTCGGACTCCAGGCCGTTGCGCCCGGTCGCGACCACCGAGTAGCGGTAGCGCCCGCCGGGTTCGACCTCCTCGTCGGTATAGGACGTCTCCTGGGTGGTGTCGAGCACGTCGCCGTCGCGAAGTACCTGGTAGCCGCTGGCCTGATCGACCTCGGCCCATTGCAGCTCTACGGTGGCGCCGTCGGTGTTGGCTTCGACCGATGCCGGAGCAGCCAGGCCGTCCGCCCCGCCGAAGGCGAGCACCGTGCCGGTCACAGCCAGTACGACGGCCGCGACCACCGCTGCGACGAGTGCCTTGCGCTTCCACCACGGGGCGCCGACTTCCTGGTGGGGAATCGGGCCGGTCGGTGGCCGGCCGGAGCCTGCGGGCGGCACCGGCGCAGGTATGGGCAGGGAGGGGGCTACCGGCGGCGGGCCGGTGCGGCGCCAGCCGGCGTGCCGCTCCAGCCGCGTCACGAACTCGTCGAGCGCGGGGGGACGCCGCGAACCGGTCAGGTCGTAGCCGACCGTGTGCGACCGTCCGGCGCTGATCACGATGATCTCCTGCCGCACCGCACCTGGTCCCGGGCGGTCGGTGGGCAGGTTCGGTGGCAGCTCGAAGAACCGCGCGCGGTCCAGCAGGTCCGACAGCGCCCCGGTCTCCAGCAGCGACATGGCGTCGGTGAACACCGGACCTAGCTCCAGCGCACCCTCAGCGCCGGTACGTCGTACCCGCAGCTGATACGGCGGCCGCGGTCCCGGCGGCACCTCCAGCCGGCCGGCACTGGTGTCACTCGGAACCCGCTGCGGGGGAGCGGACGGGGTCGGTGGCTCGGCAGTGGGTACGGGGCCGGGAGCGGGCGGCCGCGGTACCGATTGCACCTGCGTGACAGGGGCGGTGCTCACCCGGGCGATCGGTCGCGCCGGCTCCGCCGGTGGGTTCAGCGTGGCTCGGGCGGCCTTGGCCAGCTCGCGGCACGAGGCGAACCGGTCCTCGCGGTTCTTGGCCATCGCCCGGGCGACCACGTCGTCCAGTCCGGCCGGCAGGGACGACAGCACAGCGCTCGGCCGCGGTGGTGGCTTGTTCAGATGCGCCGCCATGGTCGCGTACGCCGTGTCCTCCGGGAAGGGCACCATCCCGGTGAGCAGTTCGTAGAGAACGCAGCCCAGCGCGTAGATGTCGACGCGGTGGTCCAGAGCGCGGGACTCGATCTGCTCCGGGGCGGCGTAGGCGAGGGTGGCGAGCATGTTGCCGGTACTGGTGAGCTGGCGGGCCTCATCCACTGCCTTGGCGACACCAAAGTCGGTGAGCAGCACGCGCTCGGGCTCTTCGGGATCGTTGCTGTCGGCGAGCAGGATGTTGGCCGGTTTGACGTCGCGATGCCACAGCCCGTGCCGGTGCGCGAAGTCCAGGCCCGAGCCCACCTCGCCGACGATCCGCAGCACCCGGTCGACCGTCATGGCCGCCGGCGTACCCTCCAAGGCCTGGGAGGCGTCGATGCCGTCGACGTACTGCATGTCGATCCACAACTGCTCGTCGGTGCAGCCGCGGTCGTACACGGTCACGATGTTGCCGTGATCCAGCCGGGAAGCCAGGTCGGCCTCCCGCTCGAAGCGTGCCCGGAAGCCGGGGTCCGCGGACAGGTCGGCGCGCAGCAACTTCAGCGCATCCTTGCGCGGCAGCCTGGGGTGGTGGGCCAGGTAGACGGTGCCCATCCCGCCGGCGCCCAGCACGCGTTCGATCGTGAATCCGGCGAACACCGCCCCCGGAGGGTATGCCACGCCTGCCTCCCGAGCCGATCTCAGACAGTGATCATAGGTCAAGCCGATGATCGGCGATGTCACCACCGCCGACCGTTGACATATGCCTCAAAGCCGACTATTGACACGCGCTGCGTCTGCCCCGATGATCACCCTGGCGACGGAGGCTCGGCCCCGTCACCGGCAAGCCCGACCTCCTCGGGCTGAGTAGATCGAAAAGGGCAGGCCTGACATGACAGCTTTGCGGGTGGCCGGAAAGATGACGGCATCGGTGCTCGGTACGGGTCTGCTCCTTTTCGGCGTGACTGCGCCCGCGTACGCCGACACTTCGCGTCCGGCTGGCGCGGCTGCTGAGCGTGCGGTCCAGGGCGCGGCCGACCGTGCGGCTGCTGCGGCACGAGCCGCCGCAGCCGAGCGTGCGGATCAGGTACGCGCCGACCGGGTGACCCCGTCGAGGCCAGAGCTTCCTACCCGTCCAAGCCTGCCGGACCCTCCCAGCCGCCCGGGTGTGCCGGAACGGCCCGAACTGCCGGAATTCCCGGGAGTTCCCAACCTGCCGAAGCCCAATCTGCCTAACCTCCCGAAGCCGGAGCTTCCGGATCTGCCTCGTCCCGACCTGCCGAGTCTGCCCGAGATTCCCGGTCTTCCCGAGCTTCCGGAAGGGTCACCGACCGCGCCGCCGGAGGTCGTGACGCCGGTCGGCCAGCCGGTCGCCTCGGGTGGCGGCAGCTCCGACGAGCTTGCCTACACCGGGTCCGACCTTGGCAGCACGGCTTTGCTGGGCCTCGTGATCCTGGCCGCCGGGGTGCCCCTGGTGGCGCTCGGGCGTCGGCGTGGAGTCGAGGGCTAGCGCCGATTCACGAACGCGGTCAGCGGGTGTGCTTGCCGAGTTCCTCGCGGGCTACCGACCGCAGGTGCACCTCGTCCGGGCCGTCGGCCAGCCGCAGCGCTCGCGCCCACACGTAGAACTCCGCGAGCGGTAGGTCGTCGCTGATCCCGGCGGCTCCGTGGACCTGGATAGCCCGGTCGATGACGGTGCACGCCATCCGTGGCGTCACCACCTTGATCGCGGCGATCTCGGTCCGTGCCCCCTTGGCGCCGAACCTGTCGATGAGGTCCGCGGTCTTGAGGACCAGCAGCCGGGCCTGGTCGATCTCGATCCGGGACAGCGCGATCTGCTCGCGCACCACACCCTGCTCGGCCAGCGGCCGGCCGAACGCCGTACGGGCCAGGGCGCGCTGGCTCATGAGGGCGATCGATCGCTCGGCCATCCCGATCAACCGCATGCAGTGATGGATGCGGCCAGGCCCGAGCCGGGCCTGGGCGATCATGAAGCCGTCGCCCTCCTGCGCGATCAGGTTCGTCGCCGGGACCCGGACGTCGGTGAAGGTGATCTCGGAGTGGCCGTGCTGGTCCTGGTACCCGAACGTCGGCAGATGCCGGACCACGTCGACGCCGGGGGAGTCCCTGGGCACCAGGATCATCGACTGCTGCCGGTGCGGCGGGCCGTCGGGATCGGTCTTGCCCATCACGATGAAGATCACGCAGCGCGGGTCGGCGGTCCCGCTGATCCACCACTTGTGGCCGTTGATGATGTAGTCGTCCCCGTCCCGGACGATGGAGGTGGCGATGTTCCGGGCGTCGGAGGATGCGACCGCCGGCTCGGTCATCGCGAAGGCGGACCGGATCCGGCCGTCGAGGAGCGGCTCGAGCCACTCCTGCTTCTGCCCCAGGGTGCCGAACATGTGCAGCACTTCCATGTTCCCGGTGTCCGGCGCCTGGCAGTTGATCGTCTCCGGTGCCAGCCGCGGCGCCCAGCCCGTCACCTCCGCGACGCCGGCGTACTCCAGGTTGTTCAGTCCCGAGACGTCGGGCAGGAAGAGGTTCCACAGGCCCCGGGATCTCGCCTCGGCCTTCAACGTCTCCACCACCGGAGGGAGGTCGTGGTTGTCGTGGCCCCGCGCCGCCCGGTACTCCTGGTACTCCGGCTCAGCGGGCAGCACGTGCTCGTGCATGAACGACCACATGTGATCGACGTACTCGCGGCCCTTGGCACTCATTTCGAAGTCCACTGTGGACTCACCTCTTCCGATTCTCGGGTACGGCGATGCCGAGGCCCCGCAGCCAAAGCCGGGTCAGGGTCTCCGCCTCGGAGCGGGTCGTACGACGGCCTTCGACGACATACCAGTAGTACGCCGACCGCCCGATCATGCAGATCAGCGCTGTGGCGGCGTCTCCCGGATGGACGTCCGGTGCAGCGATGCCGTCACGGCGCCAGCGACGGATCGCCTTGGCCACCCGGTCCGCGTTGTCGGTGTGGATCCGCTTCCGCAGCTCCTGGATCTCCTCCAGACTCGTGGCGGCCTGTTCGACGACAGCGAACAGGCGGGCGTTGTCCCGGTACCCGGCCAGAAAGTGCCGGTTGCTCGCCAGCACCCGCTCGTACGGCGTGACCGTTCCGTCCGCTGCGGGAGCCGGTACGACGAGCCTCGACCAGAGGTCGGCCATGACGGCAGAGAAGACCTCCGGTTTACTGCGGAAGTGGGCATAGAACGTTCCGTACGCGACGCCGGCCTCGGCGGCGATGTCGGTGATCCTCGCCTCGAGGTACCCGTCACGTTCGAAGACGGCGCGAGCGGCGTCCAGCAGGGCCTGCCGGGTGCCGCGGCCACGCTGCGTACTCGCCGGCAGCAACGCCCGCTCGATCGTCACAACATGATACTGACATCGATGTCAAGTTTAGGGAGGACGGCGGGATGAGTACCGTCGCCGTACGAACGGGCATGCAGATCGCGTACGAGCGGTACGGCGACGAGAGCGACCCGGCCCTGCTCATGATCAGCGGCTTCGGCGTGCAGCTAACGGCCTGGAACCCGGACCTGCTCCAGCTGCTGGTCGATCGCGGCCTGCAGCTGGTCGTCTTCGACAACCGGGACGTCGGCCTGTCCACCCACCTCGACGAGTCCGGCCCGATCGACCCGATCGCCCTGCTGGCCGGTCAGCTCACCACCGCGCCGTACCTGCTCTCCGACATGGCCGACGACGCGGCCGGGCTGCTGACGGCGCTCGGGCTGGCCTCGGCGCACGTCCTCGGTGTCTCGC
>JACCZY010000141.1 GCA_013695685.1 Geodermatophilaceae bacterium | reverse complement strand
TGGCCGAAGCCGGCGTACCGGCCGGCGCCGTACGCAGCCTCGACCAGGTGTACGACTGGGAGCAGACGAGGTCGCAGGGCCTGCTCATCGAAGTGGACCACGCGGTGCTCGGACCCATCCAGCTGCCCGGGCCACCGCTGCGCTTCGACGACGACGACCGGCCCGAGCACGCGGCCCCACCGACGCTGGGCCAGCACAACGACAGCGTCCGCGCCTGGCTGGATTCTTGAGCGACCCAACCAGCAGATTGACAGCGCGGCAGTGGCCCCCTCACGTCCTACCTCCCGGCGGCGGGAGCGCAATGGACCGAACGTGCCACATTCAGGCATAGCTCAGAGGTCGGCGGAGCCGTCGTCCCAGCTGATCCGCAGCGCTGACTCGACAGTCGTGAAGGCGGCACCGAGAACCTTGGAGCGAACCGGGCCCTCGGCATCGGCGCTGACCGGCAGAAGCTGCCCGTCGACGGCCCGCAGCAACTCCACCCGGTGCTCGAGCGGACGCGGCACCTTCACGGCATCAGGCCACGGCCGGAAGTCTAGGCCGCGTTAGAGTCGGCGCCGGCATGGACGAACCCACGAAGCTGTCCCGCATCCTGATCGCGCTCGGCGGGAACGCGCTGACCGGATCCGACGGAGACGCCTCCGTAGACGCGCAGCAGGCGGCCGTCGCCCGCGCTGTGGTCGGCGTGGCGGAGCTGGTGGCAGCCGGCCACGAGGTGGTGCTGACCCACGGCAACGGCCCCCAGGTGGGCAACCTGCTCGTCAAGAACGAACTCGCTGCTCACGCGGTGCCGCCGGTTCCGCTGGACTGGTGCGTCGCCCAGACGCAGGCGACGATCGGTTTCACGATCCAGAACGCGCTGGAGAGCCAGCTGCGCCGGCTGGGATCGGACCGGCGTACGGCGACGGCCGTGACCCGTACCGTCGTCGACATCGACGACCCAGGCTTCGCCAAGCCCAGCAAGCCGATCGGCCGGCATCTGCCGCGCGAGCAGACCGAACGGTTGATCGCGCTAGGACAGACCTGGCAGGACCGTGGCGCGAAGGGCTGGCGGCGTGTCGTCGCCTCCCCGGAACCGCTCACGGTCCTGGATGCCGGCACCGTCAGGACCCTGCTCGACGCCGGGTACGTGGTGATCGCCGCCGGCGGTGGCGGTATCCCGGTGGTCGCGGACGGCGGAGGCTGGCGTGGGGTGGAGGCGGTGATCGACAAGGATCTGACTGCCGCCATCCTGGGCCGGGAACTCGGCGCCGACGTGCTCGTCATCGCCACCGATGTCGACCACGTGATGGTCAACTTCGGCGAGCCCGACGAGGAGGCGATCACGCGAACCACCCCCGCGCGGTTGCGCGATCTCGCGGCGGAGTTCTCCGCCGGCAGCATGGGTCCCAAGGCTGAGGCGGCTGCGCGGTTCGTCGACGCCGGCGGGATCCGCGCCGTGATCAGCTCCCTGGACCACATCGTCGACGCGGCCGCGGGGACGTTCGGAACCGTCGTCGCTGCCCACAGCGACGGCCATAGCGACCGCGCCGACCGCCACGGCGACGGCGACGGCGATCAGACCAGACCATGACCAGACCAGCCTGAGGAGGCAGCACGTGCCCGAACCGATCGAGGTCCGCAAGATCCCGCTGCACAGTGTCAGCGACGCTAGTGAGCTCGCCGCGTTGATCGACGACGGTGTGCTCGACGCCGACCGGGTGATCGCGGTGATCGGGAAGACCGAGGGCAACGGCGGGGTGAACGACTACACCCGGATCATCGCCGACCGGGCTTTCCGAGAGGTGCTGGTCGCGAAGGGCAGCCGCTCGGTGGAGGAGGTCAAACAGATACCGATCGTCTGGTCCGGCGGCACCGACGGCGTCATCTCCCCGCACGCCACCGTCTTCGCCACGCTGCCCGCCGACAAGGCCGTCCGGACCGACGAGCCTCGCCTCACGGTTGGCTTCGCCATGAGTGACCGGATAAGCCCCGAGGACATCGGCCGAACGGCGATGATCGAGAAGGTCGCCGCGGCGGTGCGTACGGCGATGGACCGCGCCGGCATCACCGACCCGGCCGACGTGCATTACGTGCAGACCAAGACGCCGCTGCTGACCATCGACACGATCCGCGACGCGAAGTCCCGGGGTCAGCGGGTCTGGACGGAGAACACCCACGAGTCGATGGACCTGTCCAACGCCACGACGGCGCTGGGCATCGCCACGGCACTCGGCGAGATCGACCAACCCGCAGACGACCAGGTGATGCACGACCTGTCGCTGTTCTCCGCGGTCGCCTCCTGCTCGTCCGGCGTGGAGCTGGACCAGGCGCAGATCGTCGTCGTCGGCAACGTGCGGGGCATCGGAGGGCGCTACCGGATCGGGCACGACGTGATGCGCGACGCCTTGGACCAGGACGGGATCTGGTCGGCGATCCGCGATGCAGGATTGGACCTGCCCGAACGTCCCCATCACAGCGACCTGGAGGGCCGTCTCGTCAACGTCTTCCTCAAGTGCGAGGCCGACCCCACCGGCGCCGTACGGGATCGGCGTAACGCGATGCTCGACGACTCCGACGTGCACTGGCACCGGCAGATCAAGGCCTGTGTGGGTGGCGTCGCGGCCGCCGTCACCGGCGACCCGGCGGTATTCGTCTCCGTCGCCGCGGTGCACCAAGGCCCTTCCGGTGGCGGTCCGGTGGCGGCAATCGTCGATCTGGGTGGAACACTCGAGGGGTGACGGAAACCCCGGTCGCCGCCGTCCAGTTCGCTCCTGCTGTGTGCTCACGGACGGTGTGCTCCGGGACGGTGCCGAGCCCATGACGGTCACCGCCTACCCTCGCCGTACCCGGCAGGTCTGCGTAGCCATGGCGATCCTGATCGTCGCGGGCTTCGCGGTGATCGGTGCGCTGCTCAAGGAGTCGACCGCCGGTACGGCGTTTGCGACCAGCGACCAGTTCGCCATGGTCGGCCTGGGCATCGTCATCGCCGTGGGCGTGCTGTCCCTCACCCGTCCTCGGGTTTACGCCGACGTGGAGCGGATCAGGATCCGCAACATCGTGGTGTCACACGACCTGCGTTGGCAGGTTGTCGATGCGGTGCGCTTCCCGGATGGGGCGTCCTGGCCCTTCCTGGAGCTGTACGACGACGAGACCGTCGCGATTCTCGCCATCCAGGCGGTGGACAAGCAGCGGGCGGTGGACGCCTTCTACGGTCTGCGGGCGCTGCACGAGGCCAGCAGACGCCCCGGCCAACCGGCAGCTGGTCCTGACCGCGGAATGCCGACGGGCCCGTAGCCGTTGGGCGAGAGCAGAGTGCCATCGGAGCTCGGTGGTAACATCTGCGTCGCGACCGGCCCGGAGTGCTCAGCGGAGAACCCCGGGCACGCAAGAGGAGCTTGCTCCCACCCGCCGCCCCTGGCGACCGGGTCCGGTCCCAGGCACGTCCTCCGGGATGTGCCTACGGCGCCCCACCACAGGGTCGTCGGCGGGATCGGTCGAGTGAGCCCTGTGAGCGAGAGCTCCCGGGGCTCTTTCTCGTGGGAGTACCCGCCTCCGGCGTGGGCAGTCCCAGCCCCCGGACGCGGCAGAGAGATCACGGTAGACAGTTCCAGCAATCAGGGAGGCCCCATCAGCGCTGAACCCCGCATCAACGACCGGATCCGCGTACCGGAAGTCCGCCTAGTCGGACCCGAAGGTGAGCAGGTCGGAATCGTCCCCATCGGAGAGGCCCTGCGGCTCGCGCAGGACTCCGACCTCGACCTCGTCGAGGTGGCGCCGATGGCCCGGCCGCCGGTCGCAAAGCTCATGGATTACGGCAAGTTCAAGTACGAGAGTGCCCAGAAGGCGCGTGAGTCACGTCGCAACCAGACCCTCACCGTCATCAAGGAGATGAAGCTCCGCCCGAAGATCGATCCGCACGATTACGAGACCAAGAAGGGTCACGTCGTGCGATTCCTCAAGGCGGGGGACAAGGTCAAGGTCACGATCATGTTCCGCGGCCGGGAGCAGTCCCGACCGGAGCTGGGTTTCCGGCTCCTGCAGCGACTGGCCGAAGACGTCTCCGAACTCGGGTTCGTCGAGTCCTCGCCCAAGCAGGATGGCCGCAACATGGTCATGGTGATGGCGCCGCACAAGAGTCCCACCCGGCTGACCCGGGTTCCCGCGGTCAGTCAGGACGCCTGATCCGCACGGCTCCACCCCAGCACCGAACCGATACCGAGACAGGACTGTCACTGATGCCCAAATTCAAGACGCACAAGGGCGCTGCCAAGCGCGTGCGCGTCACCGGCACCGGCAAGTTGGTGCACGAGAAGACCAACAACCAGCACAAGTTCGAGTACAAGTCCTCCAGCCGCAAGCGCCGACTGCACGGCACGGACGAGTTCTCGCCCGCGGAGACCAAGCGGATCCGCAAGCTGCTCGGCCGCTGACTGCCGGTCCGAAACGACAAGAGGGAAGGTGCACCAGTGGCACGCGTCAAGCGGGCGATCAATGCCCACAAGAAGCGGCGTACGACGCTCGAGGCGGCCAGCGGATATCGCGGCCAGCGCTCGCGTCTCTACCGCAAGGCCAAGGAGCAGTTGCTGCACTCGGCGACGTACTCCTACCGCGACCGCAAGAAGCGCAAGGGTGACTTCCGCAAGTTGTGGATCACCAGGATCAACGCCGCAGCCCGACTGAACGGCATCACCTACAACCGCTTCATGCAGGGCCTTCGACTCGCCGGCATCGAGGTCGACCGCAAGGTGCTGGCCGACCTCGCGGTCACCGACGCCGCAGCCTTCGCCGTACTCGTGGAGGCCGCGCAGGCGGCGCTGCCCGCCGCCGACGGCGCTCAGCAGCAGGGCGCCGCCTGACCTCGGGCACACACCCGCGACCCGGGGACGACACGGTGCGCACACCCCGTTCGCCTCGGGTCGTCGCGGCTCGGCGGCTCACCACACGCGCCGGACGGTCGGCGACCGGGCAGTTCCTCGCCGAAGGACCGCAGGCCGTCCGCGAGGCCGTTGCCGCGGGTGCGGTCATCGAACTCCTCTGTACGCCGACCGCCGCCGATCGCCACCGCGACCTGGTGGCGAGCTGGCCCGGGCGGCTGGCGCTGCTTTCCGAGCGTGCCGCCGCCGGCTTGTCCGCGACGGTGAATCCGCAGGGCATCGTCGCCGTGTGCACTGCAGCGGACCTTCCACTCGCCGCGGCCCTAGTCGCGGGCCGGCGATTGGTGGTGCTGCTCGCCGAGATCAACGACCCGGGCAACGCCGGCACGGTGCTGCGAACGGCCGACGCGGCCGGAGCACAGGCCGTCGTCTTCAGCATCGGCAGCGTCGATCCGTACAACGGCAAATGCGTTCGCGCCTCCGCGGGCAGCCTGTTCCACGTCGACGTCGTGCGCGACGCCGTACCGGCCGATGCCATCGATGCCGCCAGAGCCGCCGGGCTCCGCGTCCTCGGCGCCACCGGGGATGGTGACAGCGACCTCGACTCGGAGGTGGACTCGGGGCGGCTGGCACAGCCCACCATGTGGGTGTTCGGCAACGAGGCCCGCGGGCTGCCCCCGGAACTCGCCGTCAGCTGTGACGCAAGGGTCCGGGTTCCGATCCACGGCCGGGCGGAGAGCCTGAATCTGGCTGCCGCCGCGGCCGTCAGCCTCTACGCCTCGGCCAGGGCGCAGCGCACAGCGTGCGCCCCTCAGCGGCGACCATGATCACCACCACCTCCTCTTTCCCGGCGATCATGAAGATGTGTGGTCCGATTTGTCCCAATCGCCTGAATAACCTGTCCGGAACTCCATGATCGCCGGGGGGAGGGGAATCCTCGTGCCCACCGCGCTCGGCGCCGTTAGGGTGGTCGGCATGTCGTGCATCGGTCGTCGATTTCCCCGGCCCGCCAGGCTCAGCACCGATCACTGACCCCTGACCGGCGGGCCGCAGCACCGGGTCGACAGGATGAGGTGCCCTTCCGTGCCTCCTCGTCCCGCAGAACGGACCATCACGCCGTGACCGAGTACACCTACGACCCCAAGCAGGTCGCGCTCCTGTCGTCGGAGTCGCTCGAGGACGCCGAAGCAGCCGCGGTCAAGGCGTTCGGGCAGGCCGGTGACCTCGACGCCCTCGCCGCCGTACGCCCGGCCCACCTCGGCGAGCGGGCCCCCGTCAACCAGGCCCGCCGCGAACTCGGCGCCCTGCCGCCGCAGGCCCGGGCTGACGCGGGCCGCCGCGTCAACCTCACCCGTACCGACATCCAGCAGGCCTACGAGCGCCGGCTCGAGGAGTTGACGGCCGAGCGCGACGAGCGGGTGCTCCGCGACCAGGTGGTCGACGTCACGCTGCCCTGGGAGCGTCGACCCCGGGGCGCCCGGCATCCACTGACCTCGATCACCGACCGGATCGTCGACGTGTTCGTGGGCATGGGCTACGAGGTGGCCGAGGGACCGGAACTGGAAGCGGAGTGGCTCAACTTCGACGCCCTCAACATCGGTCCCGATCACCCGACGCGGACGCTCATGGACACGTTCTTCGTCGACCCGCCCGAGTCCCGGCTCGTGCTGCGTACGCACACCTCCCCCGTGCAGGCGCGGACGATGCTGGCCCGTACGCCGCCGATCTATGTGATCTGCCCCGGGCGGACGTACCGCACCGACGAGCTCGACGCCACCCACACTCCCGTCTTCGGCCAGGTGGAGGGTCTGGTGGTCGACCGAGGGATCACCATGGCCCACCTCAAGGGGACCTTGGACCACTTCTCCCGCTCGATGTTCGGGCCGCAGGCAAGGACCCGCTGGCGGCCGTCGTACTTCCCGTTCACCGAGCCGTCCGCGGAGTTCGACGTGTGGTTCGCGGAGCACCGGGACGGCCCGCGCTGGGCTGAGTGGGGTGGTTGCGGAATGGTCAATCCGCGAGTGCTCGTCGCCTGTGGGATCGACCCGACCGAGTACACCGGGTTCGCGTTCGGGATGGGTCTGGAACGAACCCTGCAGATCCGCCACGGGGTCTCGGACATCCGCGACGTCGTCGAGGGCGACGTGCGGTTTACCCGAGCGTTCGGAATGGAGCTCTGATGCGGGTCGCGCTGTCCTGGTTGGCCGAGTACGTCGAACTGCCCGCCGCGGTCACAGCCGAGGATGTCGACGCCGCCTTCGTCCGGATGGGCCTGGAAGTGGAGGAGATCGCCACAGTCGGCGCCGACCTGCGCGGACCGCTCGTCATCGGTGAGGTCCTGGAGATCGAGGAGCTGACCGAGTTCAAGAAGCCGATCCGCTACTGCCAGGTGCGGGTCGGTCCCGAGCAGGCCCGCGGCATCGTCTGCGGGGCGACCAACTTCGCAGTCGGCGACCACGTCGTCGTGGCCCTGCCCGGCGCAGTTCTGCCGGGCGGTTTCGAGATCGCGGCCCGCAAGACCTACGGCCATGTCTCCGACGGGATGATCTGCTCCGCCCGCGAACTCGACCTCGGCGACGACGCGGCCGGCATCCTGGTACTCCCGCCAGATTCACCGGTGGGCGGGGACGGGAAAGCGGTGCTCGGGCTCACCGGAACGATCATCGAGTTGGCGATAACGCCGGACCGCGGCTACTGCCTGTCGCTCCGGGGGCTCGCCCGCGAACTGGCGCTCGGCCTCCAGGTGCCCTTCCGCGACCCGGCCGCAGCGGTCACCCTGCTCCCGGGCGGGCCGGCGCCGTACGACGTCCGGGTCCATGACACCGCCGGCTGCGACCGCTTCGTGGCTGCTGTAGTGGAGGGACTGGACCCGACCCGCCCGAGTCCACTGTGGATGGTGCGCCGGCTGGCAACGGCCGGGGTCCGTTCGATCTCGCTGGCCGTCGACGTCACCAACTACGTCATGCTCGAACTCGGCCAGCCGATGCACGCCTTCGACCGCGACCGGGTCCAGGGACCGCTCGTCGTACGCCGGGGTGCCGCCGGCGAGCAGGTGCGGACGCTCGACGGTGTCCTCCGCCAGGTCCATCCCGAGGACCTGCTGCTCACCGACGACAGCGGGCCGATCGGCCTGGCCGCGGTCATGGGCGGTCTGAGCACCGAGGTCGTCGACTCGACGAGCGCGGTGCTGCTGGAGGCGGCGCACTGGGATCCGGTCACCGTCGCCCGCTCGGCCCGCCGGCACCGGCTGGTCAGCGAGGCGTCCAAGCGGTTCGAGCGCGGTGTCGACCCGGAGATGACCCGGGTCGCGGCCGCGCGGGCGGCGGCCCTGCTGGTCGAGTACGGCGGGGGCCGGGTCGTTTCAGGGGTGCTGGATGTCGACCACCGGGTGCCCCGCCAGCCGATCCTGCTCGACGCGGACCTGCCCGCCCGGATCGCCGGTGTGGCGTATCGGCCCGAGACGGTCACCGGTGCGCTGACCGACATCGGCTGTGCCGTGGAGGGCAGCGCCAGCCTGGCCGTACTCCCGCCGCCGTGGCGCCCCGACCTGACCGACCCGGCCGACCTCTGCGAGGAGGTCACCCGGGTGGACGGGTACGACGCCGTTCCGTCGATCCTGCCGTTGGCACCGCCCGGTCGCGGGCTGACGGCCGGCCAGCGCCGCCGGCGGTCGGTCGGGCGGGCGCTGGCCGAGGCTGGGTACGTCGAGGCGACGGCGTACCCATTCCTCGACCCCGGCGTCTTCGACCTGTTCGGCCTCGACCCCGCGGATCCGCGCCGGAGCGCCGCGCGCCTCGCCAACCCGATCTCGGAGCAGGAACCGGCCATGCGTACGACGCTGCTGCCCGGGCTGCTCAAGACGCTGGTGCGCAACCGCTCCCGGGGCCAACGCGATGTGGCGCTGTTCGAACTCGGGCTGGTGTTCCTGCCGGGCGAGCAGTCGGCACCGCCGCTGCTGGGCGTCGACCGCCGGCCTGACGACGAGGAGACCCGGGCCCTGCTGGCGTCGGTGCCGCAGCAGCCCTGGCACGTGGCCGTGGCCCTGGCCGGACAGCGTCAGCCAGCCGGTTGGTGGGGGCCCGGCGAGCCGGCCACGTGGGGTGACGCCGTCGAGGCGGCGCGCGTCGTGGCGGCGACGGCGGGTGTGGTGCTGTCGGTGCGGGCCGGACAGCAGGCGCCGTGGCACCCCGGCCGCTGTGCCGAGCTGGTGGTCTCCGACCGCGTGATCGGTCACGCGGGCGAACTGCACCCCGGCGACCGGGTCATCGGGCACGCCGGGGAACTGCACCCCGGCGTGCTCGCCGCCTTGGAGTTGCCGCGCGGTGTCTGCGCGATGGAACTCGACCTGGATGCCCTCCCGGCTGCCGCCGTCGTACCGGCCCCGACGATCTCGGCGTTCCCGCCGGCCCTCGTCGACGTCGCTCTCGTCGTACCGGTCGGCGTACCGGCGGTCGACGTGGAGCAGGCGCTGACCGCCGGGGCGGGGAAGTGGCTGGAGTCCGTCCGGTTGTTCGACGTCTTCACCGGTGCTCAAGTCGGCGAGGGGCGCCGGTCGCTGGCCTACGCGCTGAGTTTCCGCGCGCCGGACCGGACCCTGACCACGGAGGAGGTCACCGCAGCCCGCGACGCGGCAGTGGCCGAGGCCGGCCGGCGCACCGGCGCCGAGCTGCGGGGCTGAGCCGCCGGGTCGGTGCGCATTACGGGCGCAGCGACTGGACGACCCGCTCCACGTCGGCGCCGGCTGCACAGAGCAGCTCCTCGCCGTTGCGCGGACCGACGAGCTGCAGGCTCGTGCCCCGGTCCACGGTGGGCAGGGCAACGGCCGGTACGCCGGCCACGTTGAACGTCCGGGTCACCTGATTCAGCGGCGGTCGCGGCCCCACCTCCCCCAGCGTGGGGGGTGGCCCGTGCAGTGTGGGCAGTGCCAGCACCTGCACCCGGTCGAAAAGGCCTGCGAGCTCTGCCTGCCAGTGCTGCCGCGTTGTCCTGGCATCGGCCAGCTCCTCATCGGTGACGGCCGCGCCGGCGAGAACCCGGCGGGAGATCAGCTCACCGACCCGGTCGGGGCTGGCCTCGACCCACCGCCGGTTCACGGCGTAGGCCTCCGCCCCGATGATCCGCTCGAACGCCGTGTCGGCCGCGGCCCAGCCGTCGAGAACGACGTCGACGACATCGACTCCCCAGGCCAGCAGCACCTCGTCCACCGCCGCCTCGACCTGTGGATCGGTGTCGGGCCGGCGTACCCGCCCCACGGTCGTGACGGTCCCCGCGGGCGCGAATCCCGGCTCCAACAACTGCATCCCGGCAACCACGCCGGCTACGTCACGCGCCAGCGGCCCGACCGTGTCCAGCGTCGGTGAGAGCGGCCACACGCCGTCGAAGGAGATCCGGCCCCACGTGGTCTTGAGGCCGGTGATGCCGCAGCAGGCGGCGGGAATGCGAATCGATCCGCCGGTGTCCGTTCCGTACCCGATGTCTGCCTCGCCGGCGCCGACCGCAGCCGCGGAGCCGCTGGAGGATCCGCCCGGGATCAGCGTGGGGTCGAACGGGTTGATCGGCGTTCCGTACCAGCGGTTGACACCGGTCACGCCGTAGCAGAGCTCATGCAGGTTCGCCTTGCCGATGATCCGGGCACCGGCCGCCCGGGCGGTACTGACGCAAGCGGCGTCCTCGGTGGCCGGTTGCGCCCGGTCGGCGACTGCCGCGCAGCCGACCGTGGTCGGGACGCCAGCCACGTCGATGACGTCCTTGACCGCGAGCCGTGGCCCCGCCCCGGGCTCGTCCAGCCGCACAATCCAGGTGGGCATTGCCGCAGCCTAACCGGAGGAACCGGCGTTGCCAGATGCCTCGGCGCTCGACGGCGGCTACGGTGTCCTTATGTTGCGCGACGGGCCGATTCCCAGGGCCATCCACGGAATCATCGAGTATGTCGCCGGCGCGCTATTCGTCGCCGCACCCTTCCTCTTCGACTACGACAGCGGCTACGCCGTCGGAGTCTCCATCGCTGTCGGTGTGCTCCTCCTCGTCATGGCAGCCGCCACGGTCGGGCCCACCAGCCTGATCAACTCCATCCAGGTGACCGTGCATGCCGCCGTCGACTACGCGCTCGCGGTCTTCCTCATCGCCGCCCCGTTCATCTTCCGGTTCAACGACGAGGGCGCACCGACGGCGATCTTCATCGTTGTCGGTGTCCTGCATCTGCTCGTGACGATCGGCACCAAGTTCAAGGAGCCGACGAGCGCCTGACTTTGCATGAAGATCCGCTCTGCCGCATAATGATGCAATGCGGTCGGTGGCGGTAGCAGGAGCGAGCGGATACGTCGGGGGTGAGTTGCTGCGCCTCCTGCTGGTCCATCCGCGGTTTCGGGTCGACACCGTCACCGCGGGCGGCAGCGCCGGATCGCGGCTCGGGGCGCACCATCCCCACCTCGTGCCGCTGGCTGACCTGCTGCTCAGCGAGACCAGTGCCGCGACAGTGGCCGGGCACGACGTCGTATTCCTCGCCCTGCCGCACGGGCAGTCGGCTGCCGTCGCCGACTACCTGCCCTCCGACTGCCTGGTCGTCGATTGCGGGGCGGACTTCCGGCTGACCGACCCCGAGGACTGGCAGCGGTGGTACGCCGGACCGCACGCCGGGTCGTGGCCCTATGGGCTACCCGAACTGCCCGGCGCGCGGGAGAAGCTCGCCGGCGCGCGGCGGATCGCGGTGCCCGGCTGCTACCCGAGCGCGGTCACCCTGGCCGTCGCGCCCGCCCTGTCCGCGGGCCTTATTGCTCCCGATGTCGTCGCGGTCGCGGCCAGCGGCAGTTCCGGAGCCGGCCGGGCGCTCCGGCCGCATCTGCACGGCTCGGAACTGATCGGCTCGGCCAGCGCGTACGGCGTGGGCGGGGGGCACCGGCACACCCCGGAGATCCGGCAGAACCTGTCGCTGCTCACCGACACCGAGGTCACGGTGTCGTTCACCCCCGTGCTGGTCCCGATGTCCCGAGGCATCCTGGCCACCTGCTCTGCACCCCTGCTCCCCGGCGGATCGCCGGCCGTGGTCCGGGCCGCCTACGAGCAGGCATACCTGGACGAGCCCTTCGTCCACCTGCTGCCGCCGGGGCAGTGGCCGAGCACCGGGGCCACCGTCGGCTCGAACGCCGTACACGTCCAGGTGACCGTCGACGAACTGGCCGAGCGGGTGGTGGCCGTCGCCGCGCTGGACAACCTCACCAAAGGAACGGCCGGCGCGGCGATCCAGAGCGCCAACATCGCTCTCGGGCTACCGGAGACGATCGGGCTCAGCTCGGTGGGGGTCGCACCGTGACCGTCACCGCGCCCCAGGGGTTCCGGGCAGCCGGGGTCGCGGCCGGCCTGAAGTCCGGTGGCCCGGACGTGGCACTCGTCGTCAACGACGGCCCGCTCGACACCGCCGCGGGCGTCTTCACGACGAACCGGGTCACGGCGGCCCCGGTGCGCTGGTCCCGGCAGGTTCTCAGCACCGGCCGGCTCAAGGCCGTCGTCCTGAACTCCGGTGGGGCGAACGCATGCACGGGTCCAGCCGGATTCCAGGACACCCACACGACCGCCGAACGGGCAGCCGCCGCACTCGGCATCGGTGCGGTCGATGTCGCCGTCTGCTCGACCGGCCTCATCGGTGTACGGCTGGACATGGACAAGCTGCTCCCGGGCGTGGACGAAGCGGTCGCCGCACTGCACACGGGTGGTGGCGCCGAGGCGGCTGCTGCCATCCTCACGACGGACGCGGTGACCAAGGAATCGGTGTACGACGGCAGCGGCTGGACAATCGGCGGGATGGCCAAGGGCGCCGGGATGCTGGCGCCTGCGCTGGCCACCATGCTCGCCGTGGTCACGACGGACGCAGTCGTGGACCCGGCCACCGCGGAAATGGCGTTGCGGGTCGCCACCGCGCAGACGTTCGACCGCGTGGACTCCGACGGATGCATGTCGACGAACGACACCCTGCTATTCATGGCCAGCGGCGCCTCCGGCGTCCGCCCGGGTCACCAGGAGCTGACCG
>JACCZY010000133.1 GCA_013695685.1 Geodermatophilaceae bacterium | reverse complement strand
GAGTTCGCCGAGGCCGGCTACATCCAGCCGCTGACCGACGTCGTCGGCGGCGACCTCGTCGACGAGTGGGAGGGCTGGGAGCAGATCAACGAAGCGGTCCAGGCCAACATGTCGTTCAACGACGAGCGGTACGGCATCCCGGCCGGCTCGGACGGGCGGGTGCTGTTCTACAACAAGCTCCTCTTCGCCCAGGCCGGACTCCCCGAGAACTGGCAACCGACCAGCTGGGAGGAGATCCTCGAGGCCGGCCGGGCCCTGCAGGCCATCGCCGGCGTCACCCCGATCCAGCTCAACGCCGGTACGGCGATGGGCGAGGCCACGACGATGCAGGGCGCGCTGCCGCTCCTGGTCGGCACCGGCGCCGAGATCTATGGCGACGACGAACTCTGGCAGGGCAACACCCAGAACGTACGAGACGTGCTGGCGCTGTACGAGGAGATCTACTCGACCGGACTGGGCGACCCGACGCTGCAACAGGAAGCGCAGGGACGCGACAAGTCCTTCGCCGAGTTCGCTGCCGGACAGGTCGGGATCCTGGTCGAGGGCGACTACTTCTGGCGCTCGGTGATCGAGCCGACCGCAGGCGTCGCGCCGATGGCTAACCGGGACGAGGCCGTCGGCTACGCACTGATCCCGTCCATGGAACCCGGCAGCGGCATCAACGAACAGGACTTCGTGAGCATGTCCGGAGGCGGCGGCCGGGTCCTCAACCCGGCGACCGAATTCCCGCAGCAAGCTTGGGAATTGATGGCCTTCATGAACTCGGCGGAGGCCACCAAGGAACTCGTCGGGGAAGGTGCCCGGCTCACCCAGCGGGAGGACGTCAACGAAGAGATCCTGGCCAACGACCCGCTGCTGACCTTCATCGCCGAGGAGGTCGTACCGCTGTCGGCCTACCGGCCGGGTCTCGCGGTCTACCCCGAGGTGTCCTTGGCCCTGCAGCAGGCGACGCTGGACGTGGTCACCGGCATGACCCCCGAGGATGCGGCTGCGGCCTATCAGACGGCACTCGAACAGGTGCTCGGTGGCCCAGACGACATCGCCAGCGACTGAGGCGACCGCTCCCGGCGAAGGAGTGGGAGCTGACGGGATAGACGGTCCTGACGGAACCGGCAAAGGCGGTCGTACGCCGTCCGATTCGGCCTCCGGGGGCGAGACCGATGTCGTCGGACTGGGGAAGTGGCGGGCATCGGCCTTCGTGGCGCCGGCGCTCATCCTGGTCTCGATCTTCCTGGTCTTCCCGGCGCTGTGGACCATCTACATCGGGATCACCAACTACCGGCTGACCGGGATCGCGGCTCGGGCGCCGGAGTTCGTCGGGTTCGACAACTACGTGCGCGCCGTCGGCGACGCCGACTTTCTCAACTCGCTCTACCTCACCCTGATCTTCGTGCTGTTCTCCGCGGTCATCGGGCAGAACGTGTTGGGCTTCGGGCTGGCCTGGCGGCTGCAGAATGTCCAGGGCTGGGTGCGTGGGCTGGTCCAGTCGCTGGTGCTGCTGGCCTGGATCCTGCCGAGTTCGATCGTGGCGTTCCTGTGGATTGCGCTGCTGGACAGGGATTCCGGAACGCTGAACGCCCTACTCGGTACGCCCGGCCTAGCCTGGCTGATCGAGTACCCGATGGTCTCGATCATCGTCTTCAACATCTGGCGCGGTACGGCGTTCTCGATGCTGCTGTACTCCGCTGCGCTCGCCTCAGTGCCGCCCTCGCAGCTGGAGACCGCGACCCTGGTCGGAGCTTCCCGGTGGCAGACGTTGCGCGACATCGTCTTTCCGCACGTGCGCGGGCACGTACTGACCAACACCCTGCTGATCAGCCTGTGGACCTTCAACGACTTCACGCCGTTCCTGATCACCGCGGGCGGTCCGAACGACCGCACCGAGATCCTGCCCGTCTACATCTACAACACCGCGATCTCCGGCGGTCAGATGGGCTACGGCGCCGCGGTGTCGCTGATCATGTTGCTGATCAACCTGATCATCGCGTTGTTCTACATCCGGCTGCTGCGGGAACGCAAATGAGCCGGAGGCGACTCGCGCGCGCAGCGCGCCATGACTCAGCGCACGAGGCGGGCCAACAATGAGCCCCCGCGAGATGGTCGGCAGGATCGGCTTCTACACACTGGTCGCGCTGGCGACGGCGTTCTTCGCGTTGCCGATGCTGTGGCTGGTGTCCACCCCGTTCGACGCCCAGCCGGGGCTTGCCCTGGCCATTCCGGATCCGACGTTGGGCAACTTCTCCGAGCTGCTGGACAACCGCTATGCGCTGGGCTCGCTGCTCAACTCGATCCTGTTGGCGGTCGGGACAGCGCTTCTCGTCGTCGCATTCGCGGCAACGGCGGCGTACTCCCTGTCGCGGGTCCGGATCCCGGGCCGTGACGTCCTGCTGTACCTGCTCCTGCTTTTGTCCTCGATAGTCACCGGTACGGCGGCGATGGTCCCGATTTTCCTGCTCATGTTCGAGTTGGGGCTCATCGACAGCCGCGTCGGTGTCGTGCTCGTGCTGTCCGGCGGGCTGCTGCCGGCGGCGATCTTCATCCTCAAGGACTTCATGGACAGCGTCCCGAAGTCCTACGAGGAGTCCGCCCGGGTCTTCGGCGCCTCGTCGTTCCAGATCCTGAAGGACGTCGTCGTACCGGTGATCCGGCCCGGGCTGTCGACGATCTCGGTCTGGACGATCGTCAACGTGTGGGGCAACTTCCTGGTCCCGTTCATCCTGCTGCGTGACGCGGACAAACAACCCGCGGCGGTCCTGATGCGGACGTTCTATACCGAGGGCGGGTCGCCGAACCTCGAGTTGATCTCGACGTTTTCGCTGCTGTTCTCGGTGCCGGTGATTGTGATGTACCTGTTCGTGAACAGGAAGTACGGCTTCCGCTTCTACGGAGGGATCAAGAGCTGATGGGGCATCGCAGCGTTGCACGGGGCGAAGTGAGTCCGAAGGTGAGCAGCTGACATGGCCCAGATCGACCTCGTGAACCTGTCCAAGGTGTATCCGGGCGACGTGCGTGCGGTCGACGACCTCACCCTCACCATCCCCGACGGTGAGTTCTTCGCGTTGCTGGGGCCTTCCGGCTGCGGCAAGACAACCCTGCTGCGCACGATCGCGGGCCTGGAGGAGGCCACCTCGGGTTCGGTGCGGATCGGCGATCGCGATGTCACGCGCCTTCCGCCGGGAAAGCGGGAACTGGCCATGGTCTTTCAGGACTACGCCCTCTTCCCGCACATGACAGTCGTCGACAACATCTCCTATCCGTTGAAGATCAAGGGGCTGGCCAAGGAGGACCGGCTGGACCGGGCGGTCAAGGCGGGCGACGAGCTCAGCCTGGACGGACTGATGGAACGGCGACCTTCCGAGCTGTCCGGCGGTCAGCAGCAGCGGGTCGCCCTGGCCCGGGCGATCGCCACCCATCCGCAGGTCTTCCTCTTCGACGAACCACTGTCCAATCTGGACGCCCGGTTGCGCCTGGAGGCCCGGACGTTCCTCAAGCGCCTGCAGCGCGATCTCGGCGTGACCACGGTGTTCGTCACGCACGACCAGGCCGAAGCGCTGGCGATGGCCGACCGGATGGCGGTCATGCAATCCGGGCGGATCCGCCAGGTCGGCACAGCCCGCGAGGTCTTCCAGCACCCGGTGAACACCTTCGTCGCCAACTTCATCGGCTCGACCCCGATGAACCTGCTGGACGCTTCCGTGCGGGGTGACGCGCTCGATGTTGCCGGGCAGCGGGTGGACCTGCCCGAGGACGTGCGTCGGCATGTGACGGACGGGCAGGAGGTCGTGGTGGGGGTGCGCCCGGAGTATCTGACGGTGTCGTCCTCGGCCGTCGACGGCGGGCTGCAGGGGGTGGTGGCGATCGTGGAGAACCTCGGTACGGCGGCGCTGGTCACTCTCGAGGCGGACGACCTGTCCGTTGCGGTGACGGTCCCCGACGGCGAGGAGCCGCCGATCGGCGCCGACGCCTGGGTCACGCCCGTCCCCGGCCGGGTGCTGATCTATCGCCGCGAGGACGGCGAGTTGGTCGACGCACCGGTCGCTGCTGCCGTCGGGTGAGCGTCCAGTCCGGCGTGTTCACGCCGGCTGACCGCGCGGAGGCGTCGTACCGGTATCTGCCGGTGGACGTCCCTCCCGGCTGCGCCGGGGTGACGATCGAGCTTGAGTACGAGCGGGGCGTCCTGGACCTGGGGTGTTTCGGGCCGGCCGGGTTTCGCGGCTGGTCCGGCGGAGCGCGCCGGCAGTTCTCCATCACGGCCGACTGGGCTACGCCGGGCTACCTGCCGGGTGAGCTGGAGGCCGGTGAGTGGCAGGTGGTGCTGGGCCTGCACCGGGTGCCGGTTGACGGGCTGCCGTGGCGGGTGAGCGTCGTACCGGGACGGGTTTCGCCGCCTGCTGATCCGCTGCCTCCGCCGCTACCCGAGCGGCCGCCGGCGAGGCCGCTGCCGGCGCCGGCGGGGATGCGCTGGCTGGCCGGGGACCTGCACACGCACACGGTGCACTCCGACGGCAGCCTGACGGTGGACGAACTTGCCGCGCTGGCGGTGGGGCAGGGGCTGGACTTCCTCGCCGTCACCGACCACAACACCGTCAGCCACCACTCCTGTCTACCTGCGGCCGGGTTGCGGGCCGGCGTGGTCCTG
Source organism: Geodermatophilaceae bacterium (assembly GCA_013695685.1). Lineage (GTDB taxonomy): Bacteria > Actinomycetota > Actinomycetes > Mycobacteriales > Geodermatophilaceae > JACCTY01. The sequence goes on along the minus strand of JACCZY010000133.1, from coordinate 17,224 downwards.
GTGCCGGGCCAGGAGGTAACGACGCATCGTGGGCACGCCAACGCGTTCGGCGACATCGGCTGGGTCGACTTCCGAGCTCCGGCCGATCAGTGGGTCGAGGGCGTCGAGTTGCTGTCGATCAATCACCCGCTGGCAGCCGACTGCTCCTGGCGTTACCCGCTGGAACGCCGCCCGGCGCTGGCCGAGATCTGGCACTGGACCTGGCTGGACCGCCGGTGGGGCGGGCCGATGGCGTGGTGGCAGGCGGCTGGTCCGGCGCTGGTGCCGGTCGGGGGGAGCGACTTCCACCGGCCGGAGCAAGACCGGTTGCCCGGGGAACCGACGACATGGGTGCTCGTGTCGCAGCACGACGTCGACGGCGTACTCGATGGTCTGCGGGCCGGGCGTACGGCGCTCAGCGCTCGCCGTGCCGGTCCTGTCCTGCTGCGGCTCGGGGACGAGCTGGTGGCTGTGGATGCCGAGGGCCTGCTGCTGGCCGGCGCGACCGGCCGCCGCCGGCTGGTTTGCTCGGCTGTAGAGGCGTTTCCGGCGTCCCCGGGTCCGCACTGGCTGGAGGACGGCACCACCGCCGTCCACGCCCTCTGCGGCTGACGCAGCTGGGTGGAACGCACGGCTGGGTGCTCGGAAGATGAGGGTCCTTATGCGACGTCCGATCGGCTACTGGCGCAAGCTGGTGGACCGGCTGATCGACGAGATTTCCGAGGGTCTGCTGCACGAGCAGCAGCTGGCCAGGCGGCATTGGCAGATGCTGAACGGCGCAGCGGCAGCGTGTGGCCGACGGCATCAGCGGTGAGGAGTACCAGGCGGCAGTCGACGCCTTGCGCCGGATGGCGGAGAACCTCGGCTGCCGCTAACCTAACCCGCCTCCTGAACAGCGGCGCCACCCCTCGGCCCGTCAGCTCGTGCCGATCGCGGCCGGCGTCACCGAGCGATCGGCGGCCGGACCCTCGACCTGGGGTTGAGAGAGTTTCCGCGGAAACGCTTTCGGCCGGGAACCGTCGGTGGGGGGTGTGAGTATCAAACCTATGAGCGAACTTTCTGATCCACGGGTCGAGGTTGAAGCCGAGCGTCCCTTGGCGGAGCTGGCCGAGGAGATCTGCGCCACGGCGGCGCGGATCGCTGCGGCGACAGCGCGCTGGCTCGGGTTGGTGGCCGAGTTCGATCTCCGGGAGGGTTGGGCGGAGATCGGGGTGAAGTCGTGCGCGCACTGGCTGGGCTGGCAGTGCGGGCTGTCGCCGAACGCGGCCCGTGAGCATGTCCGGGTGGCCCGGGCGCTGAGCGGCCTGCCGGGGATTGCCGCCGCGTTCACCGCCGGCAGCTTGTCCTACTCCAAGGTGCGGGCGATCACCCGGGTGGCTGACGCCGACACCGAGGCCGACCTGCTCGAGGTCGGGTTGGCCGGCACCGCGGCGCACGTGGAGAAGATCGTGCGTGGCTGGCGGCGCGCCGACCTGGCCGAGGAGCCGGAGGAGGACACCTCGCGCTTCGGGTTGAGCATCCACTGGGACGAGGACGGCAGCCTGCGGGTGGCCGGGCGGTTGTCCGCCGAGGACGGCGCGATGCTGTTGACGGCGTTGCAGGCCGCCGCCGAGCGGGTCGACTCCGAGCGTGCCGAGTCGGAGCGGGCGGACTCCGAGCGGGCCGGCGCCGAGCGGGCCGGCGCCGAGCGGGCCGACTTCGAGCGGGGCGACTTCGAGCGAGGCGACTTCGAGCGGGGCGACTTCGAGCGGGCCGGCGCCGAGCGGGGCGACTTCGAGCGGGCCGACACTGAGCGAGGAGACACCGAGCGGGCGGGCACCGGACCGGTTCACAGCGCGGAGCCGGGCTCGCAGCGGCGTTCTCAGCCGGCGGCATCACCCGGGCGGGATGTAGCTGAGGACGGCCGGCCGCGACCCTGCTCGCAGGCGGAGGCGTTGCTGGAGATCGCGCGTACCTTCCTCGACCCTGATCCGGCCAGGCGCTCGGCTGCGGCCCGCCATCAGGTGGTCGTGCATGTCGACGCCGACGTGCTAGCAGCGGACACCGCCGCCGGCGCGGCGCACCTGGACGGCGGGCCCGCGCTCAGCGCGGAGCAGGTCGCCCGGATCGGCTGCGACGCATCGCTGGTCGTGATGCTGCGCCGCGGCCGCGACGTCCTGGACGTCGGCCGGGCCACCCGCACCATCCCGACCTCGATCAACCGGGCGTTGTGGGCGCGGGACGGCGGCTGCCGCTTCCCGGGCTGCCATGAGGACCGCCGCGCCCGTGTTCAAGGTCATCACATCCGGTTCTGGTCCAGAGGAGGCCGCACCGCGATGAGCAATCTGGTGCTGCTGTGCGGCTTTCACCACAGTCAGATCCACCACGGCGGGTTCACCGTCACGATGAACTCCCACGGCCGGCCGACCTTCGCGGACCCACACGGTCGACGCCTCGACCAATGCCCACAACCGCTCGCGGACAACCAACCCCTCCCGGCAGCCACCGGCGAGCTTCTGCCGACATGGAGCGGGGAACAACTCGACCTGGACTATGCAATCCACGTCCTACTCAGCCGCCGCGACCACGTCCGGCAACAGCCGGCAGACCGAGGCTCCGCCGCCGCGGCCTGAGGCCGCTAACCAAGACGTCGAGGAGTGAGTTTCGCGGCAGGATCGGGCTCGCAGTCGTCGCCCGCGAGCGGGGTTGAGCGCCTCGACCCAGGCGATCCGGCCGAGCAGATGCGCCCGGAAGTCCGGGTGCCCGCTTCGGTTCTGCGCCTGGGCGCCGGTCAACGCAGCGTTGTGCAGGGTGGCACACAGCCGCTCGTAGTCGTCACGAGCCACGTTCGGCTTGTCGTTGACCACGATGCCGGTCACGGTCTGCCTGCCGTCACGCGGCTGCACCCGCGTCTTACCGTTGTTGAGCAGGAACCCTTCCTCCTCGATGATCCGCCGGATGCTCGCGACGATTCGGTTCGCCCGCCGTCCTACCTCCGGCCCGCCGGAGAAGGTCAGGTCGTCGGCGTACCTCGTATAGGTGGCACCCACCGCGGCGGCCAAGCCGGCGAGCCGGCAATCCAGCCGGTACGCCGACAGGTTCGCCAGCTGCGGTGACGTCGGAGCGCCCGCGGCAGGTGTGGCGTCGCCAATGTTCGGCGCAGCGCGTAGCGATCATCGGCCGAGCCTCCGGGCGACATCTCACCGAGCACCGCGATCGGCGTCGCGGTGGGGCACAGGCCGGTCATCATGTAGACCACCGTCTCGGGGTAGCCGGCCACCTGCAGGATGCCGTAGATACGAGCGGCGGAAACCGCGGCGAAGAAGCCGGTTAGGTCCAGGCCGATGACGACCTCAGCCCGGACGTGCAGTGACGCGCCGGTACGGGCGCTGCGGCCGGGACGAAGCCGTGCGCGGCGTTGTGCGTCGGTATGAGTGCTGCGATTCGATCGAGCAACGTCCGTTGTGCGCGGCGCAGTCGAGGTGTCGGAAACTCCAGCAGCCGCGGTGTGCGGCCCGGGCGGGTCAGCCACCGGTACCGGTAGAGCAGGCAAGGCCTGCGTGCGGGTACGCCGCTGCATCCCCATGATGTCGGCGTACCACCCCAGGTGTCTGGGACTGAGATCGAGCAGGCCCGCGAGCCCGGCGACGGTGTCCACCCGGGCAACCGGCCATCGACGCTCTGCCATCCGGGTCAGCGGCGAGGGTCCGGACCGCCCGCAGCGGCAGGCCCTCCCGCCGACGGGCTGCGGCCGCTGCGGCCTGGAAGCCGTCGGTGGCCATCACAACCGCCGCAAGTACGCGGGGGCGATCTGCCGGCGGATCGCGGTAGAGCGACAAGACCTCTGCGACCACTGCGCTCAGCCAGCGCGGGCGGCGACCGAGCGTCGTGGCGCCGCGCCGGCGCAGCCTGTCAGGGCTCCATTCGCCGGCGAGGAACGCGCCGGCCAGAGCCGCCGCTACTGCCTGTCTCCGGCACCGGTCATGGCCGGGGATCAGTCCGCAACGGGTCGGCGGCGGTCAAGCATCGGAGCGGAGCTGCGGTGGCGCCGGGCGACCTGTCCGGTCGCGCGGGCGCTTAGCTGCCTGGATCGCAGCGGCGCGCCTGCGGTGCAGTGATGAGGCCATGCCTCGGTCCCCGGGGTAACCCCGGAGCTGTCGGTCCGCCGAAGCGGCCTGGCACTTCTCGCCTCGGCGCCACCGCACCTCGGGACCTAACCGCCGCGGCGGCATCGGACCAGAGTGGCGGCGCCGCACCAAAGCGGCGGGGTCAGCGCTTGCGTCCGTGCGTTTGGCTGTACGGCGCTCACTCCTGCGGACGTTGCGCCGGGGCGAGCGCTCACTCCTGCGGCCGTTGCGCCGGGGCGAGCGCTCACTCCTGCGGCCGTTGCGCCTGGGCGAGCGCTCACTCCTACGGCCGTTGCGCCGGGGCGAGCGTTCACTCCTACAGACGTTGAGCGGGGTAGGCGACCGGGGACGGGGTCACTGCTGCACCTGGATGGTGAGGATCTCCCACGCCCGGAGGGCGAGCTCCAGCCGACCGCCGTCGACGGGCAGCGGATCGCCGGGACGGCCGAGCAGGTCCGCCCGGCGCGCGGCGGTAACCCCGAACACCTTGGCCCAAGTGGCCTCGGGGTTGAGAGCAACGAGGCGGAGTTCGAGCCAGTCGTCGCGTCGGCGCAGGCTGGTCAACTCCGCACCCCCGGCGATCTCGAGCCCGCGCCTTTCGGACAGACTCGCACCGGCCGGTCCGAGCCCGGCGACTGCGTGCAGGTCATGCCGGAAGTGCTCGGCGGCGCGGAGGACATGATCGACCTGCCACGGCCAGCCGTGCGCCAGGACCGCGAGCCGCATCCTGACCGGGCCGATGCACTGCGCCAGCGGAGTGGGCAACTCGGGCCCGGCCGGCTCTTCCCGATACCCGTGGACGCTGCGGCTGAGCTGCCCCACCGACCGAAGTGCGGTGAGTGCGATCTCCCGGCCGTCCGCAACCACCTCGTACTCGGTGACGTGGTCGAGCAGGATCGCGGCGCCACCGGCATCGACAAAGGATCCGGCCGGAAACGTGGGTATCGGCACCTCGCCGTGGCCACCCTCGCTGGACAGGCCCCGCTCGACGACGGCGAACTGCCCCTCGGCGTACGACGCCGTGGCCGGCCGGGCAGTGGGTACGTGCAGACGGGTCCGGTGATCCACGCTCGGATTGAGGAAGTCGACGGTGAGCCGGACGAACGGCTCCCCGAGGCGGACCTCAACCCGCATGGCCAGCTCGACCTCTTCGGTGGCCTCGGCCCGGCCGGCCCGGTCAGCCGTGAGCCCGGCTGGCCAGCGGTACGTCCGCCCGACCATCAGCGCGCCGAGCAACGGGCCGCGGTCGGTGACCGCGATCTCGACCGACAGCGGTTCGTCGACGACATGATCGCGGGCGGGCGGGGCGTAGTTGTAGGTGTCTCCGGCATCGCCACCGTCGACGATCCGGCCGACGCCGTCCAGTACGGTGCCATCCTCACCGGTGATGCGCAGCGTGCCGTCGGCGGCCACCGTCACGCGTACGAGACCGTTGTCCACAGTGGACTCATCCACCCGGACGAGCCGATCCACGGGCGGCGCTGACTCAAGGGACGGTCGCAGGCTAGTCCAGCCGAGCGCGGCGACTGACGCCTCGACCAGGACGGTGCTGAGCGGCTCCTCGAGGATCCGCAGCCTCCACGTCCGGCCAGTGCCGGCCGCGCGGGCGTGCAGATCGTCGGCGACGGCGTCGATGTCGAAGGCCGGATCCCCCAGCCGGCCAACCTGAAACGTCACCGTCGTGTCCTCGACCCGAACCCATTGGATCCGCCGGTTGAACAGCTCCTGGCCGAAGCTGCGCCGCAGGATCGCCTCGCGCAGGTCGGTGCCGGTGAACTCGGCGTCGTACAGCGTCGGCTCCCGCTCGCTGAGCCGCTGTACCGGCCGGTGCCGCCCGCCCGGGTCCACCATCGAGGCGACGTCCGCCCCCGGCACCGTGACAGTCACGAGCCCGGTGCGGTTCGTCGGGGTGGGGTTGAGTACCAGGACGGCGTCGCTCGGCACGCCCGACGCCAGGCGGGCGACGACCCGATCGCGGACCGCCTGTCCCAGCTGCTCGGCCTCGGCGATCCGGGCGGCCACCTGCACGGCGGTGTCGTCGACCCCGCAGCCGGTCACCGAGTCGTGACAACTCGAGGCCACCAGCCGGTGCCAGGCCATGTCCAGGAACTGCGCCGGCCACTCTGCTGCCGGTGACCACAGCGCCGCCCACGGTTCTGCGTAGCGCTCGACCATCCGCTCGGCCCGGGCCATCGCCTGCTTCAGGTGGATTCGGACCGAGATCACGCCGGGCAGGATGTTGGCCCGCGCGTGACTGCGCAGCTCACCTCGGACCGCCGGGAGCCCCGCGGTGTCCGCGCCGAAGAGAGCGAGGTAGTCGGCGAGGGTGCAGACTTCCAGGCGTAGCGGCGAGTCGGAGTCGTTCAGCGAACGCACCAGGGCCATCAACGTGGGCAGCGGAGCGGAATGGTCGGTGCCGAACATGGCGAGGATCGGGTCGTCGCCGTACCACCGCCGCGTCCGGGCGACGAACTCGTCAGCCCGGGCCGGGAGCCGCTGCTCGTCGGAGAGCAGGTACGCCGCGTTGCCGTAGCCGTTCGGGAGGTACTCGCAGCGCACCGGCGTACCGTCCGGCGCCTCCCAGCGAAAGGCGTGACTGTCCACTGTGGACGGTACGCCGCGCCAGAGACAGGCCTGGTCGATACCGGCGAGGGACAGCAGCTGCGGCATCTGCGCGCAGTGCCCGAACATGTCGGGCAGGTAGCCGGTGCGCATCGGCGTACCGAACATCGCGGCGCGGGCCAGGCCGCGCTCCAGATTGCGGACGATCGTCTCACCGGAGCACAGGAACTCATCGAGCAGGATCTCCCACGGGCCGACGGCCAACTGACCGCGCTCGACCAGAGCGGCCACCCGGGTGGTGTCCTCGGGGCGGACCTCGAGATGGTCGTCCACCGCGGCCAGCTGCCCGTCCATGGTGAAGCAGAAGGACGGGTCCCCCTCGGCGCGGGTGAGAACGTCGTCGAGCAGGTCGACCAGCCGCAACCGGAACCGCTGGAACGGCTCGTACCACTCGCGATCCCAATGCGTGTGCGGGACCAGGTAGACCGTCTCTCGCTGATCCGCAGCCATACGCTGGACGCTACGGCAGCTGCCCGGATGACCGGGGTCCCGGCTCCTCCCGGCGCGCTCGGCGGGCAGATGAAGGTCAGCGGGCGGGGAGCACGGTGCCGGTTACCTCGCCGAAGCCGATCCGGGTGCCGTCCAGGCCCGGGGCGCCGGCCCGCAGTGTCACCGTGTCGCCGTCCTCGAGGAACGTCCGGGTTACGCCGCCCGCCAGGGCCACCGGCTCCGTCCCGCCCCAGGAAAGTTCGAGGAACGAGCCCCGCTCCTCCTTGGCCGACCCGGATACGGTGCCCGAGGCGTACAGGTCGCCCGTCCGCAGGGACGCCCCGTTGACGGTCAGGTGGGCCAGCTGCTGCCCGGGGGTCCAGTACATCGAGGCGAACGGCGGCCGGCTGACCACCGTGCCGTTCCACTCCACCGCGAGAGCGAGGTCCAGCGCCCAGGGAGCGGCGTCGAGGAGATAGTCCAGCGGTGCCGGATCCTGACGCGGCCCGGCGACCCGGGCCTCGGCCAGCGCCGCCAGCGGCACGACCCACGGTGAGACCGAGGTGGCGAAAGACTTGCCGAGGAACGGGCCCAACGGCACGTACTCCCAGGCTTGGATGTCTCGCGCCGACCAGTCGTTGACCAGGATCACCCCGAACACGTGGTCGGCAAAGTCCACTGTGGACACCCGTTCGCCCAACAAGGTGGGTACGCCGACAACGAACCCCACTTCGGCCTCGATGTCCAGCCGCGTGGACGGCCCGTACGCCGGCGTCTCGTCGGCCGGTGCCTTGCGCTGCCCGCACGGACGCACGATGTCCGTGCCCGACACGACGACGGTGCCGGCCCGGCCGTGGTACCCGACCGGCAGATGCGTCCAGTTGGGCAACAGCGCCTCCGCATCCGGCCGGAAGATCTTCCCGACGTTGGTGGCATGGTGCTTCGAGGAGTAGAAGTCCACGTAGTCCGCGACATCGAACGGCAGGCACATGCTGACCGCGTCCTGCCGCACGAGCAGCGGCTCGACGTTGCCCCGGCACGACTCGTCCGTGAGCAACTCGGTGATGCGCTCCCGCACCCGTGTCCATTGTGGACGCCCGGAGGCCATGAAGTCGTTCAATGTCGCCGTACGCAACGCTTTGCTCGGCCCGTCCAGCAGACCGCGCTCGACGACGCCGGCGAGGTCGAGCACGTGCTCGCCGATGGCGACGCCGATGCGCCGGCCGTTCGTGCCGCGGAACACGCCGTACGGAAGGTTCGTGATCGGGAAGTCCGAGCCCTCGGGCACGGGCACCCAGGTCTGCGGCAACATCAGAGCAGCCCGAGTTCGGTCAGGTCGTTGACCGGGTCGAGGACGCTGCACGAGCCGAAGCCGACGAACATCGCCCGCGTCCGGCGGGCATCGTGATCGGTCACCTGCCGGTACGCCGACAACAGCCGTTCCCCGTCCGTCTCGCCGATCAGTGCCGTGACCGCGTTGACCCCTTCGCCCAGGACAGCGGCGTGCGTAGCCAGCGCCACGTTCAGGAAGCCGTGATGGTCGAATCCGGTGGTGGAGTCGCGATGGCGTACGGCGTTGTGCAGGCCCGCGGTGCACTTGAACGGCACATCCCGCTCGGCACAGGCCATGATGAAGGCGGCCAGTTCGGCTTCGCTGGGAAACGCATCCGCCGTCGTGCCGCCGGTGCGCAGCTTCGCGCCACGACCGGCAGCTGCTATCGCCTCCAGGCCACCGGTCCAGCCCGGGGAGCGGGGCAGTTCGACAAAGGCGAGGATCGGGGGCAGCGGCTCGAGGACCTTCTGCACTGCCTCCATGAGGTCGGCCTCCTCTGCTGGCCTGACCTCCACCGCCTCGACGGCCAGGCGGTGGTCAGTGTGCGCCAGGTCGAGCGCCTCGGCCAGTCCGGGAAGGCCGGTGTCCGCGATCAGCGAGAGCTCGATTTCGTCGCCCTCGGGCAGCACATCCGTGAGTTCCTGCAGCCGCGAGGCGGGGCAGAGGAAGCGGCCGACGACGTCGGCGTACCGGGCCGCCTTGTGGTGGGGGTGGGCGGCCAGCGCATCCGGCATGCTCGCGCAACCCGGGGGAAACAGCGCCGCGTCGTCGACGATTGCAGTGAACAGCGGGTGTCCCGGTGACATGCTTCGGGACGCTAGCGCACGCTCGGGGACACCACCGGAGGTGCCGCGAGCCGGCGAGCCGACTCGCGCCGGCCGATCACCTCGAGCATGCGTCCGGCAACTGCGTTCCAGGAGTTCTCCCGTGCCACCGCAGAGGCATCCCGAACGACCCGGCCGCGTAGTGCATCGTCGGTACATACCGAGTGGATCGCTGCGGCTACGTCCTCGGCACCGGCGTCTTCGACGACCAGAGCTCCGGTGCCCTCCGGCACGAGTTCCGGCATGGCGAATGCACGCCGTCCCACACACGGCAAGCCGGCGGCCCGTGCCTCCAGGAACGTCAGGCCGTACGCCTCGAACCACGACGGCAGCACGAAGGCGTCATGCTCTGCTCACAGCTCTGGGACGGCCCCGCGCGACCTACCCGAGTGACCCGCCCGAGAATGAGCAGCGAGCGATGTCAGAGCGGGTAACTGTCGTCATTCCCACCCGCAACAGGTGCGGGCTGCTACGGCAGACGCTGCGCCCCTGCCTGCCCAGGAGGGCACCGACGTCGATGTGGTGGTGGTCGACGAGGGGTCCACGGACGAGACACCGGCCATGCTGCGGCGCCGGACGAACGACCGAGTTACCGTATTGCGCCACGAGCAGGCAAGGGCGTTTCGGCGGCCCGTAACGCCGGCATCGCGGCGGCTACCGGACGATGGGTGGCTTTCGTCGACGACGACGACATCTGGGCACGGGCCAAATTGAGTGCGCAGCTCGCAGCCGCCCGGGAAAGACCGGGGGCGGCGTGGGCCTGTGCGGGCGCGGTGAAGGTCGACGCGCAACTGAGACTCGGCGGCGCCGAACGGCCACCGGTCGCCGAGTGCGTGACCGACAGCTTGCTAGCCGGCAACGTCATCCCCGGCGGGGCGTCTGGAGTCATGGTGCGCACCGACCCGGTGCGGGAGCTGGGTGGGTTCGATCAGGCTCTGTCCAACCTGGCCGACTATGATCTCTGGATCAGGCTGGGCCTGGCGGCTCCGGTGGCCGTGGTCGACCGGCCGCTGGTGGGCTACCGCGTACACCCCTCCGGCATGGCGCACAACGTGCGCCGGTCCGAGGAGGAGCTGGCCTACATCGAGGAGAAGTACCGGACAGTGCGCCGGTCGCGCGGAGTGACTGTCCAGCGGGAGAGGTTCTTGTGGTACTTCGGGGCCCTGTCCCTCCGGCAGGGCCACCGGGTTCAAGCGAGGCGCATACACCGGGACATCGCGTTACGGTGCGGGGACCGGCCGCTCTACGCACTCAGCCTGGCACTGGTCGGTGGAGTGTGGCCGGGCATTCAGCGGTTCCGCGACGGGGCCCAGGGCCGGCGCGTTCCGTCTCCTGGCAGTCGGAAGCCGAGAACTGGATAGCGCCGCTCAGGCACGAGCTGAGCAACTGACGAGCCGAGCACGTCACAGCTCGTGTCCGCCGACACTGACCGGCGAGGAAAGTGCGGTGCCGAAATAATCGCATGGACCGCGGCCGGCCAGGTTGAGTCCGGCGGCTTGCAGCGGGGAGCCGATCTGCAACTTCATGCCGTTCGCATTCACCGGTGTCGGCCAAGCGGCGGCGTTCACCAGCATCGGATTGCCGGTGACGGCGCTCGCTTTGCCGGAAATCTGTTCTTGGCCGGAAGCCTGTGTCCACGCCGCAACCGACCCGAACTGGCTGCCACCCCAGGCGATCGCGAACGCGCCGGTGGAGTAGTAGCTGTTTCCCTGGAACAGTACGGCGCTGGTGCTCAAGGCCGATCGGGTCATCACGACACGACCGGTGCCGGTCGCTAGCAGGATGTTGTTGCGGACGTGCACGCCGGAGGGACCGTCCCAGACTGCGACCGCCGCCGATGGCACAATGCCGGCCCCGCCTGCCACCATCGTGTTGTTGTAGATCTCGGCGCCGCGGACCGAGCCGGCAACGAGCACTTCTGCGTACGAACGATGGCGGCAATGGTGCCGTTATGTAGTCGTATCATAGCGCAGAGTAGTAAGGACTATACGGCGTTCGTCGGCTCTTGACCCCCGTCGTCGAGCACGTGCATCGTGACGCTCTGCCCAGTCGCGCTTCGGCGGCCGGCAGGGATCCGCGGGACCCTCGCCAACGACACGTGAACCGGGCTCCGGCGTAGGGTGAAGCATGCCCTTCTACCGGCAGATCGGTCAGCTTCCGCGTAAGCGACACACGGCCTTCCGCAAGCCCGGCGGCGGCCTGTACGCCGAGGAACTGATGGGGATCGAGGGGTTTTCCAACGACTCCTCGTTGCTCTATCACGAGGGGCTGCCGACGGCCATCGTCGACAGCACGGTGTACGACGAGTTGCCGGTGACCGCCGGCCCCAACCACCCGTTGCTGCCCCGGCACTACAAAACCCACAAACTGGACGCGGGAGCTGCGGATGCGGTGACCGGCCGGCAGCAGTTGATGGTCAACGGCGACGTGCGCATCGGGTACGTCGCCGCGGACCGGCCATCGCCGCTGTACCGCAACGCCACCGGTGACGAGTGCCTCTACGTCGAGAGCGGCTCGGCCCGGGTCGAGACGGTCTTCGGAGCACTCGACGTCGGCACCGGCGACTACGTGGTGATCCCCACCTCGACGACGTACACCGTCGTACCCACCGGCGATGAACCGGTGCGGATGCTGACGATCGAGGCGTTCGGGCACATCGGTCCACCGCGCCGCTACCTGTCAGGCAAGGGGCAGTTCCTGGAGCACTCGCCGTACTGCGAGCGGGATCTGCGCGGACCGACCGAGCCGCACGTCGTCGAGGGCGACGACGTGGCGGTGCTGGTGCGGCACCGGCAGGGGATCAGCGAGCTGACGTACGCCCACCACCCGTTCGACGTGGTCGGTTGGGACGGCTGCCTGTACCCGTACGCCTTCAACGTCGCCGACTTCGAGCCGATCACCGGCCGGGTGCACCAGCCGCCGACGGTGCACCAGACGTTCGAGGGGCCGCGGTTCGTGATCTGCTCATTCGTGCCGCGCAAGGTGGACTACCACCCCGAGTCGATACCGGTCCCGTACAACCACGCGAACGTCGACTCCGACGAGATGATGTTCTACTGCGGCGGCGACTACGAGGCCCGCAAGGGCGCCGGGATCGAGCAGGGGTCGATCTCACTGCACCCGTCGGGGTTCACCCACGGCCCGCAGCCCGGCGCCGCCGAGGCGTCGATGGGGGCCGAGCGGTTCGAGGAACTTGCCGTCATGGTCGACACCTTCCGGCCGTTGGACCTCACCGATTACGCCCGGGCGTGCGAGGACACCGGGTATGCCTGGACCTGGGCGGGCCGCCGGGCATGACCCCGCTGCTCATCTTTGTCGGTCTGGGGCTGTTGGCGTACGGCAGCTAGCGGCGTCGCAGCGCCCGTTGGCGCCTCAGTAGCGCGAATGAGCGTGGTTACGTCGCTGTGGGCCGCGGCCAGACCACGATCGAGGGTGGCTAGCCGGCCTCCGCGACGGCGGGCCAAGTGAGCGAGGTACGTGTCGGTCACTTGCCGGTGCCCGACGACGCCATCGAGTGGGACGTCGTCGTAGCCGACGTCGTCGACCCAGATCTCATGACGCGGATTGGTGAGCAGAGCGGACAAGGACCGCTGCGCCGACTCAGCGGTGCCACCTGCCCGCAACCAGGCGCGGACGAGTGTTCCCTGAGTTATCGGGCAGGTGGCGAAGAAATGATCTCCGCCGCCCAACCACTGCCGGGCCTCTCGATGAACATGGCCGTCGATGCTCAGAGCGATAAGTACGTTGCCATCGAGCAGGACGCTCGGGGCGGCTGCGTTCACATGTCGTCATCGAGAGCGCGCACATCCTCGCTCGTTACGGGTCCGGTGCCGTGCAGGACCAGAAATCCGGTCAAGGGATCGATTTCGACCCGAAGGCTGGAATCGCGGCTCAGGCCGCGCCGCAACAGGTCCGCCACCGCTTCGCTCAGTGTCTGGGCCCGGTCCCGGGCGATGGACCGCGCTATGTCGTGCAGGTCCTGGGGAAGGTCGATTGTGGTGCGCATGCGCGCAGGCTACATCTGAGCATCAGAATGCACCGCGTTGCCACCATCAGCCCAAGCCGGAAGCTGCGGCAGGCCGGGATCGCCACGGCCGAACAGCCACGCCAGCACCAGCGGCGCCGGCAGCCGGGGCACTGTTACGCCGGGGGCCCTCCCGTCCCAGTCGGGCATGGCGCGGTAGGCGGCCAGGCACCGCGCGTCGGTGTCCCGCACCAGTTCGGCGAGAGCGGCCGCCGGTCGGGATGAGTCGGCGTCGATCTCGGCCTCCCGCCGCAGGTCCGAGCCGCCGTACTGAGGGATGTCCTCATCGCGGGCGTACCCCTCGAACATCTCCGCCGCCGTCGTGGCATTGCCCGCGATGTGTGCAGGCACATGCGCCCGGGTCCAGCCGGGCAGCACGGAGGGCGACCGCGCCTACCGCTCGGTCAGCGTCACCAGCGAGGCGTCCAGCCGGTCCTGGCTGCGGGCCACCTGACCCACAAGCCACGCCGGATCGGGCTCGGTCAACGCATTCAGCTGCGGACGGAGCTCGTGGAGGTGCTAGCCACGGTTGGACATCGTGTAGCGCAGCTTGGTCATCATGTACTCCGCCTGGGGCACGATCCCGCTGGCCTCGAACAGCTCTCCGACCCGTTCGGTGAACTGCGCCGGCTCCCACCGCTTACCGCCGTTCTCGATCACCGCCACGGACGTGAACGGCTGGTAGATCTCCACGGTGTCGCCCTGTACGCCGAACACCTTGCCGCTGATGTGCGCCGCGGCGTCGGAGCAGAGAAAAGCGACGAACGGCGCGACGTTGTCCGGGTGCCAGAAATCGAAGTCGCCGTCGCCCTGCGCGATCTCGCCGTACGCCGACTCCGTCATCGCGGTGCGTGCGGCCGGCGCGATCGCGTTGGACGTAACGTCGTACTTCATCATCTCCTGCGCGACGATCGTGGAGAACGCCGCGATGCCGGCTTTGGCCGCTCCGTAGTTGGCCTGCCCGAAGTTGCCGAGAATTCCCGACGTCGATGCCGTGTGCACGATCCGGCCGGGGCGCTTGGCGTCCTTCCAGTACCGGCATGCCGCGTGGGTTGTCGTGTAGTGCCCGCGCAGGTGCACCTTGATGACCGCGTCCCACTCCTCCGGCGTCATGTTGGCCAGCGTCCGGTCGCGCAGGATGCCTGCGTTGTTGACGAGTGCGTCGAGTTGGCCGAACTCCGAGATCGCCGTATCGACCAGTCGGTCACCCACCTCGACCTCGCTGACGTCGCCTGCGACGAGCAGCGCCCGCCCGCCGCCGGCGGTGATCTCATCGACGACCGTCTGACCGGTCTCGGCGTCGTACTCATTCAGTACGACGACCGCACCCTGCCGGGCGAGCTCCAACGCCTCACCCCGGCCCAGGCCGCGACCCGCGCCGGTCACGATGACTACCTTGTCGCTGAGCAGAACTCCCATGACGAGAGAACCTAGCCGGTCTAGGTTGGCCCGATGTCGGTGCCCGCTGAAGTGATCGCGCACTACAACGAGGGTCAGGAGCACCTCCGCCTGACCGCCGGTCACGGCCGGCTGGAGTTGTGGCGGACGTAGGACATCCTGCTCCGGCGGCTGCCGCCGCCGCCGGCCCGTGTGCTGGACGTCGGCGGGGGACCGGGCGTCTACGCGGAGTGGCTGGCCGGCCTCGGCTACGCCGTACACGTTGTCGATCCCGTGCCGTTGCACGTAGAGCAGGCCGCCTCCCTACCGGGCGTCACGGCGGCGCTGGGTGACGCGCGGGCGTTGACCGAGGACGAGGCGTCGTACGACGTGGTGCTCGCGCTCGGACCGCTCTACCACCTGATCGATCGGGTCGACCGGGTTCGGGCGTGGCGCGAGTTCGGCCGTGTCGTCGTACCCGGAGGGTTGGTCGCCGCTGCCGTGATCAGCAGGTTCGCCGGGCTGAACGATGGCCTGCGCAAGGACCTGATCCGCGACCCGAGCTTCGCCGCCGTGGTCGACGCGGACCTGTCCGACGGCAAGCACCGCAACGATCTCGACGTGCCGGACAGGTTCACCACGGCGTACTTCCACCACCCCGACGAACTCGCCGGCGAAGTGGCCGATGCCGGGTTGTCCCTGTACGGCGTGCTCGCGGTGGAGTGCACCGCATGGCTGGTCGGGACCCTGCCGCTGCTGCTCGACGACCCTGTACGGCGCGAGCTCCTCCTCAGCTGGCTGCGGCGGATCGAGGCCGAGCCGACACTGCTGGGGGCGAGTTCGCACCTGCTCGTGCTGGCCAGCCGCTGACTCAACTCCGGCTTCGGCGCACCCTGACCTGCAAGAGCACGACCGCAGTCACCACCGCGGCCGCACCGAGCAACTGCACCGGCCCCAGCACATCGCCGTACAGGCCGACGCCGATCAGGACGGCGGCGACCGGCTCCACGCAGGAGACGATGGATGCCGTGGAGGCGCCGATCAGGCGCATCCCGGCGAAGAACGTCCCGACCGCGACGACGGTGCTCACCAGCGCCAGGACGGCCGCCCAGAGCCAGCCGGCCGAGTCGAACCCGAAGTCCGGGCCGCCGCTGGTGAGGGCGACGATCGCGTACGTGACGGACGCGCCGGTACACACCAGCGCGGTGAGGGTGAGCCGGTCCAGTGCCGGATCTAGCGCGTCTCCGACGAGGATGTACGTCGCATACGCCACCGCCGACCCCAGCCCCAGGGCCACCCCCAGCGGGTCGAGGCTGCCCGCGTCACTGCCCAGCAGCACCGCCGCGACCCCGGCCAGGGCCAGGGTCAGCGCTCCCAGCCGGAGCGCGCTCGCCCGTTCCCTTCCGCGCAGCACCGACACTGTGAACACGATGACCGGGAATGTGTAGAGCAGCAGTGTGTCCAGGCTCGGTTGGATGTAGTTGAGGGCAGCGAAGTACAGCGCGGACTGCGTGGCGTAGCCGATCGACCCCATCGCGAAGCCGGCCGCTGCCACCCGCCGGCGGGGTTTGGGGCGGGGGCGGCGCAGCACGAGGAGCCAGAGCACGGTGGCGGCGATCACGAACCGCAGCAACAGCAGCTCGGTGAGCCCGACGCCCGCGTCGTACGCCGCGTTCGCCACGAACGGGAGGACGGCGAAGGACAGCGCCGAGACGACACACAGGACGACACCGCGGGCCTGTCTGCTTCCCGATCGGCTGGCCGATGGCTGCGCCGCCTCGCTCACGTCGATCCGGATGAGGCGGCGCGGCGCATCCGCGCAGTCAATCACCGACGCGGTAGCAGCTCAGGCGACGGGTTCCACGCGGTAGCTGCCGGAGTCCTGGATCACGAGTACCCCGTCACCCTTGCCGATCGGATCGACGTACTCGCCGGTCAAGCCGAAGACCGCCGCCTCGTTCGTCGGACTGTGGCCCACGACCAGAGCCCGGCCGCCATCAGGCAGTCGAGCGAAGATCTCCTCCAGTGCGGCCGCGAGCCTGGCCGAGTCCTCCTGAACGAGTTCCGGGTCGGCGTCGCACATCCGCGCCAGTTCTGCACTTCCTGCCTTCGTGTACGCCTCGCGCCAGCGGTCCTCCTGTAGCGACCGCAAGCCGGCGTGCTCCTCGATCGGTGCCTGGCCGCCGACCGCCGTACGCCAGATCTGCACCGTCTGAGCGGCTCGACCCGCCCCGGTGGAGACGAAAGCGTCGTACGGCGGAGTCAGGCGGCCGCCGATCTCTTCGGCCGCGGTCACGCCATCCATGCTGAGCCGGTCGCCGTCGTTGTCGGTGTGCCTGCGCAGCTCGATGGTTCTCATATCCGCCTCAGTCTCGTTCGCGCGGCGGGCGGGTCATTCGTCCATGCGATTCTGCTCGGCCAGGAAGCGCTCCAGCTCAGCGCCCAACTCGTCGGCGGTCGGCAGGGACTCGCGGTCGACGGTCATCAGGGGCGCCCTGCCGCGGGAACCGGCGAAGGCGTCGTACTGCTG
>JACCZY010000124.1 GCA_013695685.1 Geodermatophilaceae bacterium | reverse complement strand
CTCATCCGCTCCCAAGCACTTTCCCTGCTTCTCGAGGGCGTGCGGCACGGTGACCTCACCGAGGATCTGGCGCTTCAGCACCATGAGCGCCTCACCGAGCTGAAGATGCGGCTACTCGGTGACCGGGTGTCGCGCCGCACCGCTTGGAAGATCGCGCGCGAGCATGGTTGGGAGACGACGTACGACGCGGAGTACCTCGCCGTCACCAAGCTCCAGGCCGACGCACTGGTCACCGTCGACCCCGCATTAGCGTCCAAGGCCAAGGACGTCGTGCCGGTGGCGCCGCTCGAAACGCTCACCGCAGACGAAGACTGAGGGGATGCCGAACCAGGTACGGGGACAACCGCACGGGACGCCGCGAACGTCGATCGGCGCGCTGCCGTGTGTCGTAACCGATCGCCTTCCAGACGGTCGAGCGTGCGGCAGTGCTAGCGAGCTGCCGCGAGTCGGCCCGATGGGATGGCGACTGGGATGGCCTTGGCCATGATCAGCGTCGGGCCGTCCCAGTCGATGCGCTGCAGTTCTTGCAGGGCCACGAACCCGCGCGCGAGGTAGAACGCTCGAGTGCGTGCGTAGGGCGGGTTGTCGAAGGATGGGCCAACGGTGTGCACGAGCAGGTACTGGACTCCCTCTCGGCTGAGGTCGTCTTCCATCGCCGAGAGCAGCGCGGATCCAATGCCCTGGTGGTGGGCGTTCTGCTGCACGGCCAGCAGGTGGACCTCGGCGGACAGGGGGAAGTGGCGCTTGAGCAGGGCTATCCCGGCGACACTGCCGTCTCGCACAGCCAGGTAGCTGGGGAGCCGGGCCGCGTCTCCGACGTAGCCGCGGATGGCCTCGTCGATCCCGAACCAGTCGGGCAGGCCGCGCAGCACCCGCTCCACCGCGTCCGGAGCGTTGCGTCGCTCCACGCGGACATCAGACATCTGTGCCATCCAACCGAGTGTCGACGCTCGCGACAAGCGAATAGGACAGCGCCCATAGCCGATCCCCTTACGGGGACGAGGCCCGAGTGCGCAGGCCCCGCTCTCGTCAGCGGCCGCGTTTTACCCTGGGTAGCAGGATTTCATCCTGGATCTCGGCGAAGGCGCGCAGGGCCCTCGCCAGCAGCATCGCCGAGGAATTCCCTGAGGTGCAGGTGACCGATCGCGCTCTCGGTCCTCGACCAGGCCGGAGTCGAGACGGTGACGGTCAGGTCAGTCGTCACCGCAGATGGACGGTGCGTGTGGAAGGCCCAGGGACTCGCCGTTCGCCGTTCGGACCGCTCCCGGCAGCGAGGTGCAACCCGATGTCATCGTGACCCGCTACGCCGACCTGACGCCAACCAACCTGCCGCTGCCACCGCTACTCGCCGTCGAGGTGCTGTCCCGGAGCACCGCGTTGTACGACCGCAACACCAAGAGGGCACACTACGAGCGGAGGGACTGGATCCTGGACCCGACCGAGCCCGGCCGCCTAACGGTGTTAGAACTCGACGCCGACGGGCGGTACGCCGAGATGGCCGACGTTGCCGGCGACGCGGCGTTCCATGCGCGGGCAGCCGTGTGCGGTCACCGTGGTCCCGGCCCGGCTCCTGGACGGCTTGCGGCCGGGCTGAGCGGATCAGGCAGCGGCACGTAGCTCCGACGGGCTGGTGCTGCCGCGCAGAAAGAGCAGCGACACCGAAGTGGCCAGAGAAGTGATGAGCAGCGTTCCGGCCACGAGCACCACGAGTTCGGTCCAGGGCACGGGAATGGCCGTGATCCGCTCCCCCAACAGCTGCCCCGTGGTGCTGAACTCGCGCTGGACGTACGTCGTGCCGAACAGCCCTCGGGCAGCGAAAACGCCAGCCGCAGCAGCCAGCACGGACGTGGGCAGGAGCGGGAGCAGCGCCTCGGCCAGCACCGCACGGCGCAAGACGCCATGGGGCGTCCCTGCGGCCGTGAGCGCAGCCAGGGATCGGCGCCGAGCCACGATGCCCTCGGCGGCGATGACGAGCAGGCCCAACGAAGCCACGACCACGGCGACGACGATGACCAGATCGACGAGGTTGAGCGTGTCGGCGTAGAAGGTCGTGCTCGGGTCGGTGCTGGCCAGGATGTTCACCCGCAGACCCTGCGCCCCGGCCCCGATGAGCACGGTGAGCAGCAAGGCGCCGAACGCGCGGCTGCCAGCGAACGGGTCGGCTGCGAGCCGTCGGGCCGCGATGAGCAGGGTCGGATGCCGGACCCGGGGGGCGAGGAAGCCTCCAATGCCGGCGGCCAGTGCTGCCGTACCGAGGACCAGCCCGGCCGACGTCAACAACAGCAAGGTCACGACGATGAGGCCAGGCACGGCCAGGCCAACGGTGTCAACATCGAGCGCCCTGGCTACCGAAGAGAACGACGCGAGCGCGGCCACACCCGCCAGGAACATGACGGCGGGCAGCAGTCGCGGCGGCCGGGTGCGCCGGTGCCGGCTCACGCCGAACGGAGTGATCGTGACCCGCCGCAGCGCCAGCCTGGTGAACACCACCGCGCCGAGCGGTACGGCGACAACCAGCAGCGCGATCGCCCACACCGGCGGCAGGACGTCGGTCGGCAGCCGCAGCACCTGGCCGATGCCCTCCTCCTGCGTGACGGTTACGCCGCCGTCCACAGTGGTTCGGGTGATCCGCACGTACGGCCCGGTGATCGGCGTACCGAGGACGATGCGGCCCGCCAGGTAGACGATCAAGCCGAGTGCCGCACCCAGCCCTGCGGCGACCCCCGCCTCGCCGCAAGCGACCCGGGTGACGTCGGCCGGCGAGCCACCGGCGAGCCGGATCGCCGCCAGCCGCCGGTCGCGGGCGGGAGCGCCGACCCGGAAGCACTGTCCGACAAAGGCCAGCACCGGGATGCACAGCAGCACCAAGGCGATGACGACACCCTGGTGCAGGCCTTCCTCCTGCAGCACCCGCATCGTGTAGGGCCCATCGCCGGGTTCGATGCCCATCACCGTCGCCGCGCCGAGTAACGCGACCGTTCCGGCGGCCGAGCCGACGGCCGTCAGCGCGATCCGGACGGCGTCCGAGCGGCCGCCCTTGGTCGCAAGCCACAGTGCGGTCGGCCACGTCAACCGCCCGGTCACGTGTATGCCCGGTGCTGCCCGGCCGACGGGCCGGGTACGGCCGCGGTGCCGTCGACGAGCCCGTCGCGGATGACGATCTCTCGATCGGCGTACGCCGCCACCTGCGCGTCATGGGTGACGAGCAGAACGGTCGTGCCGGCCTCGCGGGCTACCCGGGTGAGCTGGCCGAGAACCTGCTCGCCGGCGAGGGTGTCCAGCGCGCCGGTCGGCTCGTCGGCAAAGAGCACTTCGGGTTCGGTCACCATGGCCCGCGCGACCGCGACCCGCTGCGCCTGCCCTCCCGACATCTGCGGCGGCCGTTGATCCCCCAGATCGGCCACGCCGAACCGGTCGAGCCACGACCGCGCCGCGGTCATCGCCTCGCGACGCCGTACGCCAGACAGCAGCAGCGGCAACGCGACGTTCTCCTGCGCGGTCAGCTCGGGCACGACCTGGCCGAACTGGAAGAGCACCCCGAACTCGCGGCGCCGCAACGCCGATCGCGCTGACTCGCTGGCAGTGTCGATCCGCTGGCCGGCGAAGCACACCTCGCCGGCGTCGGGCCGCAGGATGCCGGCGAGGCACAGCAGCAGGGTCGACTTGCCGGACCCCGACGGTCCCGTGATCGCGAGGACGTCGCCGCGGGCGGCGCTCAGTGACACGCCGCTCAACGCCGGTGAGTTGCCGTAGGACTTGACGATCTGCCGAGCGGCGAGCACCTCTGAGGCAGTCACTGGCGGAGCTCCTTTGCAAGATGGGCGACGCGCTGCAGGGTGGTGTCGATCCAGCGCAGATCGGCGTCGAGGTGGTTGATCGCGTAGTCGGCGGCGACGACCCGCAGGACGTCGGCGTGCGGGTCGGTCTTGACCCGGGTGTACTCGCGCATCCGCTCCAGGTGCGCCTTGCGCTGGCGGCGCAGGAAATCGGCGGCGACAGACTCCCCCGCTACCAGCAGTGCGAGCGTGACCTTCATCGCCAGCACGTTCGCGACGTATTCGGCCGGAGTCTCGACCTCGGACAGCCAGCGATCCAGTTCAGTGCGGCCCGGGTCGGTGACGGCGAACACGATCCGGTCAGGGCCGGCGACCCGCTCCGTCACCGCCGGTGCAACGAGTCCGTCCCTGAACAGTCGATCCAGAGTCGCGTAGATCTGGGCGGCGGCGACCGGCTTGGCCGCCGGGAAGCGCCGCTGGTACTGCTGTTTGAGGTCATATCCGTGCCGCTGGCCCTCGGCCAACAGGCCGAGCAACGCAAACCCCACGGACATGGGCCTGACTATGCATCCAGTTACTAGTGGAGTCAAGCATCGGGACGGCCGGCGATTGCGCTCCCACCTCCGGCTTGGCACTCTGAGCGCCATTCACTCACTGGGGAGGACCCAGGTGGCCTGGACCGGGGCGCACATTCCCGACCTGACCGGCCGGGTCGCGGTGGTGACCGGCGCCAACGGCGGCTTGGGACTGGAAACGGCCACGGCGCTGGCCGGAGCCGGCGCCCGCGTCTGGCTGGCCGCGCGCAGCAGGTCCAAGGTGACGGCCGCCCGCGACGGGATCCGCGATCGCTTTCCCGAAGCCGCCCTTGACATCGTCGAACTCGACCTGGCTGAGCTGGCCTCCGTGCGCGCCGCGGCCGAGACGATCCTGGGGGCTCATCGAACCCTTGACGTCTTGGTGCACAACGCGGGGCTCATGGCGATGCCGGAGCGCACCACCGCGGACGGCTTCAAGATGCAGTTCGGCGTGAACCACCTGGGCCATTTCGCTTTGACGGCCCACCTGCTCCCCGCCCTGCTGCGGGCGGAGTCGGCGCGCGTCGTGACGGTGACGAGTACGGCGCACCACGTCGGCCGCCCGGTGAACCCGGACAACCCGCACCTGACCGGCCGCTACACGCCGTGGCGGGCCTACGGCCAGGCCAAGTTGGCCAACTACCACTTCGGGATCGGGCTGCAGCACCGCTTCGCGGAAGCGGGGGCAGCGGCCAGGAGCCTGATCGCCCATCCCGGCCTCTCGCACACGAACCTGCAGAACTCCACTGTCGCGGAAGGCGGCACCGGATGGTCCGGCCGGCTGTCGCAGCTGCTCGCTGCGCGGACCGGGATGTCGGCCGAGGCGGGCGCCCGGCCGCAGCTTCGGGCCGCCACCGACCCGGACGCCGCCGGCGGTGCGTTCTATGCCCCGCGGTTCGTCAACTTCGGTCCGGCGGTACGGCGGCCGGTGCTGCGCCGGCTCGGCCTGCACCAGGCGATTGCCACCCTGTGGGAGGTCTCCCAGCGCGAGACCGGCGTCGTGCTCGACGTCAAAGCGGCGCAGGCATCTCTGCGGCCGTGACTTCCCGTGTCGGTAGCGCGTGGGGGACGGGCTGCGCCCCAGCTGAGGCGATCAGCGGCCGTTCACGGCTATGAGTCGGCGCTACACCACTCCGAGAAACCCAGCGAGGCGTAAAGAGGTGCGGCTCGGTGACCGGCGCTTCCCGATTCCTGATCGGTCTGGTCACCTGTTTCCCGACACACGACGGCATCCCCGCCGTCGCGCGCGCCGCGTGGCGCCGGTAGGTGCTAGGCGGCATACCGACCACGTCGGTGAAGCGACTGCTGAAGGTGCCCGGCGACGAGCAGCCGACCGCGAAACAGACCTCGGTGACGTCAGCGACACCATCCCCGGATCGGGATCGGCTACCGGGACGCTTCGTGAGCTCAGGCACGTGGACGACGTCGTCGCCAGCTGGTGGTCGGTCGCGATCCGTCAGGCGGTGTGGAACTGGGCTGTTTACGCCGACTACCCGGACCGGGTCCAGAAATTCCTGATCACGTCGGCGGTCTGTGGCTGGAACAAAGGGGTGACGTGGCCCGCACCGGGCACGACAAGACTCTGGCCGGCGGGTATCCGGGCGGCCCACGCGGCGGTGTCGGCGGGTGTACACAATGCATCGTCGGCGCCGGTCAACATGAGGGTCGGTGCGACGACGGCCGGCAGCCGATCGGTCGAGTCGGCCCGGTTGAGGCTGATCGACCGGATCGCCTCCCGCATGCCGGCGCGGTCGGCGCGGACGAACGAGGCGCTCACAACGGCACCGGCGTCCGGGTTGCTGCGCCGGAATGCCTTACCCAGCAGGGCATCGGTCACCAACGCGGCCACTGGTCGGGGGCCGACCAGCCGGTGCAGTTCGTAGAGCGGCCGAACCTTGCGCCGTTCCGGGGGCGACAGCACCCGCAGCGGC
>JACCZY010000119.1 GCA_013695685.1 Geodermatophilaceae bacterium | reverse complement strand
CGACGGCGCCCACGTCGGCCGGCTGATGCGGTCCTGGGCCGGCCCGGCCTGGCGCGACACCCCGGACTTCGCCGACGCGGTGGCCCGATACCGCAGCGCCATCCAGATCCCGCAGGCGGCGTACGGCGCCATGGAGTACTACCGGTGGGCGCTGCGCTCGCTGCCCCGCGCGGACGGGCTGCGCTACATCCGGGCGATGGCCGCTCCCGTCACGGCACCCACCCTGCACCTGCACGGTGCCGCTGACTCCTTCCTGCTGCCGGCGGCGGCGGTCGGCTCCGGCCGTTACGTCGCGGCGCCGTACCGGTGGCGGCTGCTGGAGGGGGTCGGCCACTTCCCGCCCGAGGAGGCACCCGCGGAAGTCAACGCGGAACTGCTCGCCTGGGCCGGCGACGCCGGCTGAGCTCTACTGGCAGTCCCCGGTCCCGACACCCTGCCGCGCGCCCACCCCGGCGGCGGCGGCCGGACCGACCGCCTCCGCGGTCAGGGCGTAGCCGGTGCTGGGATCGTCGACCGCCGAGGCGAAGACCACGCCGAGCACGGTGCCGTCGGTGTCGAGCAACGGCCCGCCGGAGTTGCCTGCCCGCACCACACCGCGCAGCGAGTACATCTCCCGCTCCACTGTGCTCATGTGCCGGAAGTCGGGGCCGGCGATGAGGGAGCGGTCACGGATTCGGGCCGATCCGACTGCCAGCGGCCCGCCGCCCGGGTACCCGCTGATCACAGCATCGGCCCCGGTATCCAACGCCACGGTGGCGAACGCGAGCGGCGACACGACCAGGTTCGGCACCGCCAGTACGGCGATGTCCAGCTGCTCATCCACGAAGACCGTCGTCGCGGGCAGCCGCTGCCCGTCCACGCTCACCTCCGGCTCACGGATACCGGCCAGCACGTGCGCGTTGGTCATCACCCGGTTCTCGGCGTACACGAACCCGCTGCCGTCCACCCGCCGCGAGCAATCGGGCGCCACCCCGGAGATCCGTACGACGGCGGCACTGGCCGCGACGACATCGGGATCGTTGACGAGTGCCGGGTCGGGCGTCGGAACGTCGGTGACGGTCGTCGGCGTCAGCGGATCCAGTACGTCGGGCAGCCCGCGCCGGTCGATCAGCTCGCGCAGCGAGTCGTACAGAGACCGCACCGGCGGCGGTACGGCCCCGTCCACGGCGCTGACCAGGGTGGATTCGCGGACCTCACGGGCCAGGGTGGGGAAAGCCGAGCTGGCCAACGGCGTGGCAACCATCCAGGCGACGAGCAGGACCGCCAACGCCGAGACCACCGAGCCGAGCACCGCGTCGACCCGCCGCGCCGGCCGCCAGGTCAGCCGCTGTCGCAGCAGCTGGCCCACCCAGACCGCAGCCAGCTGACCCAGGAACGCGACCCCGAGTACGACCAGCACGGCCAGAAACACCTGCCCGAACAGCGAGGAGGTGCTCACCGCGTTCACGACAGGTCCGGCCAGCTGGAGGCCAAGCACAGCACCACCGAGAAAGCCGACGAAGGAGGCCAGCGACAGGATCAGGCCCTGGCGGAACCCGTTGGCGGCGAAGAGCACCGCCAGCACGACGATGAGCAGGTCGATCACCGATTCACCGCCGGCCCGCCCCTGACTGTCATTGCCAGCCGCAGACTGGTCACCCGCGAGTCCCCGGACCTGCAGACAGCGCGAGCACCTCGGCCGGCAGCTCCCGGACGTCGGCGGAGTCCCACGGCCGGGTCCAGCCGCCGAGGGTCAGCACCTTGTCGAGCAGACCCGCGGTGAACCCCCACACGAGCATGTCTCGTACGGCGAAGGACGGTCCGACGTAGCCGGACGGGTGCCACGAGCAGAACCTGTTCTGCGGGTCGACCAACTCAGCGATCGGGACGCGTGCCACGCTCGCGACCTCGATCGGGTCGACGACGCCCACCTCGGACGTCTCGTGCCACCAGCCGACCACCGGCGTCACCACGAAGCCCGACGGCGGCAGGTACAGCGAAGGCAGCTCGGCCAGGATGGTCACCCCGTCGGCCCGCACCCCGACCTCCTCGGCGGCCTCGCGCAACGCCGTACCGGTCGGTCCGTCGTCTCCCGGGTCGGCCGCGCCGCCGGGGAACGCGGGCTGCCCCGCGTGAGTGCGCATCGCGTCCGCGCGCTGCATGAGCAGCACGTCCGGACCGTCGGCGCCGTCCCCGATCAGGATCAGTACGGCGGAGTCCCGGCCGCCCTCGTCCGGCGGCAGGAAGCGGGACAGCTGCTCCGGGCGCACCGACCGGATCGCCGCCCGCAGCGGATCCAGCCAGGCGGGCACCTCGGCCATGCTCATGGAACGGTCACACCGAGGTGCTGCGCCACCAGCCCGCGCAACTCCTCGTACGAGTGGATCGGCCCGATCTCACGATGGGCGATCGACCCGTCCGCGCGGAGGAAGAACGTGACGGGCAGTCCGTTGATGCCCTGATCCTCGAGCAGTTCGCCGGTCTCGTCGAGAGCGCTCGGGAATGTCAGCCCGGCGTCGGAGACGTAGCTCAGACTGCTCGCCAGGGTGTCCTTCTCGACCAGCCCAAGCACGCCGACCACCTCGCCGGCCTCGGTGTGCAGCTGGTCGAACAACGGCAGCTCGTCCCGGCACGGCTCGCACCACGGCGCCCAGAGGTTCAGCACGGTGGGCACGCCCGGAGCGGTGCCGAGCGTCAGGTCTCCGGAACCGGCCAGGCAGGGAAACGACAGCTCGGGCAGCACGTCCCCGTCACCGGCCGGCCCGTCGGCTGCCGGACATGCGTCCATCCTCAGATCAACGGCGGCCGGTGACTCCGACGGCGGCGCAGCCTCGGTCTGGGAGGAGGTTGCGCAGCCCTGGACCGCGAGGAGCACGCCGAGCACGAGCAGCGCACCCCTCACGCGACGTCCTCCGCGACCTGCTGCGGCGTCTTGACGAGCTTCTGCGCCGTGGCCGGCTCCGTGGGGCCCACACCGAACGACGGGCACCAGCGCGCGACCCCGCAGGCACCACAGGCCGGCGTCCGCGCATGGCAGACCCGGCGGCCGTGGAAGATCACCCGGTGGGACAGCATCGTCCAGTCCCGCTTCGGGATCAGCGCCCCGACGGCGTGCTCGACTTTCACCGGGTCGGTCTCCTCGGTCCACCCGAAGCGACGGACCAGCCGACCGACGTGGGTATCCACGGTGATCCCGGGGACGTCGAAGGCGTTGCCGAGGATGACGTTGGCGGTCTTGCGGCCGACGCCGGGCAGTGCCACGAGCTGCCCCAACCGAGCAGGCACCACTCCGTCGTGCCGCTCGACCAGGGCCTGGCCGAGCTTCATCA
Organism: Geodermatophilaceae bacterium; assembly: GCA_013695685.1. Classification (GTDB taxonomy): domain Bacteria; phylum Actinomycetota; class Actinomycetes; order Mycobacteriales; family Geodermatophilaceae; genus JACCTY01. The sequence goes on along the minus strand of JACCZY010000119.1, from coordinate 3,857 downwards.
GGGAGTTGGTCTTGTTGCGGAAGAATCCGGTCGGCTTCAGCAAGGTTTCGAGCTCGTCGCGGTCGGCCGCCGCGTAGTCGGCGGCGCAGCGGTAGCGCCGGAAGAGCTCCGGTGTGACCTCGTTGACCAACCTGTCCGTCGTCTGCGCGGACAGGATCGTCGCGACGGTGAGCTCCAGCGGCGAGGTGAAATTCAGCTCGCAGTGCGCGTCGGGGTAGAGCTCGGCCAGTTCCCGGTTGATCCGGCGAGCCCGGCGGGTCAACGCCAGCTGGCTTTCCGGCTGCGTCGTACCCCGCGCGTTCACCTAGGAAGGGTACGTCGAAGGCGCGACACGGCCCGGGCGCGAGGCGCCCAGATCGCATCTGCCCGCGAATCTGCCAGACTTGTCCCATCATGATCGGTCTGCTTGTGGTGTTCTTCCCGCTGGCCCTGCTCGCGTTCATGTTGTTCATGGAGCGGGTGGAGGCTCCGTTGCGGACGGCAGTGGATGAAAACCAGGTGGAGGACTTCCTTGACCATGCTCGCCCGGCCGAGGTGAACACGTTCTACCGGTTCGGCATCCGGCGTGCCGTGGAGGCGCTGCGGCGGCGGCGGTTGTCGCGGCTCCTGCCACTGGGCTCACGCTCGAAGGGTGCGGACTCCTAGAATCCGGCTCAACCGGGGCAAAGTCGCCCCACCCGGCATGGTGCGGAGGTCTGAGCGTGGACGAGGTACTGGCCCGATCGGGCCTCTTCCAGGGTGTCGCCCCCGACGCTGCCGAAGACGCTGCTATGGCCTTCGAGTCCGTCGAGTACGCCCGCGGCAGCACCATCTTCAATGAAGGCGAACCGGGCGAGAGCCTGTACATCGTGTTGGCCGGGAAGGTGAAGATCGGGCGCAAGGCCGCTGACGGGCGGGAGAACATGCTCGCCGTCATGGGCCCGAGCGACCAGTTCGGCGAGCTGTCCCTGTTCGATCCGGGCCCCCGCACGGCCACCGCGACGGCGCTCACCGACGTACGGCTGGCCCGGATGCACAAGACCGCACTGCGACCGTGGATCAGCGAGCACCCGGAGATCGCCGAGCAACTGCTGCGGGTGCTCGCCCGCCGGCTGCGGCGTACGAACAACATCGTGGCCGACTTGATCTTCACCGACGTCCCAGGTCGCGTCGCCAAGGCGCTGCTGCAGCTGGCGAGCCGATTCGGTACGACGGACGGCCAGCACATCCGGGTCACCCACGACCTGACGCAGGAGGAGCTTGCGCAGCTGGTCGGCGCGTCCCGGGAGACGGTCAACAAGGCCCTCGCCGACTTCGTGCACCGGGGCTGGCTGCGGCTGGAGGGCAAGACCGTGGTCATCCTCGATCACGAGCGGCTCGCTCGCCGCGCCCGCTGAGCACTCCACAGTTTCGCCGATCTTGGTCACAACAACGTCTCCAGGCGCGGGAGAGGTGCGTTTGACCAAGATCGGCGGGATCAGGCGAACACGAAGTAGCGCAGCCACAGGTAGGGCACACACAAGACGATCGTGATCAGCGCCACGATGCCGCCGTACTTGAAGAACTCCAGGAAGCTGATGTGGTAGCCGTTGCGCTCGGCGATGCCGATGACGACGACGTTCGCGCTGGCCCCGACGATGGTCGTATTGCCCCCGAGGTCCGCGCCGAGGGCCAGCGCCCACCACAAGACATTGCCAGGGTTGCCGGTGTCCTCGGCCAGGGAGGCGACCAGCGGAGCCATGGTGGCGACGTACGGGATGTTGTCCACGATGCCCGACATCACACCGGAGACCACCAGCAGGAGCATGGTCGCCAGCAAGAGATCTCCGCCGGTGACCTCGGTGACCAGCTCCGACAGTGAGCCGATGACGCCCACCTTGATCAGCGCTCCGACCATGATGAACAGCCCGGCGAAGAAGGCCAGCGTCGGCAACTCGACCTCGCCCAGGTACTCCTTCGGGGACAGCCCGGCGATCGACACGAGCAAGCCGGCGCCGAGCAGCGCGACCACCGACACCTCGGTGTCCAGCGCCGAGTGCAGCACAAAGCCGACGGTGACGAGAGCGAGCACCGCGCCGGCCTTGATCAGCAGGACCCGGTCCTCGATGGCGTCCTTCTCGTTGAGGCTCATCACCTGCTCGACCCGCGTCCGGTCGTAGGAGAACGCCTTGCGGAAGAGGAATCGGCACAGGCCGAGATAGACGATCAGCAGCAGCACCACGATCGGACCCATGTTGAACAGGAAGTCGTTGAAGGACAGGTCGGCGCGGCTGGCGATGATGATGTTGGGCGGGTCGCCGATGAGAGTTGCCGCGCCGCCGATGTTGGAGGCGAGCACCTCCGCGATCAGGAACGGGACCGGCGGTACGCCGAGGCGCAAGCACACCAGCAGGGTGACCGGGGCGACAAGCAGCACGGTGGTGACGTTGTCCAGCAGCGCCGAGGCGAACGCGGTGAGCAGGACGAAGGTGACCATGACCCGGAACGGCTCGCCCTTGGCCTTCTTGGCCGCCCAGATCGCCATGTACTCGAACACGCCGGTCTCGCGGAGCACGCCGACGATGATCATCATGCCGAGCAGCAGGAAGATGACGTTCCAGTCGACGCCGGTCTCCTCGCTGAAGAAGGCGTCCTCGGCGCCCACCACGCCGGCGGCGAGCATGATGCCCGCCCCGCCCAGTGCAGCCGCGACGCGGTGGATCCGCTCAGTGATGATCAGGATGTAGGCGCCGACGAATACGACGACCGCAAGGGCAGCCATGTCTCAGGCTCCCGGGAGGTACCGCTCGAGCAGCGCGGCCACAGTGACGCACCCGAGCAGCGCGCCGTCCTCGACGACTGCCACCAGCGGGCTGTGCGCCCGCGCCATCAGCGCGGCGACCTCCATCACGGTGTCCTCGCCCTTCACCACCGGCAGCTCGTGCTCCTCCTTCGGGAGCAGGTCACGCACCCGCCTGCCGGCCAGCTCGGCGAACATCTCGTCGGCGGCCTGCTCGTCGATGACGCGCGCCAGCGCCTCGTCGTCCTGGACGTACCGGGGGATCACGAACCGCAACACCTGCGAGCCGGGGAGGATCGTGTGCGGGCTGCCGTCGGCGTGGCACACGACGATGCCGGGAAGTTTGCGATCGGCCATCAGCCGCGCTGCAGTCAGCGCGTCCTCATCCAGGCTAACCGCCGGAAACGGTACGGCGAGGTCACGGGCACGCATCGACACAGGCTACCGGCGACTGTCTGAGCTGCGCGGTCAGGCCTCTGGAGCGGCGGGCCCGGCTGCGACCCGGCTACCCACCAGCTCCTGTGATCCGGACGGTTGCACGAGCAGGTGGGCGATCAGCGGAATTCCCAACACCGCGCCCGCCGCCACCAGGGGACTCGTGACGGCATGGTCGGCCGCGCTCGGCCCGCTGTCGGAGAGGTGAGTGTGAGATACGACCACCCAGTCGGCCCGTGCCGCGACCGCGGGGCCGAAACATCTGGTGGCGTGAGACGCACCTTCGAAACTTGTTGTGCCGCAGCGCGTTCCGGCGACCGGAAAGTGTCGGAGGCTACGGCTAGTTTCAGGTTGTGAGTGCACTGGTGGACGGCCCGGCTCCGCTGCCGCGTGGGCATCGGGTCGCGGCCGCGGTCGCCGACGTAGGCGACGTGCTGGCGGGGGTCGCAGACGTGCCGTTGTGGTCGCTGACCGACAACGAGCTGCCCGGACTGCTGGAGACCGCCGGTACGGTGCTGGCTCGCCTGCAGGGTCTGCTCGTCAACCTGGTCGGCGAGATCGACTCCCGCGGGCTGGCCGACACGCTGGGCGCCTCCAGCACCACCGCGCTGACCCGGCAGGCGCTGGCGGTGTCCCTGGCCGCCGCCGCCGAGCTGACCGCGGC
>JACCZY010000117.1 GCA_013695685.1 Geodermatophilaceae bacterium | reverse complement strand
GGCACCGTGGCCGTCTTCACCGGCGAGCTGACGCAGCGGCAGGGCTGGTGGGTCGCGCTGCTGGAGACCGGCTGCTCGAACGCTGCCCTCGACGCTGTCACAGCCCTGCACGCCGTCGGGCTCACCGGTTACGAGGCCCGCTTGACGATCTCGTGTCCACACGGCGCGCAGCCGCGGCGGATCCCTGGTGTGAGTGTGCAGGTCACTCGATGGCGGCTCGCCGGTGATCACGTCCGTGCAGGGATACCCCGCGTGCGCCCGGCGGCTGCCGCAGTGCACGCAGCCCTGTGGACGGGCACCGACCGGCAGGCCGCCCTGATCCTGGTCATGGCTGTCCAACAGCGCCTCACCACGGCGCAGCGCCTGACAAGGGAGTTGGCTCGGATCCAGCGGCACCCTCGTCGTCGACTGCTCAGCAACCTCATCGCCGACATCGCCGACGGCGCCCACGCCCTCGGCGAACTGGACTTCGGCGTGCTGTGCCGGCGGTACGGGTTACCCAAACCAAGCCGGCAGGTGGTCCGCCGTGGGCCTCGTGGCCGCGTATACCTCGATGTCTACTTCGACGACTACGCCCTCGTCATTGAGATCGACGGTATCCACCATCTGCTCGGGCTGAATGGTGTCGAGGATGCGCTCCGCCAGAACAATCTCACGCTGGACGCCGACACCGTGCTGCGCGTTCCCCTGCTCGGGCTGCGCGTACAGGTCGCCGAGTTCATGGCCCAGATCCGGCGGGCCCTGATCGAGCGCGGTTGGCCGGGCAGCGAGCTAATGGCAGGGACAGGGTGACAGCATTGGCACGCTGTGTCTGCCGCTATGCCCGCGCGACGGCCTCCAGGAGTTGCTCGGCGAGTTCCGGGCGGCAGATCAGCAGGTCGGGCAGGTACGGGTTCTCGTTGTTGTACACCAATGCGCTGCCGTCGATCCGGCTGGCGTGCAGGCCGACAGCGACGGCTACGGCCACGGGCGCGGCGGAGTCCCACTCGTACTGCCCGCCGGCGTGCAGGTAGGCGTCGGCTTCCCCGCGCACGACCGACATCGCCTTGGCGCCGGCCGATCCCATCGGGACGGTGACACCGCCGATCTGCCCGCACACCGCGGTGACCAGCGCCGGCGGGCGGGTGCGGCTCACGACCAGTCGGGATGGACCGCCGTACGCCGCAGGCAGCGTGGGTGGCTCCCCGGTGCCTAGGGTGAGACCGAGGGCGGGTAGAGCCACGGCACCCGCAACGAGCCGCCCGGACTGCCAGAGCGCCACATGTACCGCCCAGTCGGTGCGACCGGCCTCTGAGTACTCGCGGGTCCCGTCCAGCGGGTCCACGATCCACACCCGGGTCGCGTCCAGCCGGGACAGGTTGTCGGCCGCCTCCTCGGACAGGACGCTGTCGCCGGGACGGGCGCGGTGAAGCGCCGCGGCTATGACAGCTTGCGCGCCCTCGTCTCCGGCCCTTTTCAGCACAGCGGGCTCGGCGCCGGCGTTCTCCGCCCGGATGTCGAGCAGCGCCCGCCCTGCGTCGGTGGCGATCCGGGCGGCGAGTTCGTGATCGTCGGCGAGACCACTCACGAGGCGTCGGTGATCATGCCCGCGGCCACCGTCTGGTTGGTGCCCTCGTCGACCAGGATGAACCCGCCGGTGTTGCGGTTGCGGCGGTACTCGTCGACGAACAGCGGCTGGGTCATCCTTAATGTGACTCGCCCGATGTCATTGCGGCGCAGGCTTTCGACGTCTTCCTCGCGGTGCATCGTGTTGACGTCTATGCGGTAGTGCAGCGTGCGGACGACCGCCCGCGACCACCGCGTGGTGTGCTTGATCGCGTAACGCTTGCCCGGCTGCAGCGGCTGGTCGGCCATCCAGCACAGCGTCGCATCCATCGTCTGGCTCATGGTCGGTTGGTTGTGCGGCCGGCAGATCATGTCGCCCCGGGAGATGTCCACGTCGTCGTTCAGCCGGACGGTGACCGACATCGGCGGGTAGGCCTCCTGCACCGGGCCGCCGGGTGTGTCGATCGCGCTGATCGTCGTGGTCAGGCCCGAGGGCAGCACCTCGATCTCGTCGCCGACCTTGATGACGCCGGCCGCCACCTGTCCGGCGTACCCGCGGTAGTCGTGGTGGGAGTCCTTGCGTGGGCGGATGACGTACTGCACCGGGAAGCGGACGTCGGTGAGGTTGCGGTCGGAGGCGATGTAGACCTCCTCGAGGTGGTGCAGCAGGGCGGAGCCCTCGTACCACGGCATGTTGCCGGAGCGGGTGACGACGTTGTCACCGTTCAGCGCCGAGACCGGGATCGAGGTCAGGTCACCGATGTCCAGGCGACTCGCGAACTGCTCGAACTCCTCCCGTATCGCCTCGAAGACCCCCTGGTCGTAGTCGACCAGATCCATCTTGTTGATGCACAGCACGATGTGCGGTACCCGCAGCAGGGTGGCGAGGAAAGCGTGCCGGCGGCTCTGCTCGACGATGCCGTTACGGGCGTCGATGAGCACGAGCGCCAGGTTCGCCGTCGACGCCCCGGTCACCATGTTGCGGGTGTACTGCGGGTGTCCGGGGGTGTCGGCGAGAATGAAAGCGCGTTTCGGGGTGGCGAAGTAGCGGTAGGCGACGTCGATCGTGATGCCCTGCTCGCGCTCGGCTCGCAGGCCGTCGGTGAGTAGCGCCAGGTTGGGGGCGTCCTCGCCCCGGCGGCGGCTGGCGTCCTCGATGGCCGCGTACTGGTCTTCGAAGATGCTCTTGCTGTCGTAGAGCAGCCGGCCGATCAGCGTGCTCTTTCCGTCGTCGACGGAGCCGGCCGTGGCCAGGCGAAGTAGCTCCATCTCAGAAGTACCCTTCTCGCTTGCGGTCTTCCATCGACGCCTCACTGGTGCGGTCGTCGGCTCGGGTGGCGCCGCGCTCGGTCACCCGCGACGCGGTCACCTCGATGATGATGTCCGCGACGGTGGTCGCCGTGGACTCCACCGCCCCCGTCACCGTCATGTCGCCGACCGTCCGGTAGCGAACGGTCACGGTCTCGACGTGCTCGTCCGTCCTGGGCGGGGTCCAGGGCCCCACCGCCATCCACATGTCGCCGCGGCGGAAGCACTCCCGCTGGTGGGCGAAGTAGATCGGCGGCAGCGGTACCTCGGCGTGCTCGATGTACTGCCAGACGTCGGATTCGGTCCAGTTCGACAGCGGGAAGACCCGGATGTGCTCGCCGTTGTGGTGCCGGCCGTTGTAGAGCGACCACAGCTCCGGCCGTTGCCCCTTGGGGTCCCATTGCCCGAACTCGTCGCGGAAGCTGAACACCCGCTCCTTGGCCCGCGCCTTTTCCTCGTCGCGGCGCGCGCCGCCGAAGGCCGCGTCGAAGCGGTTCCCGGTAATGCCGCTCAGCAGCGCCTCGGTCTGCAGCTGGTTGCGTGAGGAGTGCTGTCCTGGCAGCTCGGTGACCCGCCCCGCGTCGATCGACTCCTGGACGCTGGCGACCACCAGCCGCAGGCCGAGCATGTCCACGACCCGGTCGCGGTACTCGATCACCTCGGGGAAGTTGTGGCCGGTGTCGATGTGCATGACCGGGAACGGGATCGGCGCCGGCGCAAAGGCGCGCCTGGCCAACCACAGCATCACCGCGGAGTCCTTGCCACCGGAGAACAACATCACCGGCCGCTCGAACTCTGCGGCGACCTCCCGGATGATGTGGATGCCTTCAGCCTCCAGCGACTCCAGCTGGGACAGCTGATAGGTGGGCACGCTCACTGCGATCTCTCCTCATCGTGCTTGCTCACGGACGTCCGAGTGCCCGGTATCGCCAGCCGCTGGCCCGCCACCGATCCGCGTCCAGGGCGTTGCGGCCGTCGAGAATACGCCGTTCCCGGACCACCCCGTCCAACGCGGCGGGGTCCAGCGTCACGAACTCCGACCACTCGGTCAGATGCAAGATCAGATCCGCTCCGGTCGCGGCTGCGACCGCGCTGTCGGCGTACGTGAGTTCCGGGTGGATGCGCCGGGCGTTGGCCATGGCCTCGGGGTCGTAGACCACCACCTGGGCGCCCCGCGACTGCAGGGTCGAGGCCACGTCCAGTGCGGGCGAGTCGCGGATGTCGTCGGAGTTCGGCTTGAACGCCGCCCCCCAGACGGCAACGTGCGCGCCGGCGACCGAGCCACCCAGTTCTTCCACGGCCAGGTCCACCATCCGGGCGCGACGGCGCATGTTGATGGCGTCGACCTCGCGGAGGAACGCCACAGCTTGTACGACGCCCAGCTCCTCGGCGCGGGCCATGAACGCCCGAATGTCCTTGGGCAGGCAGCCGCCGCCGAAGCCCAGGCCCGGATGAAGGAACCGGCGCCCGATCCGGTCGTCGAGACCGAGCGCCTCGGCGAGCATGCTGACGTCCGCGCCGGTCGTCTCGCACACCTCGGCCATCGCGTTGATGAAGGAGATCTTGGTGGCCAGGAAGGAGTTCGCGGCCACCTTCACCAGCTCCGCGGTCGCGAAGTCCGTGACGACGACCGGACAGCTCGCCTCGATGATCGGAGCGTAGATGTCGCGCAGCTGCTGCTCGGCCCGCGCACTGTCCACCCCGAAGACGAGCCGGTCCGGTCGCAGCGTGTCCTGTACGGCGTACCCCTCGCGCAGGAACTCCGGGTTCCAGGCCAGCTCGACTTCGGTGCCGGCCGGTGCCTCGTGCCGCAACCGGGTGGCCAGCCGCGCCGCCGTACCGGCAGGGACCGTCGACTTGCCGACTACCAGACTGGGCCGGTCCAGCTCGCGGGCCAGCGAACCGATCGACTCGTCCACATAGCGCAGGTCCGCGGCATCCGAGCCGTACTGCTGGGGGGTCCCGACGCAGACGAAGTGCACGTCGGCGTTCGCGGCCACCTCTTCGTACGACGTCGTGAACCGCAGCCGCCCGCTGGCCAGGCCACGACGCAGCAGAGCTTCGAGCTCCGGTTCGAAGAACGGCACCTCGCCGGCGCAAAGCCGGTCGATCTTCTTCTTGTCGACGTCCAGCCCGATGACCTGGTGCCCCAGCTCGGTCATCCCGGCCGCGTGCGTCGCACCGAGGTAGCCGGTTCCGATGACGCTGAGGCGCAGGGGTCGCTTCCCGCCGCTCACGGGCGGTTCACGAGCTCTTCGGCGAGCGGCTCGTCCACGATCTCGGTGATGTCGGGGTGCTCACGGAACCACGCGATCGTCTGCTTAAGCGCCTCCTCGGTCGGCGTCCGGGGCGACCAGCCGAGCAGCCGCTGAGCCTGCGTGATGTCGGGCTGGCGGACCTCGGGGTCGTCCTGCGGGCGGGGGACGAACGTGATCGAGGACTTGGAGCCGGACAGGTCACGGATCCACTCGGCCAGCTTCAGGACCGACATCTCGTGGGGGTTCCCGATGTTCACGGGGCCGGGCAGGTCGGAGTGCAGCAGCGCCAGGATGCCTTCGATCAGATCGTCGACGTAGCAGATGGAGCGGGTCTGCGAACCATCGCCGGCCACCGTCAGCGGCTCGCCGTGCAGCGCCTGCCGGACGAAGGTGGGGATGGCCCGGCCGTCGTTGGGTCGCATCCGCGGGCCGAAGGTGTTGAAGATCCGCACGATCGCGGTGTCCACCCCATGGGTACGCCGGTAGGCCATGGTCAGCGCCTCGGCGAAGCGCTTCGCCTCGTCGTACACCCCTCGGGGGCCCACGGGGTTCACGTTCCCCCAGTAGGTCTCCGGCTGCGGATGCACCTGCGGGTCGCCGTAGGTCTCCGAGGTGGAGGCGAGCAGGAAGCGGGCGCCCTTCTCCTTGGCCAGTCCGAGCGCGTGCAGGGTTCCGATCGAGCCCACCTTCATCGTCGCGATCGGCAACTGCAGGTAGTCGATCGGCGAGGCCGGCGAGGCGAAATGCAAGACGGCGTCGACCGGACCGGCGACGTGGATGTAGTCGGTGATGTCGGTGCGCAGCAGCCGGAAGCCGTCCTGACCGAGCAGGTGCTCGATGTTCGTCGGCCCACCGGTGAGGAAGTTGTCGAGAGCCAGCACTTCCCACCCTTGCTCGAGAAGACGCTCGCATAGGTGCGAACCCAGAAACCCTGCGCCCCCGGTGACGACGGCCTTGCCCTGCTTCATGTGCCTCCGTGACGACTCGGCCCGATTGCCGGAACGAGAGTACGCTGCCGCGTTCGGCTGAGGACACCGGGTCATGTACGCAAAGTTGCAGCGAGGCCAATATTGTCACTCATTGTCACTCTCTGGTGACAACCTGACCTCTAGGGGTTAGGCTCCCCCGGCGCGCGCTGATAGGGCTCGCGCCATCAGGAGGTGCTCGAAAACTCATGACACAGGTCCAGACCGGACCGTGGGCATCTTCATCCGGACACACGGCTCCCTCGTGCGAGAACCCACAGTCATCCGCTCGCGAGCGCTGGCAGTTGCGGCACTGCCTGACTCTCGCCGTAGTGGACGCCGTGATGATCGCCGCCGCCCTGACGCTGGCCATCCTCACCCGGTTCGGCGAGATCGACGCGAAGCAGGGCGACTTCTTCTACCTCGAGATCGCCGCAGTCTATGGCGTTGCCTGGCTCGTGACGCTGGGTGCGGCCGGTACCTACGAAACGCGGTTCTTCGGCTCCGGCCCGGAGGAGTACAAGCGCGTCATCGGCGCATCGGTCCGCACGCTGCTGCTCGTCGCCTTTTTCCTGTACATCCTCAAGCTGGATGCGGCCCGGGTCTTCGTCGGTGGCGCGTTCCTGCTCGGCCTCATGCTCCTGCTCGTCGGGCGTTACCTGGCCCGGGTCTGGCTGGTTCGCCAGCGCTTCCAGGGCCGGCTGACCCACCGGCTCCTCGCCGTGGGCGCGCCGGCATCCATCGACGAGCTGGTGATGGAACTCGCGGCCCACCCGCATGCCGGACTCGCCATCGTCGGAGCCTGCACGCCGAGCGTCGACGATCACACCGTCATCTCGGGGATCCAGCGGATCGGAACGCTGGACAACGTGGCAGCCGTCGCGCAGGCGATGGAGGTCGACGCGGTGGTCGTGACCAGCGCCGCCACCATCAACCCGCGCGTCATCCGGGAGATCGCCTGGAGCCTCGAGGGGCTCGGCGTCGACCTCATCATCGCTCCGTCGTTGAGCGGAGTCGCCGGGCCTCGGATCACGATGCGGCCGATCGGCGGCCTCGCGCTGCTCCACGTCGACGAGCCGTCCTTCACCGGCGCACGACGCGCCATGAAGACCGGCATGGACTGGAACAGCGCCGCGCTGGGGCTGCTCGTGCTGTCCCCGTTCCTGCTCGCGATCGGCCTGATGATCCGGTTGACGGACAGGGGACCGGCCTTGTACCGCCAGACCCGGACCGGCCTGGGCGGGCGCGAGTTCCGGGTGTTCAAGTTCCGGACCATGTACACCGACGCCGAGCACCGGCTGGCGGAGTTGCTGGACCGGAACGAGGGCGACGGGCTGCTGTTCAAGATCAAGGACGACCCCCGGATCACACCGGTCGGCAAGTGGCTGCGCCGGCTGTCGTTGGACGAACTGCCGCAGCTGATCAACATTCTGCTCGGCCAGATGTCCCTCGTCGGACCGCGACCGCTGCCGGTGACCGACTCGGCGTTCGAGGGACATGTGCGTCGCCGGTTGCTCGTCAAGCCGGGGATCACCGGTCTGTGGCAGGTCAGCGGACGCTCCGACGTCTCGTGGGACGAGGCGGTCCGGCTGGACCTGCACTACGTCGAGAACTGGTCGATCGCGCTCGACCTTGCGATCCTTGCCCGGACGGTGGCCGCAGTCGCCCGCCGCGACGGCGCCTACTGAGCCGACCGGCCCTGAGCCGACCGGGCGGCGATGACCTCGGCGTAGATGCCTTCCAGGCTCCGCACGTCCTGCTCCGGTGTGTAGCGGCTCAGATAGGACTGCCTCGCCCGGTCGCGCCGGGCCAGCCAATCGCCCCGGTCCGTGACGATGCTGCTGAGCGCCGCCGCGAGGGATGCCGCGTTGCCGACTGCAAAGGCCACCCCTGCCCCGTCGCCGATGACGTCCTCGCAGATGTTCTCGAGGTCCGACGCCACGAGCGGAGTGCCGTAGGAGAGGCTGCGCAGGATGACCAGCGGCAGCCCCTCGTACCACTCCGAGGGCACGATCATGGCCTGGGCTCCGGCCATCAGCCGCCCCACCTCTGCCTCACCGACCCAGCCGAGGTACTCGATCGAGCGATCGCCCGCTGCTGCCTGCTCTACGGCGTCGCGCAGCGGGCCGTCGCCGGCGATCTTGAGCGCGACACCTGGCGTGACGTGCGGCCAGGCGCGCAGCAGCGTCTCGATCCCCTTGACATCGATAAGGCGGGCTGCGATGGCGACGTACGGCGGGTCGACCTGGCCGGTCGGCTCGCCGGGATCGGCCATCGAGTTGGGTTTGACGATGATCTTGTCCTCGGGCAGGCCATCGCGGACGAGCAGCCGCTTGCCGAACGCGGTCAGCGAGATGAAGCGGTCGATCTTGTGGTGCAGCGTCCCCAGCTGGCGGTGCAGCAGCAGGCTCGCCGTCAGCGCCGTGCTGCCGCCGAGGCTGCTGTGGTAGCAGCGGTGCCGGATGCCGGGCAGCTTCAGCCGCTTGCCCACGCAGTCCTCGCACACATGCCCGTCACGGAAGCAGGTGGCCGCGATACAGGAGTAGCGGTAGCTGTGCAGCGTGGTCACGGTGGGGACGCCCATCCCGACCGCGGTGCGGAACACCGCCGGGGACATCAGCGGGAACGGCGTATGCACGTGCGCGACGTCCGGCCCGAACTCGGTGATCAGGCGGGCGACGTCCCGGGTCGCCTCGACGTTCCACACCGCCTTGGCGGCCGCGCGTAGCGGCGACAGGCCCAGTTCCTCAGCCGGCGGCAGCCGGTACTGCTCCACGATGTGCCCGGCCCGTCGCAGCAGTCCTGCCTCGTGCTCCATCACCTCCGGTGCCCCGCCGAGGCTCTGGTGATCGTTGTGCAGCTGCAGGATTCGCACAGCTCAACCGCCAGGCCGGCTCGCGCCGTCGGGTTCGCGCAGCCAGGCCGGCAGCGGGTGATCGACGAGCGGCGAGAGCTCGGCCAGGTCGTCGGCGAAGCGCGGCGCCAACTCGGCACGTTCCTCGGCGGTGACCGTGGAGGACCGCAGACCGCCGCGCCTGATCCGCTCGCGGAAGCGGTAGGTGGTCAGCGATTTCACGGTCCGGCGTACGAACTCGTTGCCGGTGGCTGCCTGGATGCCACGTTGCACGGCCGCGAGCTTCGGCGTACCGGAGACGTTGACCCGAGGTACGTCGAGGTCTTGGGTGCTGTCCTCAGGTAGGCCGAGGAATGCCTGGATGCCGCGCAGGGTGCCCTGGTAGTCCGCCTCGAGGTCGTCGTAGAACCACACGCCCACCCGCTCCCGACCGAGTGCGTCCTGCAGCACTCGCAGGTCGCCGGCGTACCGGCTCATGGAGGTGTAATGCCACAGATGGTGCCAGTTCTCATCCTTGCGACGGGGCTCCTCCGCGACGGCGGCGAGGAAGTCCGTAGACATCTCGAAACCGCGGGTCTTGAGGTACTGGAAGCCGGAGTACGCCCGGTCCACCGGTTCCCGCAGGATGACAACGATTCGCATGTCCGGGTTCATGCGGACGATCTCCGGTGCCGCTCGCTCGGCGTAGTACAGCGTCGACACCGAGCCGTCCCCGAGGGCCAGGAAGTCGTGCGCCTTCGGGTACAGGCTCAGGTAATCGTCCCGGTCGGTGACCGCCACCCTGTTGACCGTGTCGGCGTCACCGGGCCCCTGGAAGTTCGCAGGGCACCCGTGCAAAGCGAAGTAGTGCGGCTCCTTTGGCTGGGTGACGAAGACCCGCGGGTGGGTGCGCAGTCCCTCGGCGAGACTCGTCGTACCGGCGCGGGCCGCTCCGGCGATCAGGAACGTCGGGGCAGTCATCGACCCCAGCCGGAGGGTGTGTCGCGGGCCTGCTGATAGGCCGCGTCCAGCCGGTCGACGACCTCCTGGGTCTTGAACAGGTCCAGCGCCCGCAGCCGCCCGGCCATGCCCTCCGCCCTGGCCAACTCGGGGTCGTCGAGACGCCGCGCGCACTGACTCAGCAACTCCTCCATCGCGCCCAGCGGGACGATCGCGCCGGCTGGCGGATGTGGCCCCTCGAGCACGCCCTCCCGTACGCCGTTCACCAGCGTGGTCACGACCGTCCGCCCGCAGGCCATAGCCTCCGGGACGGTGACCGCCGAGCCCTCGTACCGCGAGGGCAACACGAGCACGTCACACGCCCACAGCCACGGCCGCACATCGTGCACGCTCTGCACCGGGCGGATCGTCTTTCCCCACTGCGTGGGGGCCAGCGGCTCCAGCGACGCTGACTCATCGATACCGACGAGGACCAACTCCGCATCGGGCAGCGGGTTCGCCTCCCAGGCCGCAACCAGCTGGTCTTGGCCCTTCTGCTTGGCCAGGCGACCCAGGCACAGCAAGATCCCCGGCGTTGTGACCCCGAGTTCGGACCGCCAGTGGCCGCGGGTCGCCTCGTCCACGGGGGTGAAGTGATCGGTGTCCAAGGCGATCCCGAGCGGGATTCCATCGCCGGCAATCCCGGCGCGGCGGCCTTCCTCGACCTCCTCGGCGCAGTTGGCGACCATGACGTTGGTTCGCCGACCGGCGAAGCGCTCCCACGCCTTGACGAGGAGCCGCACCCTGGCCAGCTCGACCATGTTGAACGCCCACGCGTGCGGTTGGTAGACGATGGCGACGTCATCGAGGCCGGACAGCACCGGCAGCCGTCCGAACAAGCCGCCGAAGAACGAGTGCAGGTGGATGATGTCGGGCTTGACCTCGCGGATCGTCCGACGCAGCTCATGCACCCCACGCAGATACGACCTCGGCCGGCCGCGGCTGATCGACCAGTCGTGTTGGCGCACATCCCCGGACAGGCGCAGCATCCGAGGCGGCGCGAGGACATGTACGTCGTATCCGCGGGCGCTCTGCTCTCGGGTGAACTCCTTGATCAGACTGAAGACTCCCCACGTGGGCGCTTCGGTGACGTGGAGCACGCGAAGCATGCGGACTGTGCTCCTACTCCGGCTCGACGGCGAGTACCGGCCCGGAACTCTAGCGGCTCGAAACTTCAGCGGCTCGGAACTCTAACGCCTCGGAACTCTAACGGCTCGGGACACTGACCCAGTGCGAGAGGTCCCGTCCGACCAGCTCGCCGAGCCGCCGGGTGTCCGCTGCGAGGAAGTCTGCGACCTCGGCCCGGTCCGCCGGGTCGACTTCAGGGCGCCGCTCGGCCCGCCACATCGTCGCCTTCACTTTCTCCGCCAGCGGGTTGGACGTGGTGCGCGACCATTGCCGCAGCCGGCGCATCGGCTCCGCCAGCGGCCGCGGTGGGCGGTGGGTAACTTTGCGCAGCAGCGCCGACCGGTACGTCTTCGTGCTCGCATTGCGGGCACCGAAGGTGGGGCTGGGCTGCTCGGACAGGCCCAGGAAGCCGATCAGCCGCGCCCAGGTAGCCACCGGGTCGGCCGCGAGGTCGTCGAACAACACGAAGTGGACGCTCTCGCGCGGGACGAGGCCGAGCAGTAGCTCGACCGCCGCGCCGAGCCGCCCGACCATCGGGTAGTCCACCAGCTTCGGGTCCAGCGGCCTGATCTGCGGTCCCACACCCCTGACGCTTCGCCGCCAGGCGGCTGCAAAGTCAGCCTCGTCCTCGTTGAGGGCGACGAGCTGGGTGCGATGGTAGGAGACCAGCAGGTCCACCGGCCTGCGCAGCGCCACGATGAACCGCGGTCGGTCGACCGCTGCCAGGATGTCCGGCACAGCGCGTTGCGAGTGCAGGTAGGTGGTCGACCCCTCGGCCCGTAGTGCTGCCCTCCTCGCCTCGGGGGAGGAGAAAAGCGTCTCGTAGCTCGCTCGGCTGTCGAAGCCGTAGCGGGCCCGCATCCCCGGATAGTCCGATGCCCAGTAGAAGGGCTCCTTCGGAGCCGAGAAGTAGACGTCGGGGTGCTGTCCCAGCCAGTCCGCCAGTGACGTGGTGCCAGCCTTGGGTGCGCCGATGAGGAAGACGTCCGGAATCATGGCAAGGAGTTCGGTGCGGACCAGTGCTCCGCCCAGGACAGGCCCAGCCGAAGGTCCTGCTCGCGCAGCGCCTCGGATACCGCGGCGTGACCGCGGCGTTCGAGTTCCCGCAGCTGCTCGACCTGATCCGGGGTGCAGCTGCTGAGTGCTTCGGCAGTCGTCGGAAGGGAGGTGTCCTTGGTCACGAGGGAGCGAACCCGACGCAGGCGCGACGCCCCCAACCGTTCGCGGACGAGCGGGTAGAGGCGGCTGCGTCGCAGCTTGCGGCTGGCCAAGCGCAAGGCGGGGTGCCGGAACGTCACCACCTGGTTTTGGTGGGCCGCAGCGTCGGAGTCTGGCTCGGGCGAAGGTGGCAGTCCGAGCGCCGCACACACTCTCCCGGCAACCTCGGCGCCGGGTGCCGTGACGGCTCGGAACGGCACGATCAGTACGCGCTCGCGTGGGAAGGTCGCACGCAGGTCCACCAGCCAGCGGTGGTAATCGCTGGCCCCGGCGTACAGGTCGTTGCGCTGCAACGCCTCGCCGAAGTCGATGGCGGTCTCCCGTTTGAAGTAGTAGCGGTAGTAAAGATAGTGCGACACCGCCCGTGGCACCGGATCACGCACGACATAGACAACTGTCGCGTCGGGTGCGGTCGCGGCCAGTCGGGAGAGCGCCTGCGGATACTGCGGGTAGGTGTAGGAGACGCTGGCATCCATCCGGATGAGGCCGCGCTCTCGGGGGCTGAACAGCGCGTCGTACCACTCGACCCCGCGGTCCTCGGCGCGGCTGAAAAAATTGGGTTCCTTGACCGAACCGGGGTCGATATTCGGGTGCGCGCCAAGCTGTGCGGCGAGGAAGGAGGTCCCGCTGCGGGCCGCTCCTGCGATGACAAGCTCCGGACCGGCGCCAGCGTCGATCACCACTTGGCGGACATTAGCAGTGCCCCGCCTCAGGACCGGCCGGGCGTGTCAGCTCCACGGCGTCAAAGATCGCACCCAGTCGGGTTTGGTCTCCACGGCGGTGGGATGCGAACCTTGACCCGCCCGTCACGCGGGCCGGCTCACTCGGCTGACGCGCGCAATCGGGTAGGTCCTCGCAATCGAAAGGCGTCAATCGTTGGCTGGCTCTATCGTGTTCGGTGGCGCAGGATTCATCGGCACCCACCTTCTGCGCGACCTCGCCGATCGCGGAGTTGCGCCTGTCGTCTCGGCTGATATCGCTGAACCCCTATCCCCGGTGGCCGGAGTCCGCTATCTCGACTGTGATGTCAGGCGCCCCATCGACCTGGACGGGTCGGAGTTCGACACGATCTATAACTTGGCCGGTCTCGTAGCCACTCCAGGACATCCCGACGCGGAGTACTACCGGACGAACTCGACAGGTGCGGTCACGGTGTGCGACTTCGCCGACGAGCATGCCATCCGGACGATCTGCTTCACGAGCACGATGTCGATCTATCCGACCGGCGACGAGCTCAAGACCGAAAGCTCGCCGATCGACCCGGTCAACGCCTACGGCGCCTCGAAGGCCATCGGCGAGAGCATCCACCGACGCTGGCTGCACGGCCATCCCGACAACCGGCTCCTGATCACCCGGCCTGCGGTCATCTTCGGACCGGGAGAGCGCGGCAACTTCCTTCGGCTGCGCCGGCTGATCCAGCGTGGGTGGTTCGTGTACCCCGGACGGCGGGACACCATCAAGGCGTGCGGCTATGTCACCGACCTGGTTCGCTCGTTCCACTTCGTCCTGGGGCTGCCGGGCCGCTGCCACCTCTACAACTTCGCCTATCCGGAGCGCTGCACCATCGCCGACATCTGCGAGTTGGTCAGCGCCGAACTGGGTCGCCCTGCACCCCGGGCGACCCTGCCGCTGCAGTTGATGACCGCCGGTGCCCGGCCGTTCGAGGCGCTGGAGGCGTTGGGTCTACGCAGCGGGATCAATCGGGCCCGCATCGCCAAGCTGGTCGAGTCGACGAACATCTACCCGGGCTACCTGCTGGAGCACGGCTTTGAGTATTCGACCTCGCTGCAACAGGGGGTACGCCAGTGGCTGCGGTCGGAATCGAGCACCGCCTCGACCACGTGAATCCACGAAAACCCTCGGCAAGGGCGACCAGCCGCTCTTGCGTTAGCATTGAGTGACACTCAGCAACTGAGCTGGGTTGGTAGAGTTCCGCTGTCGCCGACGGTGTTATCGACTGGGGTTTACTGACATGGCTGTACCACATGGAGAGCGGGGACGTTTGTGGAGTTGAGCCAGTACCTCCGTGCTTTCCGTAGTCACTGGAGGCTCATCCTCGCCATGACCCTCCTCGGTGTGGCAGCCGCGGGAGCGATCACCCTGCTCATCCCGCCGCAATACGCGTCGACCTCGAAGCTGTTCGTGTCGACGTCCGGCACCGAGACCAACAGCGCCCAGGCCAACATCGTGGCCCAGGACCGCGTCCCGTCCTACGCCCAGTTGCTGGGCACGGAGCAGTTCGCCCGTGGCGTGATCGAGAAGCTCGCCCTGCCCGACCTGACCCCCTCGGACCTCGCCGAGAACGTCGAGGCCGCGGTGGTCCCCAACAGCGTGATCCTCGAGATCACGGTCACCGACGAGTCGCCGCAGCGGGCGCAGCTCATCGCGAACACGATGGCCGCTGATCTGGTCACCGTGGTTACCGCCCTGGAGACCCCCGATCCCATTACCACTGTCGACGCCAATGGAGTGACGCAGACGACGACGCAGGTGGCGCCGGTCAAGGTCACCGTCGCCCAGAGCGGCGGTATCGCCGCCGAACCGCTGTTCCCGGATCCGATGCTGAACCTGCCGCTGGGGGCGGTGGTCGGTGTCCTGTTCGGGTTGCTGTTCGCGCTGATTCGCTTCCTGATGGACAACACGGTCAAATCCAGCAAGCAGATCGAGGAGCTGACCGGAGCCACGTCCATCGGTGGCGTGCTCTTCGACCCTGACATGGCGGCTCGGCCGCTGGTCACCCAGCACAAGGCCCAATCGGTCACCAGTGAGGCGTACCGACAGATCCGAACCAACCTGCAGTACGTCAGCGTGGACAACCCGCCGAAGGTCATGGTCGTCACCAGTTCGGTGTCCGGCGAGGGTAAGACCACGACGGCGATCAACCTGGCGCTGGTGCTGGCCCAGTCCGGTCAGAGGGTCGCGCTGGTGGAGGCCGACCTGCGCCGCCCGCGCGTCATGCGCTACCTGCAGCTGGTGGGTGGAGCCGGCCTGACGAACGTGCTGGCAGGCAAGGCGGACCTGGCCGAGCTAATCCAACCGTGGGGCGACGGCAAGCTGTCGGTCCTCGCGGCAGGTCCCAATCCACCGAACCCGAGTGAGTTGCTGGGCTCGGAGCAGATGGGTCACATGCTCGCGGAGCTGCGCGAGAGCCATGACTACGTGATCATCGACGCGCCCCCGCTGCTTCCGGTGACTGACGCGGCAGTGCTCGCGGTGCTTGCCGACGGTGTCGTGTTGGTCACCCGGTACGGCAGGACCAAGCGGGAGCAGCTGCGGGCTGCGGCGTCCACGGTGCGGGTGATCGACGTACGTGTGCTCGGCACCGTCTTGAACATGATTCCGGCCAAGGGTGCCGGGGGCGGCTACGGCTACGGCTACGGCTACTACGGCTACAGCTATCAGCCCGACCCGAGTCCGCGTGAGCTAATGACGTCGCGCAAGGATCGGGGCCGCCGCGCCCGCGCCATCCGGGGACGCACGACTGCCGACGTCACTGCGCCCAGTGCTGCCTCCCCAGCGACGGCTACCCCCGGCACGGGTTCCAGCGCCACCTCGGATTCCGAGCAAGGCACCGAGCTGTCCTCCAGCGCCACTACGGCCGGCCGCTCGCCCCAGTAGCCACAATGCGTGTACGCTGAGTAGTAGGCCCACCACGTTACGTAGTGAATATGGGTAAGCAGTTCGGGGACCGACCATGCACACGGCACGCAACCAGATGTCACTCAGCCAACTTCGGGAGCTCACCCGGCGTGGCTTTCTGAAGGGGGCGGCAGCCACCGCAGGGATGGTGACTCTGTCGTCCCTGCTGCCCGCCCAGCACGCCAGCGCGGTGGTGCCCGGTGAGGAGTGGTGGCTGGGTCCGCAGC
>JACCZY010000107.1 GCA_013695685.1 Geodermatophilaceae bacterium | reverse complement strand
GAACCTCGAAGCCAGCTACGACTGAGTCCTCCGGGACCAATATGTGAACGCTACGCCGGTCACTCTCGGCTTCAGCGAGGTGCTCGACACCACTGATGCGACCACCGACGCCCAGGACGACCAGCTCCACGAGACCTGCGGGGCACCGGCCACCGACGCCAGCGTCTGGTACGTCCTCGAGGGCACCGGCACGGGCGTCGTCGTAGATGTGTCTTCCTCCGACTACTTCGCCCGGTGTACGCCGAAGGCTCGCCCCAGGATCGACGGATGCACGCTTCCGGCGATCAGTGCATCGCGGGGAGCGGTGCGGATGCCTTTGCCACTGCGGTCCAGCGCCACCATCACCGTCAGGGCCCCGGCCTGGCTGCCGGCGGAGATGAAACCGAGCTTGGTGACGGCCGACAGGCCGTAACCTACTTGGGCGACCGCCTTGGGCCGGCCGATTCGGTCCGACACGTACCCACCGGCGAGCCGCACGAACACCGTGGCGCCGTGGTAGACGCCGTCGATGACCCCGAAGGCAAGCGGGGACAGTCCCAGCGCGATGGTCAGGTAGATCGGCAACACGGCGGCGACCATCTCCGAGGAGACGTCGGTCAGGAGGCTGACCGTCCCCAGCGCGAACACTGTCCCGCCGACTCGCGCTCGCGGGGTGTGCCGGGGACCGCGTCGGCCCCTGCCACCGGCACCGGCGGCGCCGAGCGAAGCGATGGATACATTCATCCCCCCATCGCTACTCTGCGCGCACACGCTGCCCGATGCACCGCTCCTGTTGCGTCACACTCGGTCCTATCCTGCCGCATCCGTCACTCCATGTGGCCGGAGCCTGGGATTGAGCGTCGCAGACGGGCATGGGCACGCCTGTACACGGGCTACGGCGTCGCCGGAGCACGGCCCCCGCCTGGCGGAGCCGTGCTGGCTCCGCGAGGACGGCCGGTCAGCGGTAACGCGGGCTGATTCGGCGTGCGCACCGCCCGATGGCCGGGTGGGGTCAGGAACCGAAGCGCCGCCCTAGCCGCGCGGCGCGCGGCCGCGCCCGGGCCGACCTGACGAGACACCAGACCGAAACCGACCAAGCCGCGCCGGTCGTCGCCAAGGGAGATGCCCACGTCTCAGTACGCCCCCGACGAGCGGACCACGGCCGACACCGTCCTGAGCATGATCATGAAGTCCGACGTGAGCGACCAGTTCTCGACGTAGCGCAGGTCCAGGCGCACCGAATCCTCCCAGGACAGATCGGAACGACCGCTGACCTGCCACAGGCCGGTCATTCCTGGCTTGACGACCAGCCGACGGTGGGTGTCGGCCAGATATTGCGCCACCTCGCCGGGTAGCGGTGGGCGAGGTCCGACCATGGACATCTGCCCGGCTATCACGTTGAACAGCTGCGGCAGCTCGTCGAGGGAGTACCGCCGGAGAACCCGTCCGACCCGGGTGATCCGCGGGTCGTCACGCATCTTGAAGAGCAAGCCGTCGCTCTCGTTGAGGGCAAGCAGCTCGGCAAGACGCTGTTCGGCGTCGTTGTGCATCGTCCGGAACTTGTAAAGCACGAACGTCTGGCCGTCGCGGCCGACCCGCACCTGACGGAACATCGCTGGCCCGGCGCTGGTCCCGCGGATGAGGACCGCGATCACAGCCATCAACGGCGCCAGGAACACCAGTGCGAGGAACGCGAGAAACCGGTCGATCAAACCCTTGGCGAGCCGTCTGACGCCGGTGAACTCCGGGTGTTCCACGTGCAGCATCGGCAAGCCGTCGATAGGCCGGATGGTCGTCCGCGGACCCGCCACGTCCATCAGCGCGGGGGCGACCATCAGCTCGGTGCCCGTCTTCTCCAGTTCCCAGGCCAGCCGGCGCAGCGCCTCGGCGTCCAACTCGGGACAGGCAAGCACGGCCACGATATCTGCGCCGGTCGCCGCGATGGCGGCAGTCGCCTCCTCGAAGGAACCCAACACCGGCACCCCGACGTCACCGAGCGCCGCCGGCCGCATCCGCTCGGCGGGCAGCAAGGCGCCGACCACCTGCATGCCGTGATGCGGTTGTCGCTGCAGCTGCCGGACCAAGGTCGCCACGGCCCGCTCGTATCCCATGACCAGCACCGGCCGCATGCACTGGCCGCGGCGTCGG
Source organism: Geodermatophilaceae bacterium (assembly GCA_013695685.1). Lineage (GTDB taxonomy): Bacteria > Actinomycetota > Actinomycetes > Mycobacteriales > Geodermatophilaceae > JACCTY01. Next base: position 1,894 of record JACCZY010000107.1, on the reverse strand, counting down.
GCGCGGTGCAGACGATGGCGCAGAAAATAGCGTCCCGTCAAGGTGAGCAGGACGATAAGGGGCAACGTGATCACGGCGTACCCGCGCGCGAGTTCGAAACTGACGGCGTACGAGCCCACCACCAGGGCCGCGGTGAGCCACAGCGCAGCATTGGCGACTCTGCGGTACTCGTCGTTCCCGTTGAACAAGAACCGCGACTCGTAGGCGCGTCCAACGGCGAGGCTCAGCAACCACGCGAGCGGGACGAGAACCGTCAGAACGAGATACACGCGGGCGGGCGAGGCGGCGCCGAAGTGGAACACCAACCCCGACAGGGCACCGAGGAACGACAGGCTGAGGTCGACCGTGACAGCGCACAGCAGGTAGAGACGCTGCCAGTCCCGCTTGGGCGGATCGGGGGCCGACGACGGATGGGCCGGCGGGATCAGGCTGGGACGGACCAGTCGCGCCCGCCGAGGTGAATGCTGCCGCGACGGGGACGACGGTTGCTGCTCTAAGGCCGGTTGTAGAACCGCAGTCACTCGTTGCTCCCCGCTAACCGCCACAGTGGACGGGTCCGACGTTCGCACCGTGCTCGCGTGATCACTTACTCACAGTCGGTGCCCTCCTGCACGATAGGCGGGCAGAGGGCCATTGGGGAGTGCTCGAACGGGTGAAGGTGGGCTTACTGTTATGAACCCTCCCCATGAATGGGATAGCAACGTCACCCAACGAGGGGGTACGACCACGCAGCGCGACAAGGTGCGGTCGAGGCCGCCCGTCACGGCGCATGAAGTAGATTCTGGCTCGCTTCCAGCCCGTGTCGCAGCAGCGACTCCGCGGCATCGGCCGCCCGCTCGACCAGCACCCCGAGTTCCCGGCGCTCGCTCGTGGCGAAGTCGTGCAGCACGAAGTCGGCGGGGTCCTGCCTGCCAGGCGGCCGTCCGATCCCGAACCGGACCCGCAGGTAGTCCCTGGTACCCAGGGCCGGCCTTTCTCGGTCGTTCAGTGACGTGTCGTGTGTGGTCAAAACGTGGTCAAGATCGTAATCATGGGGGCCTGCCCGGTGCCGAACACGGTTCTGACCTGGCGTTTTTCGGTGTAGCCCCGAGGGGATTCGAACCCCCGCTAACGCCTTGAGAGAACGGTCCCGCTTGCGGTGGGACGGCAGGCCGTGGCTTACCGAGACCGTTGCGCTGCAACGTTTCGCGCCGTTCGACGTTAGCTGTTAGCTCCCGTAAGCCGTGGTGCGCAGACCAGTTGCGGAGTGGCTGCGGAGTCGGACCACTGCTCCGTCCGGCGGGGACGTGCCCGGGAGTGCTTCGGACGGCACCAGGTCGCCGTACCTCTCCGTCGTCGTTACCGCGGCGTGGCCGAGCAGCCGCCGTACCTCGTACAGCGGCACCCCGTCCTGCACCAGGCACGACGCGGGTAGAAGTCCGCGGGTCGAGGAGGCACATGTTGCAGGGCAGCGCGCGCGTCACATGGGCTTACCCGCGTAGGTACTCGGTCTTGCAGGGATGCCCACATGCTTGGCTGCAGATCCAGTGCCATGACGTGCCCCTGAGTGCCAGATTGCGCCGGGATGTGACGTCTGATTTTCGGGGTCAAGCGGGGTCAACGGCACGGCGGCCTAGATGTCTTCTTCGCGCATACCTGGGATATACACGACATCCGTGGTGGAGCTGAGGGGATTTGAACCCCTGACCCCCTCGATGCGAACGAGGTGCGCTACCGGCCTGCGCCACAGCCCCGGGTCTTCCCGAGTTCGCCGCTACGATACCGGACGGGTCAGTCGCCGACCGCCCGCTTACCCTGCCACTCCGCGACGTCGGCAAAGTTCGGATCCTCGTCGTCGATGCTGATCAACTGCTCGTCCAACCGGTGCTGCTGGCGCGGGGCGGTGGCCTTGTTC
>JACCZY010000105.1 GCA_013695685.1 Geodermatophilaceae bacterium | reverse complement strand
TGCGGTCGGTCTTCGGCGATGACTACGGCCTCGTCGTGGAGACGGCACTGGGAGCGGGGACGAAGGTGAGTATGCGCATTCCCAAGTTCGCTGCCGGCGTGCGGGCCTCATGACGGCGCAGCCCGCGACCGGGCTCCGGGTGCTCGCCGTCGATGACGAGCCGCCGGCATTGGACGAGCTGGCCTACCTGCTTCGGGCCGACGACCGCATCGCCGCTGTCGGGACGGCGAGCGACGCCACCGAGGCGTTGCGGCTGTTGCGCGATGTTCGCGTCGACGTCGTGTTCCTCGACATCCGGATGCCGGGCCTGGACGGGCTCGAGCTGGCCCGGGTGCTTGCGAACTTCGCCGACCCGCCGCTGATCGTGTTCGTCACCGCGCATGACGACAGGGCCGTCGACGCCTTCGAACTCGGCGCGGTCGACTACCTGCTCAAGCCGCTTCGCCAGGACAGGCTGACCGAGACGCTCCGTCGCGTCGTCGTCGCCCGTGACATGCACGCCGGTACACCGCAGTCGGGGGCGGCCGACGAGGAGGAGATGATCCCGGTCGAACTGGGCGGCCGGACCCGGATGGTCGCCCGCTCCGGCGTTCGCTGGGTCGAGGCCCAGGGCGACTACGCCCGGCTGCACACCGCGGAGGACAGCCACCTCGTCCGCGTACCGTTGTCGGTGCTGGAGGAACGCTGGTCTGCCGCCGGCTTCGTCCGGATCCACCGCTCGTACCTCGTCTCGCTGCGGCTCGTCTCGGAGCTTCGCCTCACCGGCAGCGGCTACGTCGTCCTGATCGACCACCACGAACTGCCGGTCAGCCGCCGGCATACCCGTGACCTCAAGGACCGGCTCGTCAGGGCGGCCAAGGCCGGCTGGAGCCGCGGCTAGTGACCGAGCGCAGCGAGGGGAACGAGCCGCAGCAGCCACCCGAGAGGGTCCGGATCGACGTGGCTGCCAGGCGCCGAGTGCGGGTGGACCGCACCCTGCGCGAGATCGAGGAGCAGACCCGGGTCGGCGAGGTCCTTGTCCAGGGGCTGATCCGGGCGCAGCTGTCGGTGGCGCTGCGGCTGTCGGCCGTGGTCGCCGTCCTGCTCGGCGGCCTGCCGCTGCTCTTCGCCGTTGCCCCCAGCCTGTCCGACGTGGAGGTGCTCGGCGTGCGGCTGCCGTGGCTGCTGCTCGGCGTACTGGCCTATCCCTTCCTCTTCACCGTCGCCTGGGTTCACGTTCGGCAGGCCGAGCGCAACGAGCAGGACCTGACGGACTTCGTGGACAGCACGTGATGGACTCGCCCTTCGCCCTGCCCGCCATCGTCCTCGTCACGGTTGTCACACTGGCGATCGGGGCGTACGGCGTCCGCTTCGCCCGCACCACGAGCGACTTCCTCGTCGCCTCCCGCACGGTCAGCCCGGGCTGGAACGCCTCGGCGATCAGCGGTGAGTACCTGTCCGCGGCGAGCTTCCTCGGCGTCGCCGGGCTGGTGATGAAGTACGGCGCGGACGTGCTCTGGTACCCGGTCGGCTTCACCGCCGGGTACCTGGCGATGCTCCTGTATGTGGCCGCACCGCTGCGCCGGTCAGGGGCGTTCACACTGCCGGACTTCGCCGAGGCGCGGTTGGGATCGCGCCGGCTGCGGCTGCTCTGCGCAGGGTTCGTCGTCCTGATCGGCTGGTTGTATCTCGTCCCGCAGCTGCAGGGGGCGGGGCTGACGCTCGGGACGGTGACGGGGGCGCCGTACTGGCTCGGTGCCATCGTCGTCGGTGTCGTGGTGACGGCGAACGTCGCCACCGGCGGCATGCGCAGCATCACCTTCGTCCAGGCGTTCCAGTACTGGCTCAAGCTCACCGCGCTGGCGGTGCCGGCGTTCTTCTTGCTGCTCGTCTGGCGTGCCGGCGGGACGGACTCCCTCACCGCGGCCGAGGTGCCGGTGTTCCCCACCGAGACGATGGTCGACATCCAGGTCGACGTGAGCGTCAACGTGGTCGAGCCGGTGTCGCTGGTCGCGGACGGCGTGATTGACGGTACGGCGGTGGACGGCCCGCTGTCGTGGGCGCCGGGCCGGCACGACATCGCGCAGGGCGCCGTGCTGACCTTTCCGGCCGGCGCGCCGGTCCCGCACGCCGACCAGCTGGACACCCTCGACAACGCCACATGGGGGACCCCGCTCTCGACCGGCGGGGGACACCCGGAGTTCCCGCTGTTCGCGACGTACTCGCTGATCCTCGCGACGTTCCTCGGGACGATGGGACTGCCCCACGTCCTCGTCCGCTTCTACACCAATCCCGACGGCCGGGCGGCCCGGCGTACGACGTTGCTCGTGCTCGGCCTGCTCGGCGTCTTCTACCTCGTCCCGACGGTGTACGGCGCACTGGGCCGGCTGTACACCCCGCAGCTGCTGCTGACCGGCCAGACCGACGCCGCGGTCCTGTTGTTGCCCGGTGCCGCGATCGGCGGGGTCGGCGGGCAGTTGCTCGGCGCGCTCGTGGCCGCGGGTGCCTTCGCCGCGTTCCTGTCCACCTCCAGCGGCCTGCTGGTGTCGGTGGCGGGCGTGCTGTCCACCGACGTGGTCGGGCGGGGTTCGGTCGCCGCGTTCCGGCGGGCCGCCGCTGTGGCAGGGATCGTGCCGCTCGGGCTGGCCCTGCAGGTGGTGTCGCTTGACGTCTCGGTGGTCGTCGGCCTGGCCTTCGCGGTCGCCGCCTCGACGTTCTGCCCGCTGCTCGTGCTCGGAATCTGGTGGCGGGGGCTGACCGACGCGGGCGCCGCGGCGGGGCTGCTCGCCGGCGGACTGCTGTCCACCGGCGCCGTACTGATCACCGTCCTCGGCGGGGCCCGGGGCGGCTGGCTGGGCGTGTTGCTCGCCCAGCCCGCGGCGCTCACCGTCCCGGTGGCCTTCCTCGTCATGGTCGTAGTCTCCCGGCTCACCGCCGCTCGGGTGCCGGTCGACGTGGGCCGGATCATGGTGGTCCTGCACGCGCCGGAGAGCCTCGGCGTACACCGCCGCGCCGGCTGACCCTCGCCGTCCACCGCCACCGCCTTTTCGCGGCGATCATGAAGATCCGGTCAGCGAGAGCTGGATATTTCGGGCATCTCGGGCCACAAAGCTTCATGATCGCGCCGAATAGAGATGTTTGCAGGTGACGGTCGACGGTACGACTAGACCGCTCGTCGTACCGCGCGGCCCTCTTGGCGCCCGCCAGCCGCGCTGCCGGTGCCGCTGGGCGAGACCGGCGCGTCAACGGTCGCGGCGGAGGAGAGGCGGCCCTAGCGTGTGCCGCACCACCCCGCGCGGCGCGTCCTGGCCCGAGCGGCGATGCATCAGGAGGTGCCGGTGACCCAGCTAACACGACGCGAGATCTCGCAGCAGGACTACGAACGCATCCACACGTCGACGGAGTTCGCGGAGCTGCGCAAGCGATTCCGCGGGTTCGCCTTCCCGATGACCGTGGTGTTCCTCGTCTGGTACCTCCTGTACGTCCTGATGTCGGCGTACGCGACCGGGTTCATGTCCACGAAGGTCCTCGGAAACATCAACGTCGGGCTGATCTTCGGGCTGCTGCAGTTCCTGTCGACGTTCGTCATCACCGCGATGTACGTGCGGCACTCCAACAAGAACACCGACCCCCTCGCCGACGACCTGCGCGAGCAGCTCGAGGGGAAGACCCCCGACGAGTCGGGGACCACCGAGAAGGGGACGACCCGTGCCTGAGACCCCCGGCGAGCCGATCCTCAACATGTCGATCTTCGGCGCGTTCGTCGTACTGACCCTGTTCATCACGTTCCGCGCCAGTCGGAACAACAAGTCCGCGGCCGATTACTATGCTGCCGGCCGCTCCTTCACCGGCACCCAGAACGGCACCGCGATCGCCGGCGACTACCTGTCCGCGGCGTCTTTCCTCGGCATCGCCGGCGCGATCGCGGTCTACGGGTACGACGGCTTCCTGTACTCCATCGGCTTCCTGGTCGCCTGGCTGGTGGCGCTGCTGCTCGTCGCCGAACTGCTGCGCAACACCGGCCGCTTCACGATGGCCGATGTCCTGTCGTTCCGGATGCGGCAGGGGCCGGTCCGGATCGCGGCGGCCACATCCACCCTCGTCGTATCGATCTTCTACCTGCTCGCGCAGATGGCCGGCGCCGGGGGGCTGGTGGCGCTGCTCCTGGGCGTCGAAGGCGCCTTCGCCGAATCGGCGGTCGTGATTGTCGTTGGTGGGCTGATGATCGCCTACGTCCTCATCGGCGGCATGCGCGGAACCACCTGGGTGCAGATCGTGAAAGCGACCCTGCTGATAGCCGGAACCATCATCATGGCCGTCCTGGTGCTGGCGCAGTTCAACTTCAACCTGTCCTCGCTGCTCGGCGCCGGCGCCGAAGCGGGCAGCACGCTTGACCCTGGTGCGCAGTACGGGCTGAACGGGACCACGAAGCTGGACTTCATCTCGCTGTCCTTGGCCCTCGTCCTGGGTACGGCGGGGCTGCCGCACGTGCTGATGCGCTTCTACACGGTTCCGACCGCCAAGGATGCCCGGAAGTCCGTGGTGTGGGCGATCTGGTTGATCGGCGGCTTCTACCTGATGAGCCTGGTGCTCGGCTACGGCGCAGGCGCCCTGGTCGGGCCGGAGACCATCCTGGCCTCACCCGGCGGCGTGAACTCGGCAGCACCGTTGCTGGCCTTCGAGTTGGGCGGGACCATCCTGCTCGGGATCATCTCCGCAGTCGCCTTCGCCACGATCCTCGCGGTGGTGGCTGGGCTGACGATCACCGCCTCGGCATCCTTCGCGCACGACATCTACGCGACCGTGCTCAAGAAGGGAGCGCGGACCGAGACCAGCGAGCGCGAAGAGGTCAGAGTCGCCCGGATCACCGCGGTCGTCATCGGATCGGTAGCGATCCTGTTGGGAATCCTGGTGCTCCGGGCCGGGCTGAACATCGCCTTTTTGGTGGCGCTGGCCTTCGCGATCGCGGCCTCGGCGAACCTCCCGACGATCCTCTACACGCTGTTCTGGAAGCGCTTCACCACCCAGGGGGCGGTGTGGAGCATCTACGGCGGCTTGGTCATCTGCGTCGGGCTGATCATCTTCTCCCCGGTCGTGTCCGGGGCGGAGACGTCGGTCTTCCCGACCGTGGACTTTGCGTGGTTCCCGCTGCGCAACCCGGGCATCGTGTCCATCCCGGCCGCGTTCCTGCTCGGCTACCTCGGTAGCGTGCTGACCAAGGAGAAGCCGAACGAGGCGAAGTACGCCGAGTTGGAGGTCCGTTCGTTGACCGGCGCCGGTGCGGAGGCTGCGATCCGGCACTAGAGGGCGCTGATGATCATGGGGTCTGGCCGGTCAGGACCGGCCAAACCCCATGATCATCCACTTCTCCAGCAGCGGGCAGCGCTCCAGCGCTCTGTACAGACGGCCTGCCGGCTCAGACCGCGGCAGTGACCCGCTGACGCAGCCAGTCGTACCAGCGCTCGAGCTCGTCGCCGCGGGTCGCCGACACGGTTAGCACCTCAAGGTCGGGGTTGATCTGCCTGGCGTAGCCAATGCAGCGTTCGACGTCGAAATTGACGTAGGGCAGCAGGTCGAGCTTGTTGAGCAGCAACACATCGGCGGCCCGGAACATGTGCGGATACTTCAGCGGCTTGTCGTCGCCTTCGGTCACCGACATGATCACGACCTTGCTGTGCTCACCGAGGTCGAACAGTGCGGGACAGACCAGATTTCCGACGTTCTCGATGAAGACCACTGACTGCGCGGGCGGGTCGAGCGAACGCAGCCCGCGGGCCAGCATGTCCGCATCCAGGTGACAACCGCTGCCGGTATTGATCTGAACCACCCGGCAGCCGGTGGCCCGGATCCGCTCGGCATCCAGGAGCGTTTCCTGGTCGCCCTCGATGACCGACAGCGCCAGCTCCGAGGACAGATCCCGGATCGTCCGCTCCAGCAGGCTCGTCTTGCCGGCTCCGGGGGAACTCATCAGGTTCAGGGCCAGAATGCCCCGGCCCTCGAACCAGCCTCGGTTCCGGGCGGCTAGCAAATCGTTCTTCGCCAGCACCTCGAGTTCGAGGTCGACCAGCCGGGTGCTCGGCTGATGGGTCACCGCAGCCTCGGGGCGCTGCTCGTGCGGGCGGCCGTGGTCGTGGTCGTGGTCATGCGGGTGGTCGTGGTCGTGTGGGTGGTCATGGCCGTGCTCCCGGGCGCTACCCAGATCGGTCACCACGGAGCCGCCACCGGAACAGCCACAGGTGCTGCACATATCAGACCATCACCTCGACGTTCTTGATTCTGAGTTCCTGACCACCGACGATGTCGACGTTGGCGCTCCCACACGTACACAACAGGATCGTGTCGGGCAGCTCCAACTCGACGTCGCACGTCAGGCACCGGACCCGCCCGGGAATGTCGATGATGTCCAGGGCCGCCCCCTCCAGCCGAGTGCCCTGGGTGCAAACGTCGAAGCAGAACCGCACCGACTCGCCGACCACGCCGGACAGCCGCCCGACCATAAGGGTCACGGTCTGGATGCGGCCCTCGACCCGCTCCAGGATCGCCGCGACCAGGCTCTCGGTGATCGACAGCTCGTGCATCGGCGTGAACCGTCCCGTAGTAGTGCGCATCGGTCCCTGCGAGGCTAAACCACGATGATCGACGCGGCCGGCCACACGACGCGGTACGGCGAAGCACGAAGGGACGGCGATGATGGCACCGGACTCCGTGCGAGCCGGCTGCGCGCGCAGCTTGTCGATGTACGCCCCCCAGCACCGGACCCCGTACGCCGCGGTGCAGCGATGGGCGGCGACGTCGATCCAGGGGGATGTGTACGGCGGGGGCGGGGCGGTTCAGGCACTCGAGGCGAGAGTGGCGCAGCTGCTCGGCAAGCCGGCAGCCGTGTTCATGCCGACCGGCACGATGGCCCAGCAAATCGCGCTGCGTGTGCATGCCGACCACCGCGACTCGCGAACTGTCGTCTTCCACCGGCTGTGCCACCTCGAGCGCAACGAGGAGCGCGCCTACGAGCACCTGCACCGTCTGCGCGGCCGCCCGGTCGGCGAGGAGCATCGACTGATAGAGCTCGCGGACCTGCAGTCGGTCTCCGAACCGGTCGCGGCACTCGTTCTTGAACTGCCGCAACGGATGATCGGCGCGCAACTCCCGACCTGGCCGGACCTCGTGGCCCAGACGAGGTGGGCGAGGAACCGGGGGGCCGCCGTACATCTTGACGGGGCGCGGCTGTGGGAGGCGCAGCCGTTCTACGACCGGCCGCACGCCGAGATCGCCGCGTTGTTCGACACCGTCTACGTCTCGTTCTACAAGGGTCTTGGCGGCATCGGCGGTTGCGTCCTGGCCGGGCCGGGCGACGTGATCGAGGAGGCGCGGGTCTGGCGGACCCGGCACGGCGGACTGCAGTTCGCGATGTGGCCGTACGCCGTCGACGCCCTGCACGGCCTCCGCGTCGAAGTTCCGAGGATGGCCGGTCGGCTCGAGCAGGCCCGGGCGCTGGCCGCCGACCTCGCCGTACTGACCGGGGTCGACATCCATCCCGACCCGCCGCAGGCACCGATCTTCAACGTCATCATCGACGGGTCGCCGGAAGCGCTGGACCGGGCCCGCCACCAGATCGCGGTGAAGGACGACGTCTGGCTGTTCGACCGGATGTGGCCGACCGATGCGCCGGACCGGACCCGGATCGAGATCGGGGTCGGCCGGCAGGTCGCGGACTTCACCGACGGGGAGATCGTCGCGCTCGTACGCCGCTTGCAGGCGGTGGCCGGGACCGGCTGAGCGCCCATGCCCGGCGTACGTCGCTACCCTCGCGCGGTGCCCGACGTCGCGCTCTGCCTGGACGTCGGGTCCACGTTCACCAAGGGTGCCACCGTCGACCTGGGTACCGGGGAACTGCTCGCCACGGCCGAGCACCGTACGACGTCAGACACCGACGTACTCGACGGTGTCGCGGCCGTGCGCGCGGAGCTGGGCGTGACTGAACATGCCCCGACGTTCGCCTGCTCCAGCGCCGGCGGCGGCCTGCGGCTGGCGGTGGTCGGGTACGAGCGGGAGATCAGCGCCGAGGCCGGCCGGCGGGTGGCGCTGTCCGCGGGGGCCCGGGTGGTGCATGTGGGTGCCGGGCGCCTCGATCGCGCCGCTAGGGCCGAGTTGGCAGCGGCACGCCCGGACGTGATCCTGCTGACCGGCGGTACCGACGGCGGCGAGCAGAGCGTGCTGCTGCACAACGCGGCTGCCCTCGCCACCGCCCGTCCCCGCGTCCCTGTGGTCCTGGCGGGCAACGCCGCGGTGCGTGACGAGGCCGCTGGGCTGCTCGTCGTACGCGGTCGCGTGGTGCTGCCGACGGCGAACGTGCTGCCTGACATCGGGGCGATCGACCCGGGCCCGGCTCGGGCGGCCATCCGCCAGGTGTTCCTCCAGCACGTCATCGGGGGCAAGGGGTTGTCGCGGGGGCAGCGCTTCGCCCGGCTGGTGAGCACGGTGACACCGGACGCCGTGCTGGAGGGGGTGGGGCTGCTCGGGGAGATCGTGCGGGCTGCTGATGCCGGTGCACGGGGAGTCGTGGTCGTCGACGTCGGCGGCGCGACGACCGACGTCTATTCCGCGCTGACCCCGGAAGGCGTCCGCAGCGCCGTAGCGCCGCTGTGGGACCGGCGCACGGTGGAGGGCGACCTCGGGATGCGCTGGAGCGCACCGTCACTGCTCGCCGCTGCCGAGGTCGAGCGCCTCGACGTACGGGGGCTGGTCGATCCGGCAGCGCGGCGGGCGGACGCGGTTGACTTCCTGCCGAGGACGGCTGATGAGCGGGATGTGGACGCGCGGCTCGGTGCGCTGGCAGCGATCATCGCGCTGCGCCGGCACGTCCGTGCGGAGAGCGCGTACGACGAGGGCAGCGTGAGCGCCCAAGGCGCCGGCCTCGTCGTGCTGTCCGGTGGCGTGTTCCGGCACCTGGACGCGGCCGGTCGCGCCGGCGTCGTCCAGGCATTGCGCGGCGACCGCGGTGGCGCTCGGGCTGTACTCGACCGGGCGATCGTGGTGGTCGACGACGGCTATGTGCTGGCGCCGGCCGGCCTGCTGCGGGTGGCCCACACCGCCGCTGCCCGCTGCCTGCTCCAGAACTTGTTCACCAACTGATGGCCGCGGACCAGCCCGGGCTGACCGCCGCGACGAGATCGAGTCCCTGGGCGGTGCTGCAGTCCAGTACGTCGTAGCCGCCCTCGCCGGCGCCGACGCACGCGATGACCGTGACCAGGCCGGCGCGGCGCTGGAACCAGCTTTGCCGCACCCGCCACCCCACGAGCGCACGCTGCTCCAACACGACCCGGCGCCGGAGCACAGAGCCCGAGCGCACGGCGAGGGCGCCGGCGTCGGCGGCGTGACCGAGCGCGCGGTACCGGTCGACACCCAGCGCGACGCTCGCGACGGCCACCACGGCGGCGATCGTCGCAGCGACGGGCAGGTCGAGCAGCGCGAGCACGACCGCGACCAGCGCCGGCGGTCCGATGGCCCGGAAGAGCCGGCGCCGCAACGCCGCCGGAGGGTGTGCCAGCAGCGGCGTGTCGAAGCGCCGTACGGCGGCGGCAGCCACCTCCTCGGCGACGTGCAGCGGTCCCAACGGGAGCAGCTGTCCTCGTCGGTTCTGGTCGCCGAGGCCGGTCACCAGGGCGGTGAGCCGCGCCGCCCGGACCAGGCGGATACCGAGTCCCTGGGACAGTACGTAGCCGCGGATCCGGTCGATCTCCAGGGAGACGGTACGGCGGGTGAGCAGGCCGCGCTGGGCCACGAGGTTGCTGCCGCGGGAGGCGAGCACGAAACCCCAGTTCGCGACAGCACCGGCCAGCAGGGCTCCGACGACGACTACGGCGAGCGCACCGAGCAGGCTCAGCACGATCCGGCCGGCGCCGGCCTGCTCCGGAATCTCCACGAGGTCGCGGAGGCCGGCCGGGATCGGCAGGCTATCCACCTCGCGCAGCAGCGTCGCGCCGATGGCCAGCGGTACGGCGAGGTAGCTGCCGACCAGCGGCGCGTACAGCAGCCACCGTGGGTCCAGCCGCGCGAACACCCGCTCTGCCGCGACCTCCGGCGCCCGCGGCGCCGCCTCGGCCGCCTCGACCGCCTCGGCCGCCGGAACCGCCGACCGGTCCACTACCCGTTGCATGAGGAGCAGTTCGCGCAGCCGCCCCGCGTCGGTCAGCGACACCGCGTCCAGCACCGCCTCGTCGTCGGCCCCCGTTCCCGCTGCGGCGTCCACCCTGAGCACGGCAATCCGGAAGAGCTGGTGCAGCGGCGAGGCCTCGACGTCCACGCCCCGGACGCGGTCGAGGGGGACGGCACGCTCGGACCGGGACACCAACCCCTGCCGCACGAGCAGCCGGTGCGCGTCGATCTGGTAGCTGAACCGCCACCAGCGCAGCGCCGAGAACACCAGCGAGGCGATGGTGACCAGTACGGCGATGGCGATCAGGCCGAAGGATCCCAGGTTGCCCTGCAACGCGACGATCAGCGCCAGCGGGCCGGCGCTGGACAGGATCGCGCGGGCCTGTTTGAACGTGAGCGTGTGCACCACGAGCACCCGCCAGTCCAGCCTGCGCTCGGCCAGCATCGGCGGGGGGACACTCACGTCGCTTCGTCCCGAACCGCCGCCGCCCGGCTGGCCAGGTCCGGCGCCACGGCACCGGCGAGGCCGGCGTCCAGGTGGACGATCTCGACGGTCCCCTTCGACGACGCTGTGAGAACCGCGACCGAGGCGAGCCCGAACAACCGCTGCATGGCCCCCCGGTTGATGTCCACGGTCTGGATCCGCGCGATCGGGATGATCGTCCAGGTCTGCGCGAGCCAGCCGGTGAGCGTGAACACCGACTCCTCGGTCACCTCCCAGCGGTGCACCCGGTACCGCAGCCGCGGGCGGATCGCCACGGCGACGACCGCATACACCCCGGCGGCGTACGGCGCGGCGGCGGCCAGGAACCGCAGCGGTGCGGGCATCTGCTCGGGCACCACCAGCGCAGCCACGACCGCCGCCGCCAAGACAAAGATCGAGGAGATCACGCCCTGCAGCGTCCACAGTCCGATCGCGTTGGGAGAGACCTGGTACGCCGGCGTACGCGGCCCTGTCGGAGACGAGTTCACGCCGGCAGCAACCCGGCGATGGCGAACGGATCCTGCACGTGCGCGTTGTGGCCGAGGCCGGGCAGTACCAGGACCTCGACGCCGAATCGGGCCGCGAACCGGTCGTAATCGCCAACGGCGACCATGACGTCGTGCTCCCCGTGGGCGACCGTGACCGACGTCCCGGCGGCAACCGCGTCGCCGAACAGGGGGTCGAACGGCGGCTCACCGATACCGAACGAACGTGGATCCTGGGCCAATCGCCACCCCGTCTCACCCGAGCGGATCCCGCGCTCGACGAACTCGCTGTCAGGGTCGAAGAAATCGCTGAGGCCGTTGATCCGCAGGACGAACGCCGCGGCCTCGTCGCGGCCGCCCAGGTTACGGAGCGGCTTGGCCGCCAACGTATCCAGGGTCGCGGTGAACGCGGCCGGCCAGACCGCGCGCAGCCCCACGGAGACGACGCTGCGCACCGGCCGCACCGCGGCCAACGCCAGCCCGACGGCGCCGCCGAAGGAGTGACCGAGTACCGCCACATCGGCGTCGTCGGGCAGCATGGCGGCAACCGCCTCGGCGCAGTCGGAGTAGCTGTACGACGGCAGTGCGGGCG
>JACCZY010000102.1 GCA_013695685.1 Geodermatophilaceae bacterium | reverse complement strand
GACCCTCGTCGGCGAGCAGCTCCGGGTGGGCGAACGGGTTGCGCGCGTCCGGGTAGACCGCGTTGATCGTCGCCTCGCCGGTGGCCCTGTGGTCGGGGTGGCTGGCACCGAGACGTGCCCAGACCCGATCGGGCGACTGGGTCAGCACCCGCTGCGGCCGGACCTGCCGGATGACCCTCGAGATGTCCCTGCGCAGCTCGTGTGTCGCATACACCCGGCCGTCCGGGTACCCGAGGAAGCGCACGTCGGTGACACCGAGGACGGCCGCCGCGGCGATCTGCTCAGCGCGGTGCAGCGCCGGCATTGCCGCGCGGGGCGTGTCGTCGAAGCCGCCGGCATCCCCGTCGGTGACCAAGCAGTAGGTCACAGCGATCCCGGCTTCGACCCAGGTGGCGATCGTTCCGGCGGCCCCGAAGTCGACGTCGTCGGGTGTGCTGTCACGACAAGTGCGCGATCGATCCGCAGCGGTTCGGAAGAGGTCACCACCGGCATGGTACGACGGCGCGCCCGTCGCGCCGTCCCGGTGCAACTCCCCTGCGACGATCATGAAGATGAGTGGCCCGATTTGGGTGATCTGTCCCGTTTCCCGCCGCCCGAAACTTCATGATCGCGGCAGGGGTGCGCAGTAGGCCAGTCTGCCACACGGAGCGATGTCAGTAGGCCGCCGTAGAGTGGCAGCGAGATGACCAGCCAGTACGCCGCCGCCGCCCTCGATCCTCCGATCGACCTGGCAGACCCTCTCCTCGCCGCGTTGAATCCGCAGCAGCAGCAGGCGGTGCTGCACGAAGGCGGCCCGCTGTTGATCGTCGCGGGCGCGGGATCGGGCAAGACCCGCGTGCTGGCGCACCGGATCGCCTGGCTGCTCAAGCACCGCCGGGTCCAGCCCGGCGAGATCGTCGCGATCACGTTCACGAACAAGGCAGCGGGGGAGATGCGCGAGCGGGTCACCAGCCTGATCGGTCCCCGTGCCCGCGCAATGTGGGTCTCGACGTTCCATTCGATGTGCGTGCGGATTCTGCGGGCACACGCCAAGGAGCTCGGATTCACCTCCAGCTTCACCATCTACGACAAAAGCGACTCCCAGCGGTTGATGACCCTCGTCGTTCGGGACCTGGACCTGGACCCCAAGCGGTATCCGGCCCGGTCCCTGGTCAACCAGATCAGCAACCTCAAGAATGAACTGATCCATGAGGAGTCCTACTCGCCGAGCAACGCCGTGGACAAGGTGCTGGCCGAGGCCTACCGCCGTTACCAGCGGCGGCTGCGCGAGGCGAACGCGATGGACTTCGACGACCTCATCATGACCGCGGTGAACCTGCTGCAGGCCTTTCCCGAGGTCGGTGAGCACTACCGCCGCCGGTTCACGCATGTGCTCGTGGACGAGTACCAGGACACCAACCATGCGCAGTACGTCCTCGTCCGCGAGCTCGCCGGCGGCGACCAAGTCGGCGAGCGGGTCGGCGAGCTATGTGTGGTCGGCGACGCGGACCAGTCGATCTACGCCTTCCGCGGCGCGACGATCCGCAACATCGTCGAGTTCGAGCGCGACTATCCCGATGCCACCACCGTCCTGCTGGAGCAGAACTACCGCTCGACCCAGACGATCCTGCGGGCTGCCAACGCTGTCATCGCCCGCAACCCCGCGCGTCGCCCGAAGAACCTGTGGTCCGATCAGGGTGCCGGAAAGCCGATCGAGGGCTACGTCGCCGACAACGAGCACGACGAGGCGGCCTGGATCGCCGGGGAGATCGATCGGTTGGGCGGCCCCGAAGGAGTACGTCCGGGCGACGTTGCCGTCTTCTACCGCACGAACAACCAGTCCCGGGTGTTCGAGGAGATCTTCATCCGGGTCGGTCTGCCCTACCGCGTCGTCGGCGGTGTGCGCTTCTACGAGCGGCGTGAGGTCCGTGACGCGTTGGCCTATCTCAAGACGATCGCGAACCCGGCCGATGTGGTGAGCCTGCGCCGGATCATCAACACTCCGCGCCGTGGCGTCGGTCAGCGGGCCGAAGCCTGCGTCGAGGCGTTGGCCGCTCGGGAGCGGATCCCGTTCCCGCTGGCGTTGGAGCGGTGCGGGGAAGCGCCGGGTATCAACGCGCGGTCGGTTGGCTCGATCACCGATTTCACCACGATGATGGCCGAGTTCCGGTCCCTGGCCGTCGATGGCGCCGGACCGAGCAGTTTGCTGGCGGCGGTGCTCGACCGCACCGGCTACCTCGCCGAGTTGCAGGCCAGCACCGACCCGCAGGATGAGGGCCGCGTGGACAACCTCAACGAGATGGTGTCGGTGGCAGCGGAGTTCGAGCAACAGCGACCGGACGGTTCACTGGCGGAGTTCCTGGAGCAGGTCTCGCTGGTCGCCGACGCCGACGAGATCCCGGAGGGCTCCGGACCGGACGATCCGCAGCCGGGGGCAATCCTGCTGATGACCGTCCACACGGCCAAGGGGCTGGAGTTTCCGGTCGTGTTCCTGACCGGCCTGGAGGACGGGGTCTTTCCACACCTGCGCTCGCTGGGTGAGGAGGCGGAGCTGGCGGAGGAGCGCCGTCTGGCCTACGTCGCCATCACCCGCGCACAGCGACTGCTGCACGTCTCCCGGGCCGTGACTCGTACTGCGTGGGGTCAGCCGTCCTACAACGCGCCGTCCCGGTTCCTCAAGGAGATTCCGGAAGAGCTTGTCCACTGGGTCAGGACCGAACCGTCGCGCGAACGGATGTATTCGGGTGGACAGTCGGCGCAGGCCCGGCTGGCCGGAGCCGCGTTGTCGCGGGGTGGGTTGCGGGGCGGAGTCGGGAACCGCGCCGTGGTGTCACTCGACGTCGGGGACCGGGTCAGCCATGACGCGTTCGGCTTGGGGACGGTGGTCGCCACCCGCGGAGCGGGCGACAAGTCCGAGGCGACCATCGACTTCGGCAGTGCCGGGACCAAGCGGCTGCTGCTGCGTTATGCCCCCGTGGAAAAGCTGTGACCCGGCTCAGATCCTGACACCGCGTGCGGCGAGCCAGTCGATCGGGTCGACCCGCTCACCCCGCAGGCCGCCGTCGTACACCTCAAGGTGTAAATGTGGTCCGGTGGAAAAGCCGCGGGAACCCACCTTGGCGATCAGCTGACCGGCGGTGACGATGTCTCCGGCCTGGACTTCGACGACCTCCATGTGGCCGTAGACGGTGACGTCACCGTTCTCGTGCTGCAGATAGATGACGTTGCCGTAGCCGCTGGCCGGTCCTGCCTCAGTCACCACCGCGTCACCCACTGCATAGATCGGGGTCATCATCGGCGCGGCGAGGTCGATGCCCCAGTGCATCGTGCCCCAGCGAGGGCAGAAGCAGCTCGTCAACCGGCCGGCAACCGGTGTGAAGAAGTCGGGACGCGCGGCGGCAGCCCGCTCCGCGGCGGCCCGTTCCGCGGCCCGAGAAGCCCGTTCGGCGGCTTGAGCGGCGCGGGCGGCGCGATCGGCGATGAGCACCTGCATCCGGGCCTCGGCCTCGGCGGCGGTCAGCTGCTTGCGCGCGCCGGTCTCGCCCTCGTTGGTCAGGGGCATGCCGGCATCGCTGCCGACACCGCTGTGCTGAATGGGCGCTACCACCGCTACCGCGCTGCGTGACGCGTCGGTGCCGGCCGCCGATCCGAGCCCGAGCGGCAGTGCGGCGAGGACCGCGCCGGCGACTGCGGCGGTAAGCAGCAGTGGAGCCTTGCGGGTCGGCGGGTTCACAACACGTCGGGATCGACGGGGTCGAGCGTGGCGAGACACAAGTACCTTTCTGGCGACGCAGTGGCCGCGCTCCCTCGACCCGGCAACACACCGGCACCGGGGGAGGCGCACGAGGAATGTTGCGAGGAGACAGCTGCGACGCGACACCGCGCCAGTAGCAAGTTCAAGCTGTGGACAAAGCAGTACGGAGCCAGCGGTCACCGGCTCCGTAACCAAACCGTAACCAATTACCGGCGACGAAGCAAATTCGCGGCGCTGGCGGTCCCCGGCAGTGGGCGCCGGAGTGTCTAGCGATCTGCCGAGCGGCTGCGCAATCCGGACCACGTGCGTGCAGCGACTCGTCGCCCCGCCTTGCCCCCCGACTGCCACAGCTCAGAGGCGAACGGGACGGGATCGCGCAGGGAGAGGACCGCGTGTGCCTTCGGTCCGCGGAGGGACCGCAGCCAAGCCAGGGGGGTCAACTCGCCCTGTCGCCAGTAGTGCACGGCGGAGAGGACATCGCGGCGCAGATCAAGCCAGGCGGCCTCGCCGTACGTCTGGGTCCGGCCGTCCGGAAGGGGCAGCCCCAAGGCGTCGCAGTACATGGTGCCAAGCAGCTCGACGCCGCCTGACTCCGCGGTCGCCGAGCGGCCTGTCGGCCGGCCGATGTTCGCCTCGATCATGAGATATCCGCCGGTGTTCACATCGCGTTTCATCTCGAGGTAGCCGAGCCCGCGGAACGGCAGGCTGCTGAACAGGCGGATCGTGTGTGCGAGTACGTCGTCGTTGCGGCACTCCCGGGCGTAGGAGGCGATGCCCAGGTGCGGCGGCCACTGGCGCTCCTTACGCGTCACGAACGTGACCAGCGGCAGGCCGTCGGCGCCGAAGTACGCATTGACGGTGAACAGTTCGTCGTCGCCGCCGTCGACGTACTCCTGCACGACGAGTGACTCCGCCCACCGCCCCACCCGGTCGTACGTTTTGAGCAGGCCGTCGGCACTGGCAACGCGCAGGGCCTTGGCGCTCGTTTGACTCTTCCACAGCGGTGACTTGAGGCCGGGCTTGAGCACCACCGGATAGCGCAGCTGCGAGGCGGCGTACCGCGCGTCATCTCGTGACCGCAGCGTGAACGTCGTCGGCACGGGGAGACCGCACCGCTGCGCATGCTCGGCAAACCTCACCTTGTCGGTCAGGGTGCGGACCACGTCGTCCAGCGGCAGCACCACGCGGTACCAGGGGGCCAGGCGGTGGCGATGCGCCGAGACGGTGAGCACGGAGAAGTCCGTGCACGGGTAGAGCACGGCTTCACCGCCCAGGCCCGGCCCCAACTCAGCCAGAGCGTCCAACAGCTGCTCGCCGTCGACGTCGGCTTGGACGACGTGTTCGCAGGCCCGCGTCCTGGCGGCGAAGTGTCGCCGGTTGCCGGTGACACCGACGACGCGGACGTTCCGGGAGGCGAGGATGCGCGCGGTCTGCAGCCCAACGATGGATCCCAGACCGATGACGACGGCTGGCGGTCCGGCGGCCAAGCTGTCCCCCGCTTCCTCATCCGCGCGTGGCGCAGGTCTGCTGGCAGCATGATAGGCAACCGTGATCAGCATCCTCGATCTCTCTGCCAGCGGCTGAGACGTGGCGGTTCGGCGAGGGGTCGCCCGGGCGGCGGCGTTGCTGGTGTCGCTGACGGCGATCAGCCAGGTGCTGGGCTTCGTCCGTGATGCAGCGATCGCCGCGGTCTTCGGCGCGGGGGCCATGGTGGACGCGTACCTGGTTGCCCAGGGTGTCATGAATTTGGTGCTCGCCCTGGTCGCCGGGGCGGTGGCCCGCGCCATCGTGCCTCCGGTGAGCCGTGCGGCCCACGCCGGTGATCCGGAACGCGCGCACCGGACCGTGCAGACCGCCCTGACGGTGACCGTGGTGGTCCTGCTCGCAGGATCGGTCGTGATGTTCGTGGCCGCCGAGACCGTCATCACGGTCCTGGCACCGGGGTTCGACAGCGGCACCCGTGAGCTGGCTGCGTCACTGACCCGGATCGTGCTGGTCGCGACCGTGTTCATCGCCGTGACGGACCTGCTCGCCGCCGCCGCGCAGTCACACGGCCGCTTCTTCGGGTCCGGTATCCAGGGCGTGCCGTTCAACCTCGCCATGATCGCGGCGGCGGTGTGGTTCGGCCCTCGGTACGGCATCGAAGCCCTCGGGGTGGGCTTCGTCGTGGGCTCGGCGACCCGGATGATCGTCCAGCTGCCGGCGGTGCAGGCAGTCGGCCTGCGGCTGCGACCCCGGCTGGCGCTGCGCGACGACGACGTCCGTGAGGTGCTGCGGCTGACCCCGCCGTTGTTGCTGGGCAGCGCCGTTGTCAACGTCAACACCCTCGTCGACCGGGCGATCGGATCCGGTCAGGGTGAGGGTGTCATCGCCGCGCTCAGCTTCGGCTGGCGGATCGTCACGCTGGTCGATTCGCTGTTGGTCGTCACCGTGGTCGCGGCGCTGTACCCGGCGTTCAGCGCGGTCGGGGCCGCGGACGACCGCGCCAAGCTGCGTGACCTGGTGGGGCGTGCCCTCAGCGTGATGCTCGTCATCCTGACGCCGGTCGTGGTCCTGCTGGTTGTGGCCGCGGAGCCGATCGTCGACCTCATGTTCGGCCGGGGGGACTTCGGCAATGACGCCGTGCGGATGACCGCGACAGCCGTGGCCGTGTACGCCGTCTCCGCGGTCGGGATCGCGGTGCGCTCGATCGCCTCACGTGCATGCTTCGCGGTCGGTGACAGCCGTACGCCGGTGCTCGTCTCGGTAGTCAGCATGGTGGTGAACGTTGTGGGCGACCTGACCCTGGGCGTTCGGTACGGAGTCCCGGGCCTCGCGGCGGCCACCTCGCTGTCCCTCGTGGTGGGTGCCGGCCTGCTCGTCTACCTGCTGGGACGCCGGCACGGGGCGGTGGCGCTGCCAGCGGTCTCGGCAACCGCCGGCCGGGTGCTCGCCGCCGCCGCCGTCGGTGCCGCGGTCGTCGTCGCGACGGGCCTCGCCGACGTACCGGAGGACGCCGGTGTGGCGGTGACCGCGTGGCGGGTGGCGGCCGTGGCCGGCACGGTAGCTGCGGTCTACGTCGGCGTACTCGTGCTCATGCGCAGCCGTGAGCTGCGCGTCGTCATCGCGATCGTGCGTCCGCGGCTGCCGTCTCGCTGGCGTTCCTAGGATTGCTAGGATTCCTAGGGTTCCACGCGGTGCCACAGATCTCAGCGGCCGAGGCGGCGCTGTGACTCAGCTCGACGCCCTCCGTCGTCACCACCCGATCGAAGATGGTCGTGGTGAAGCGTGACTCGACGGGGATCTCCTCGCCCACCGAGGGCGGTGACGTTCCGGCGGGGACGATGAGCAGGCTGACCTGCATGTGCGGGGGCTCGAGGAACCAGCGCTGTCGCCCGCCGATCCGAAAGGGTGAGAGGGCGAGCCCGGCCGCCTCCAGACCACCCTTCGCCAACGCAGCCGCGCGATCGCGCATCGTCGGTCCGGCTGTGGGTGCCCTGAGGCCCACGCCGTGCGCGGTGCCGCCCGCAACGACCACCAGGTGCCCGTCCGTGGGCACCCAGCGCTGGCGATAGCCCGCCCGTTCGCCGCGGCGCACCGCGTGCACGTCAAGGACGGTGGACGTCACGGACAACGCTCCGCGGTCGCCGAGCCACAGGCCGGTGCCGGCGCGAGGACGCAACTCGACCCCGGGATGGCGGGCGGAAAGCTCGGCCAGTTCGCGCTCGGTCAAATACGACACGAAGACGCGCCTCCACCTCTCCAGCGCGAGCCATGACTCCACCTGGGACAGGTGGTCGCACTGTGGCGACAGGTGCAGCGCGAGCCCCTCGACCCGGACACCGGAGCGGTCCAGGCCGGCCATCTGCGCAGGCGTCAATCCGTGCCGCCGCATGGACGTCAGACCCTCGAGTAGAACCCGGGGCCGGCCTCCCAGCCTCGCGAGTGCCGGCAGATCCGCCGGCCGACCGATCGTGTGGACGACGCGATCATCGGCGGGTGCCCCCGGCAGGAACGGCCGCCACGGTGAGAGCACGAGCAGGTCATCACCGAACTGTCCCCGGACCTGGGACAGCTCGTCGTAGGTGCCCACCGCGAGCATCTCCGAGCCCAGCGCCGACACCAGCCCGGCCAGCCGGCGTACGCCGAAACCGTAGCCATTGCCCTTGGCGACAGGCACCACGCCCGGATGCCGGCGGACGACGTCGCGCAGATGGGCACACCACCGCTGCTCGTCCACCCTCAGGGTCAGCGGCACGGTCAGGCACCTGCTCGTCTACGCAGATACAGGTTGAACACCGACGTCAGCGGCCGCGAGATCGGCAGCGTCCACTCACCGACGTACTCGACGACACGACCTCCGGTGCCCACCTTGAAGCGCGTGAGTCCGACGTGCGGGTCGTCCTCGTTGAGGGTGCCGGTTATCCCACGGAGGTCGTAGACCGCAGCCCCCGCGGCCAGCGCGTCCCGCAGCATCCGCCACTGGATCGCGTGCGAGGCGCGAACCTCCCGCTTGCGTGTGGTCGACGCGCCGTAGGAGTACCAGACGTGGTCACCGACCTGCACGCCCAGAGCCGCCGCGACAAGGTCGTCCTCGTGGTGGGCGAGATACAGCGTGATGGCGGACGCGTCGTCGGCATCCAGCGCGTCGTACATCCGCTGGAAGTACGACGTGGGGCGGGGCGTGAAGTGATCACGCTCAGCGGTCTCGACGTACACGCGGTGAAAGTCGGACAGGTCCGAGCGGGTCCCAGTGCTGACACGGACGCCCTCGCGGGCGGCCCGGGCGATGTTGCGTCGCCACATCTGGTTCATGCCGGCGAGCACGTCCTGCTCGCTGCGCCCAGCCAGCGGTACCTGGAAGACGTGCTGCGGCTGACCCATCCCGAACCCCTCACAGTCCGGCGACGGCTGCCATCCTGCGGATCTCAGCACTTCACGCACCCGGCGACCGGCCGCCGGGTGCAGGTCGGGTTCGACCTGCCGCAGGTGGCGCACTCCGGCTTGGGCCAGGGACTTCTTGACCGTTCGTGCCTCCCAGATGCGGCACGCGACCGGGGGGCCGATGCGGACGGCGAACGCGCCCTGCCCCTTCGCATGCGCGGCGAGCCCGGCCAGCTGCGCAGCCAGGTCGTCCGACGCCCAGTCGATCACGGGGCCCTCCGGCAGATAGGCGAACGAGGGACGTAGCCGCGGCAGCCGCCGGTAGAGCACGAGCGCTGCACCGCGGAGCCGTCCGCCTTCGACCCACCCGATCGATTCACCTCGCCAGTCGCTCTTGACCGCGGCCCAGGCCGGGGTCTGGAGGAAGCTCGCGCGGCCGTGGCCCTGCAGGAACGTGCGGTGTTCGTCGGCCGAGATGGCCCGTACGACGACAGTGTTCACGCCAGCGAAAGCTACCGCTCATTGATGAGAGCGCCCGGGCGACGCGCCGCCGGCGCTCACGACGACTGACCAGCCGGTCCACGTCACAGTGACGGGAGGGGGTGCGGATCGTCCGGCTTGCTACCGTCGGCTGACCGACCGCGCAGCAGTTCGGACGACCGACGGTGAAGCCCCCGAGCGACGGAGATCGTGAGTTCGTGAGGACGGCCGCGAAAGGTGCCGCGACCGCGCCCGCCGCCGCGACCGCGCCCGCCCACATCGTGGGCCCGGTCCCCGCCGTGGCGCGGGCCGCTGCGGTGGTGGCGATCCTCGCGAGCCTGCTGCTGGTAGCCGTCCGATTCCTGCCGTACGCCGACGTCGGCGGCGTCCAGGTCGACCCTCCGCGCGGACCGCTCGACATCGGCGCGGCCCTGCTGTGGCCCGGCGTCGTCGCGGCGGCCGGTGGATCCGTCGTGCTGGGCAAGCTGCCGCGGCTCGGCCTCGCCGTGCTCGCCGCTTCCGGGGCGCTGGGGATCGGGCTGGCCGTCGGTGAGCTGTACCAGCTGCAGGGTGCCGAGGCTCACCGCGCCGTGGAGGTCTTTTTCGGCCGGCGGCTGGTCACTTCCACCGTCGAGCCGCTGGCCGGCGTGTGGGGACAGCTGTTGGCGTACGTGCTGCTGGCGTTCGCCCTCGTCCTCACGCTGGTCGCCTGGTCTGGGACGACGATGGACGACAGCGGCGACTTCGACGGTCAGCGGCCCCGCGTCATGGGGCTGGCCGCGCTCGTCGGCCTGGTAGGCGTGCTCGCCGTGGCGGCGCGGCCGCAGGATGCGCCGGACCAGATCATCGAGGACGTGATCGGTTACCGCACCACCGTGCAGGTCGCCGGCTCGGTCTCGCTGCTTGATCGGCTGGGCCTGGATCTGCTCGGTGGTGTGCTGCTCGCCGCCGCGGTGTTCACACTCGCGCTGCTCGCCGCCACGCTGCGGCCGCGGTTGGCCACGGTGGGGGTCCTGGTCGGACTGGCCGCCTACTTCCTGTCCGCAGCACTGCGTGTCCTGCTCGAGGCCGGTCGGTACGCCGACCTGGTGATCGCGCCGGGCGGCTTGCTTCAGCTGCTCGCGGGTCTCGCTTTCGCAGCGTTGGCTCGCTACTGCCTGCGCGCGAGCGGCCCTCAATCCAGTCGACCGCCACTGCCGATGCCGGGGCATAGATAGGCTTCCAGCCACTACCCCGCTGGCTGCCGCCGACCGCAAAGAGGTTGCCCGAGATGAGTGAGCGCATCCGCGTCGTAATCGCCAAGCCGGGCTTGGACGGTCATGACCGCGGCGCCAAGATCGTCGCCCGCGCCCTGCGCGACGCCGGCATGGAGGTCATCTACACCGGCCTGCACCAGACACCGGAGCAGATCGTGCAGACCACCATCCAGGAGGACGCCGACTGCGTCGGCCTGTCGGTGCTGTCCGGGGCGCACATGACGCTCTTCGCCCGGATCATGAAGCTGCTCGATGCCGAGGATGCTCGGGACATCGTCGTATTCGGCGGCGGGATCATCCCGGAGGACGACATTCCCGAACTGGAGAAGCTCGGCGTTGCCAAGGTGTTCACCCCCGGTGCCACGACGTCGGCCATTGTCGAGTGGGTGCGCTCGAACGTCGGGACGTCCGATGCTGAGCGCGAGACCACGGAAGCTCCTCGCTAGTCTGCGCCCAGCGAGTACCCGGTCGATCGAGGCAGCACAGTCGTCACAGAGGGAATCCCATGGACCTGTTCGAGTACCAGGCGCGGGACCTGTTCGCCCAGTACGGCGTACCGGTGCTGCGTGGGGCGGTGGCCACGACGCCGGAGGAGGCCCGTGCGGCCGCAGAGGCGATCGGCGGTCGGGTCGTCATCAAGGCGCAGGTGAAGACCGGCGGCCGCGGGAAGGCCGGTGGTGTGAAACTCGCCGACGACCCGGCCGGGGCCGAGGCCGAGGCTCGGAACATTCTGGGGATGGACATCAAGGGGCACACCGTGCACCGCGTGCTCATCGCGCAGGCCAGCGACATTGCGGAGGAGTACTACTTCTCCTACCTGCTCGACCGGTCCAACCGCACGTTCCTGGCGATGGCCTCGGTGGAGGGTGGGGTCGAGATCGAGCAGGTCGCCGTCGACAATCCGCAGGCCCTGGCCCGAATCCCGATCGACGCCCGGACCGGAGTGGACGAGGCCAAGGCGCGGGAGATCGTGGCGGCTGCGAGGTTTCCGGAAGCCGTTGCCGACCAGGTCGTCGACGTGGCGCAGAAGCTGTGGACGGTCTTCACCGGTGCCGACGCCACCCTGGTCGAGGTCAACCCGCTCGTGCAGGATCCGGCCGGCACGATCATCGCTCTGGACGGCAAGGTCACCCTCGACGGGAATGCCGACTTCCGGCACCCGGAGTTCGCCGACCTCGACGACGCCAGTGCCGTAGACCCGCTGGAGCGCGAGGCGGTGGCCAAGGGACTGAACTACGTCAAACTCGACGGTGCGGTGGGCATCATCGGCAACGGCGCCGGGCTGGTCATGAGCACGCTGGACGTGGTGGCGTACGCCGGCGAGGAGTACGGCGGGGTGAAGCCGGCGAACTTCCTCGACATTGGCGGCGGTGCTTCGGCGCAGGTGATGGCCGACGGCCTGGGCATCATTCTCGGTGACCCGGGCGTGAAGAGCGTGTTCGTCAACGTCTTCGGTGGGATCACCGCCTGCGACGAGGTGGCGACGGGAATCGTGCAGGCATTGGCGATGCTCGGGGCCGATGCCACCAAACCGCTCGTGGTCCGGCTGGACGGCAACAACGTCGAGGAGGGCCGGCGAATCCTCGACGAGGCCGCGCACCACCTGGTCGAGCAGGCCGACACGATGGACGGCGCCGCTCGGCGGGCCGCCGAACTGGCTTCTCGGGCGTAGGGGGTCCTACCGCGTGGCAATCTTCCTCACCGAGTCCAGCTCGGTCATCGTCCAGGGCATGACCGGCTCGGAGGGCCGCAAGCACACGAGCCGAATGCTCGCCTCCGGCACCCGCATCCTCGGTGGCGTGACACCGGGCAAGGGGGGTCAGCAGGTCGACGTCGACGGCACCGTCGTACCAGTATTCAACGGGGTGGCCGAGGCCGTTGCCGAGACCGGCGCTGACGTCGCCGTGATCTTCGTCCCGCCGAAGTTCGCCAAGGCGGCCGTCCTGGAGGCCATCGAGGCGGGCATGGGGCTGGCTGTCGTCATCACCGAGGGCATCCCGGTGCACGACTCGACCGCCTTCTGGGCCGCCGCGCAGGGAACGTCCACCAGGATCATCGGCCCCAACTGTCCGGGCATCATCAGCCCGGGCAAGTCCAATGCCGGGATCATCCCGGCGAACATCACCGGAGCCGGCCGGATCGGGCTGGTCAGCAAGTCCGGCACGCTGACCTACCAGATGATGTACGAGTTGCGCGACATCGGTTTCTCCACCGCCGTCGGCATCGGCGGCGATCCGGTGGTGGGTACGACGCACATCGACTGCCTGCAGGCGTTTCAGGACGATCCGGAGACCGATGCGGTGGTCATGATCGGCGAGATCGGGGGGGACGCCGAGGAGCGGGCGGCCGAGTTCATCTCGGCGTCGATGACCAAGCCGGTCGTCGGTTACGTTGCGGGATTCACCGCGCCGGAGGGCAAGACCATGGGTCATGCGGGTGCGATCGTGTCCGGCTCGTCGGGGACCGCCCAGGCCAAGAAGGAGGCGCTGGAGGCGGCCGGAGTTCGGGTCGGGCGCACCCCCAGCGAAGCCGCCGCGCTGATGCGGGAGATCGCCGGCTGACACCGGCGTCGGCGTCGGCGCGGTGCTTGCCGTTTGATCAGCGCACACAGCATGCTGATCCCGTGCGCGGTGGCACGCGTGGAACTTGTGAGTACCGACGATTGACCGACAGGAGCTGGCAGTCATGAGTGCACCGGGCAGCGGCGGACAGCCGCCGGGTGGATACGGGCAGGGAGGCTACGGCGGTCCCAGCGGCGGCCAGGGCGGACCCGGAGGGTACGGCGGTCCCGGCGGTGGCCAGGGAGGTCCCGGCGGCGGCCAGGGTGGGTACGGCGGTCCCAGCGGTGGCCAGGGCGGACCCGGAGGGTACGGCGGTCCCGGCGGCGGCCAGGGTGGACCCGGGGGCCAGCAGGGTGGACCCGGCGGCGGCCAGGGAGGTCCCAGCGGCGGCCAGGGTGGGTACGGCGGTCCCAGCGGTGGCCAGGGCGGACCCGGCAGCCAGGGTGGTCCCAGCGGACCCGGTGGGTATGGCGGTCCCGGCGGTCCCAGCGGCGGCCAGGGCGGACCCGGTGGGTACGGCGGTCCCGGCGGCCAGGGCGGACCGGCTCCCGGCGGCGGGTACCCGCAACCCGGTGGGCAGCCCTACGGCCAGCAGGGCTACGGCGGAGGACAGCAGGGCTCAGGAGGGCCGGGATTCGGCCAGCAGCGCCCGGCGAAGTCCGGCGGCTTCAACCCGAAAGCTCTGAAGACCAACGACTACGGCTTCCTCATCGCGGGGGTCATTGCCCTCATCGCGACGTTCCTGCCGTGGTATTCGATCAGCACGGACCTCGGGGACGTCTTCGACCTTCCCGGCTTCGACATACCGGGTGGGAGCTCGAGCGAGACCCTCATCGGCTGGCGGTTCAGCGCTGGGATCATCGCTGCGCTGCTCATCTTTGCCGCGCTCGCCGTAGTGGCGATCAAGGCCTTTGGGATCAAGCTTCCGAAGATGCCGTTCCCGGTCTCGCTCATCGCCGTCGTACTCTCCGGTCTGGCCACCGTGATCGTGCTCCTGCGGTGGCTCACGTTCGAGAGTGCCGAGTCCACCGGCGTCGACATCGGCCCCAGCTTCGGTGTGATCGTCTGCTTCATCGCGCTCGTTGCCATGACCGCGTTCGCGGTGATGTCGCTGCTGGCGGAGATGAAGTCCGGTGCGAAGTTCGGCTCGTCGGGGAGCCGTCCGGGCGGCGGACCCGCTTTCGGCGGCCCACCGCAGGGGCCTGGCGGGTACGGCCAGCAGGGTGGACCGGCGGGCGGCCAGTACGGCGCTCAGCCGCCGCAGTCACAGCATTCGCAGCAGCAGGGCGGGCAGTATGGCGCGCAGCAGCAGCAAGGTGGCCAGTACGGCGCTCACCCGCCGCAGTCCCAGCAGGGTGACCAGTACGGCGCTCAGCCCCCTCAGTCGCCGCAGTCCCAGCAGCCGCAGTCCCCGCAGGGTGGTCAGTACGGCGCTCAGCCGCCGCAGTCCCAGCCGCCGCAGTCCCAGCAGGGTGGTGGCCAGTACGGCGGTCAACCCCCTCAGTCGCCACAGTCACAGCCGCCGCAGCAGGGCGGCCAGTACGGCGCCCAGCCGCCGCAGTCCCCGCAGGGCGGCCAGTACGGCGCCCCAGACCCCCAGCAGTCGAAGTCCGGTCCCGGCGGCTACCCGCCACCCGTCCAGCCCGGCGCTGGCACCGATAGCTCGGGCACAGCATCGATGCCGAGCGCCGATCCGCAGTCGCAGCCGCCCAGCGACCCCGACCGGTCGCAGTGCTCATGATCATGGAACGAGGGAGGCGCGGCCGCCGCACCGCCCGGCGCGCCTGAGGGCCGACGGCGCGGTGTTTTGTCAGGGTGGGGTCGTGCGCTTGACCCCCCTCCCGTTCGCCTTCGCCGCATCCGCTCCGGTTCCGAACGCCTGGACGGAGCCGAGCCCATGACCGACGTTCTCGACAGCGCCTCCCGGCTGCGGCGTACGGCAGCGGCGAAGGACACGCCACCGCGCGAGTTCGGCACCGTGCTGACCGCATCGGTGGCCGCCCTCTGGGCCATGTCGGTCGGCGTACTGGCCGTCGTGGCGCTGGTCCTCGCCGGCTGGCTGGTGGACGACCGTACGGGCGCGGGCGCCGCCCAGGCCGCGCAGATCGCGCTCCAGGCCTTTTTGCTCGCGCACGGGGCGAGTCTCACGGTGGACTGGGGAGTGCTCGGCCTCCTCCCGCTCGGTCTCACCGCGCTGCCCGCCTGGCTGCTGATGCGAGCAGGTGCGGCGGTCGCGCGTCGTCGCGGCGTGAAGACCCTGCCGGAGATCGGGGAAGCCGCCGCCGCCGTCACCATCGTCTACGCCGTCCTCGCGGTGTTGCTGACCACCCTGGCCAGCAGCGACGCCGCCAGCGTGCAACCTCTGCGCGCCGGTGTCGGAGCCGGCCTGCTGGCAGCGGCGGCCAGCACCATCGGGGTCGTGCGCGTGGCTGGTCTCGGCCGGCTTCCGCTCGCCAGGATCCCCGGCCCGCGCCGGGCCATTGCGGCGGCGGTGGCAGCCGGCTGCCTGGCCCTCGTCGCCGGTGGCGCCGTCGCCGTGGCGGTCGCCCTGTCCGTCGACACCGGCCGGTACGCCGAACTGTCCCGCGCGGTGGCGCCGACGTGGACGGGGGGCGCCGGCCTGGCGCTGGTCGGTTTGATCCTGCTGCCTAACGCCATCGTGTTCGCCGCGTCGCTGGGGGTGGGGCCGGGCTTCTCCATCGGGCGGGGGACAGTGGTCGGCGCGTTCGACGTGCACCTGGACACGGTGCCCGCGTTGCCGCTGCTGGCTGCGCTCCCCGAGGGGGATCAGCCACCCTTCGCCGCCTTGGCCATACCGGTCCTTGCCGGCATCGCGATAGGCGTGGTCCTGATCCGCCACCTGGACGCCGACGACGAGCGCGGCCCGTTCCCGGCGGCGGCCTGGGCTGCCCTGTGCGGTGTGCTGGTGGGCGCACTCCTCGGTGTTGCGGCGTACGCGGCGGGAGGTCCGCTCGGTTCGGGTCGGCTGGCCACCGTCGGGCCGAGTGGCTGGGTAGTCGCCGCCTACGCAGCCGTCGAACTCGCAATCGTGGCCGGACTCACCGCCGGCATGCTGCGCTGGCGGGAGCGCCGCGGCGGCTAGGGTGGCGTCGTTCAGCCTGCCGGGTTCCGTCCCTCCGGTCTTGCAGTGCCCGCACGGCCGGAACCCGGCTCGGCGCCGTGCCGACGCGTCGTGGAGGCTCTGCGCGTGCCCGCTCGCTTGGTCGTCCTGGTCTCCGGGACCGGCAGCACCCTGCAGGCCCTGTTGGATGCCGCAGCCGACCCGTCGTACGGCGTGGTGGTGGTCGCGGTCGGCGCCGACCGGGACGGCTGTGAGGGACTGCGCCGGGCGGAGCGGGCCGGCGTACCCACGTTCGTCTGCCGGGTCGCCGACCACCGCGACCGGGCGGCTTGGGACCGTGCACTGGCCGAGGAGTGCACCGCCTTCGGGCCGGATCTCGTGGTCTCGGCCGGCTTCATGAGGCTCGCCGGTCCCGCGTTCCTGGACCGCTTCGGAGGCCGGTTCGTCAACAGCCACCCGGCCCTGCTGCCGTCCTTTCCCGGCATGCACGGGCCTCGGGACGCGCTCGCCCACGGCGTCAAGGTCAGCGGCTGCACGTTGTTCCTCGTCGACGCCGGCGTGGACACCGGACCGATCGTCGCGCAGCGGGCGGTCGACGTGAACGACGACGACGACGAGCAGAGCCTGCACGAGCGGATCAAGCTCGCCGAGCGCCTGATGCTCGTCGACGTCGTCGGGCGGATGTTGCGCGAGGGTTACTGCGTCACCGGGAGAAAGGTCACCATGCCGTGAGTGTTGTGGCGATCCGCCGGGCGCTGATCAGCGTCTACGACAAGACCGGCTTGGCCGAACTCGGGTCGGCCCTGTCCGCCGCGGGCGTGCAGGTCGTGTCCACGGGATCGACAGCCGCCCGGCTGCGTGACGTCGGCGTGGCGGTGACCGCCGTCGAGGAGCTGACCGGGTTTCCCGAGTGCCTCGACGGACGGGTCAAGACGCTGCACCCCGCCGTACACGCCGGAATCCTGGCCGACCGGCGCAAAGCAGGTCATCGGACGCAACTGGAGGAGCTCGGTATCAAGGCGTTCGACCTCGTCGTGGTGAACCTCTACCCGTTCCGCGAAACCGTGGCCTCCGGTGCCGGTGAGGACGATGTCGTCGAGCAGATCGACATCGGCGGGCCGGCCCTGATCCGGGCGGGGGCCAAGAACCATCCCTCGGTGGCGGTC
>JACCZY010000094.1 GCA_013695685.1 Geodermatophilaceae bacterium | reverse complement strand
ATGGAGGCCTGGACCGGTTCGGAGTTCGACGAGCTGTTCCTCGAATCGATGATCGAGCACCACACCGGGGCCGTGCAGATGGCACAGACGGAACAGGCCGACGGACAGTACGCCGACGCGGTCGAACTCGCCGAGCAGATTGAGCAGAGCCAGACGGCGGAGATCGCGACCATGGAGGAGCTGCTCGAGGGCTGAGAACAGGATCGCTGCCCGGGGTACCGCCGCCGGGGCAACGATCCTCTGCCCGACTATATTCGTAATACCCCCTGGGGGTAGGGTACCGGCCTACGCGGACTGGGAGGTGTGACGTGGCTGAACTGGGGGCTGCCCTGGTCCTGCTCATCGTGGCGTCGGCGGTGCTCTGCGTTCTGTACGCGGTCGGGATGTTCGTGTCGGTCGGCCGTGACCCGCTGGTCGCCGAGCCGTTTCTGTCCGGCCACGCCCCGACGGAGCACGCCGTCTCCCGCTACCACGTCCGCTGGTACGCCGTGACCCTGTTGTTCCTGGCCTTCGACATGGAGATGGTCTTCATGTACCCGTGGGCGTTGGTGGTGGCCGACATCGGCCTGTCCGCGGTCGTGGAGATGTTCGGCTTCCTGGCGGTCCTGCTGGTCGGTGTTCTCTATGCCTGGCGGGAAGGCGCGCTGCGATGGACTTGAGCCGGTTCGCATTCGCACGTCCGCACGTACTCCTGATCGAGGCGCCCGGTGGAACCGGGGCACGGCTGGCGCTGGAACGGGTGCTCCGCGAGCGCGGCTGCCCCTTGGCCGACTCGCCGGCTGACGCGGACATCCTCGCGGTTGCGGGCGGTCCGCTGGAGCAGTTCGCCGACCGCGTCTGGGAGCAGCTGCCCGGACCACGGGCCCGGTTCGACCTGAGCGATCCGGAGTACGCCGCAGCGGAGCTGGACGGTGCAGCGGGACAGCTGCGCGAGCTGAGCCGGCAGCGCGCGGACGCTGCCTCGCGGCGGCCTCCGCTGCTGAGTGAATCGGACATGGACATGGATATGCCGGCCGGCTTGCAGATGGCCGACCGCGAACCGGACCGTGACGGACTTCAGCTGGACGTGCTGCACCTACCCTGGGGGCCGGCTTTGCCCTGGTGGCCGGCCGGGCTCGTCGTGCACAGCCGGATGCAGGGTGACGTGCTCGCCGACGCCCAAGTCTCCCGGATCGGCGGCGAGACGCCGGCAGCCGGGTTCTGGCTCGCCGCTGCCGATTCGGTCGGGCCGGCGCGGGCGGGTGCCGCCGCGCGGCTGGACTCGCTGACCCGGCTGCTGGCCGTCGCGGGCTGGGAGGCCGAGCGGCTGCGTGCACAGCGGATCCGTGACGACCTGCTGAGCGCCGAGCCCCCGGCACAGACGCATCAAGCGCTTCGACGGCTGCACCGCCGGGTGGGCCGCTCGAGCACGCTGGCTCGGATGTGCGCCGGGGTGGCAGGCAACGGCGGGGTGGATGTCACCGCGCGCTATCGGCAGTGGCTGACCGATGCGGTCGCGGCCGTGGACACCGGCGCCGATCCACCGGCGGCCGCACCGGCCGAGGACATTTCCGGTCTGCTGACCGAGTTGCTGACCGGCACCGAGCTGAGCGCGGCCCGACTGCTCGTCGCGAGTCTCGACCCGTGGCTGTCGGGGGCCCTGGTCTCGGGTGGCCGGCGTGTCTGACGGGCTGCTGCTGTGGGGTGCGTTGCTGCTGCCGTTCGGGCTGCTGCTCGTGGCGGCGGCGGCCGCCTCGATGTCCGCGGCGCTCGGCGATGCCGCGGCCGGTCGTCCGGTGACCGGCCTGACGCTGGTGCAGCCGGTACAGGAGGCGGCTCGGCTGCTCGTCGTACGACGACGGCGCACAGTGCACCCCGACGCGCTGCTCTGGCGAGTCGGGGGCGGCACGCTGTTCCTCACCGCCGTACTGGCCGCCGCGGTCGTCCCTATCGGGCAGACGCCGGTCGTGCGCTCCGAGGTCGGCGTGGTGTGGTTCAACGCCGCCGAGACCCTGCTGTGGGCGGCGCTCTGGCTCACCGGCTGGGGCGCGAACTCCGCACTCGGACTGGTGGGCGGGTACCGGTTCCTGGCGCAGGCGCTCGCCTACGAGCTGCCGATGATGCTCGCGCTCATCACCGCTGCACTCGGCGCCGGGTCGCTCGACGTCGTGCAGGTCGCCGCCGCGCAGGATGGGCTGTGGTTCGTCGTGTGGATGCCGGTGGCGTTCGCCGTGTTCCTGATCGCCGCGCTGGGGTTCTCGTTCTGGGGCCCGTTCTCCCATCCGGTCGGAGCCGACGCAGCCGGCGGCGTACTGGCCGAACTGTCCGGTGTGGACAGGCTGGTCGTCCTCATCGGCCGCTACGCCTGGCTGGCAGCGGCGGCCGGGATGTCGGTACCGCTGTTCCTGGGCGGCGGGGCCGGTCCGCTGCTGCCGTCGTGGCTGTGGTGGCTGGCCAAGACGCTCGCCGTCCTCGCGCTTCTGGTGTGGGCACGATGGCGATGGCCGGTGGTGCGGGTGGACCGGTTCGAGGAGATCGCCTGGGTTGTCCTGCTGCCGGCGGTGCTGCTGCAGACGCTCGTCGTCTCGCTCGTGGTCATCTAGGGAGGCACGGTGCTCGAAGTCATTCTGGCGGTGGCGTTGGGGATCCTCGCCGTCGCCGCGGGTGTCGCGGTCTTCGTCGTCGACTCGATGGC